>NZ_JAVCWL010000044.1:0-60073 GCF_030846505.1 Massilia pseudoviolaceinigra | reverse complement strand
GCGCACGGTGCCGATCGAGGCGATGGCGGTGGAGAGCTTGTCGATGGTGGTCGAGGCGGAGCCGGCGGCGGTCAGTTCGGTGCCGACCGTGTTCGGGGCAACGTAATTGGCGGTCGTGGCAGTCACGTCGGTCACCAGGGTGGCCATGTTGGCACTCATGTTGACAGTCATTTTTTCACTGGTGCTCGAACCGATCTGGAACGTCATGGCCGAGGCGATGGTGCCGCCGACGAGCAGCTTGGCGCCACCGAAGGACGTGTTGGTCAGCACGTTGTTCAGTTCGGTACCGAGGGCATCGTATTCCGATTGCATCGCGGTCTTGTCGGCCGCGGTCGAGGAGGCATCGGCCGATTGCGTGGCCAGATCCTTCATGCGCACCAGCATGTTGCTCACTTCGTCGAGCGCGCCTTCAGCGGTCTGCAGCATCGAGGTCGAATTCTGGGTGTTGCGCATCGCCACGGCCATGCCGCTGGTCTGTGCTTTGAGGCGGGTGGCGATCTGCAGGCCGGCGGCGTCGTCCATCGATGAATTGATGCGGTAGCCGGTCGACAGGCGGGTCATCGAGGTCGACAGGCTGCCCTGGGTGCGGTTGATCGAATTTTGCGCGGACAGGGCAGCGTTGTTGGTGTGAAGGCTCAGCATGGTCAAACTCCTGGGGTTGGGTGGTTGCTTCTCGGAGCCGCACTGGTGTCGCGCTCTCATCAATACAAGGCGACACTTTCATGCGGGTCATTAAGTGCCGCATGGAAATATATTCGAAATAAATTTGCGTGTTGTCACTCTGGTCACGCGGCGCGGGAGGACGAAAAAAAACCAGCCGGGTGGACGGCTGGCTTTCCGGGGAACCCGGCTAGCTCAGCCGGGCGCGGTTCCTATGGCTGAGTGCGGATTACTGCAGCAGCGACATGACCATCGAGGACATGCTGTTGCTCTGTTTCAGCATGGCGGTGCCGGCTTGCAGCAGCATCTGGTTGGTGGTCATTTTCGAGCTTTCGCTGGCGAAGTCGACGTCCATGATGCGGCCGGTTGCGGCCTTGCTGTTGGTGCTGATGTTCGACAGGTTGTTGTAGACGTGTTCGAGGCGGTTGGCCGAAGCGCCCAGGGACGAACGCACGGTGCCGATCGAGGCGATCGCGGTCGAGAGCTTGTCGATCGTGGTCGAGGCGGTGCCGGCGGCGGTCAGTTCGGTACCAACCGAGTTCGGGGTGGTGTAGTTGGCGGTCGTGGCGGTGACGTCGGTGACCAGGGTGCCCATGCTGGTGGACATGTCCACGGTCATTTTTTCACTGGTGCTCGAACCGATCTGGAACGTCATGGCCGAAGCGATGGTGCCGCCGACGAGCAGCTTGGCGCCGCCGAAGGAGGTGTTGGTCAGTACGTTGTTCAGTTCGGTACCGAGGGCATCGTATTCCGACTGCATCGCGGTCTTGTCGGCTGCGGTCGAGGAGGCATCGGCTGCTTGCGTGGCCAGATCCTTCATACGCACCAGCATATTGCTTACTTCGTCGAGCGCGCCTTCAGCGGTCTGCAGCATCGAGGTCGAATTCTGGGTGTTGCGCATCGCAACAGCCATGCCGCTGGTCTGGGCTTTCAGGCGGGTGGCGATCTGCAGGCCGGCGGCGTCGTCCATCGACGAATTGATGCGGTAGCCGGTCGACAGGCGGGTCATCGAGGTCGACAGGCTGCCTTGGGTGCGGTTGATCGAATTTTGTGCGGACAGGGCAGCGTTGTTAGTGTGAAGGCTCAGCATGATCAAACTCCAGGTGTAGGGGGTGGGAACTTCGGAGTCGCGTTGCTTCGCGCTCTCCCAAGTACAAGACGACCGTTTCTTTGAAGTCATTAAGTGCCGTACGGAAATAAATTGACTTATTTTTCCGTTGTGGTGGGGGAGCACCCTGCCGCAACGATATTTCCCTTTGTAATGAATGACTTAGTGAATGCATGACCCGATTGAGAACGGATAAACCCCGACCACTGAGCGCGCGCCAAGATGAGGTTCTTTCATCTTGCGGGGAGTTATCATGAAATGTTTGCTTAAATCATCTGTCTTATCGCTCGCCATGGTCTGTCTGACGCACGGCGCCGGGGCCGAGCCGCCATCGACGACACAGCGCCCTGCCGATGTCGTCCGCACCACCGTTGTGGGCGGGGAAACATTAGTCATGAAGGGGGAGCGACTGATTGCCAGACTGACAGATGACCGGAGCACGCATTACTTCTATAAAGAGGGACGGCTCTCCAACATCTACCATTCGGACGGCAGGTTCGCCAGCTATTACTACGATGACGACCAGCGGCTCGAGCGGATCGAGTTTTCCGATGGACAGGTGCAACGGGCGGTGTATCAGGCTGGTGTCCTGGTATCGATCGACAGTTCCTCGGGCCAGCGCATGCACATGGCGCCGGCGCCGGCGCTTGACAATCGGATGGCGGCGCCCCCCGGCAAGCAGGCGCAGCTCACGTCGGCGGCGCTCTCCACTGCCGCGGGCATGGCGGTGGCGACCTCGGCGCCGGATGCCCTCAACAGAAAACTGATTGCCATCGTGGGCTGGCAGGAAAAGAGCTGGGAATGCCGTCTCGCGCCTGATGAACAGACCATTTGCACCGGGCGCGGGGGTGGGGGAGGCGGCGACAGCGGTGGCGGAGGTGGCGGCGGCGGCGCACCCTACGGCGGCACCGGCTGGACGCCCGGCGATGGCGCTCCCTCCGGCGGCGGTGGAGACGGCGGTGGAGACGGCGGTGGCGGAAACGGCGACAGCTACGGCGGCGGCCCGCGCTACCCGACCAATTTGCCCACGCGCATGAGTTGCCTGTCCGCTGCGAGCGAAACCTTCGAGATCATGCGCGATCAGGTGTGCACCATGGTCCGGGATCCGACCATCTGCATGGAGCAGAACTTGTTGCTCTTTCAGCAGCTGTGGCAAGAATGCATTGCCAGGTTCCCCCATTAAGCCTTCGCCTGTGAGGAGAAAGACCATGATTTCCATCGGATCGGATGACCTTCGACGCATCCAATATTTCATCTTCGCGGTCCAGCGGCTCAACGGCATCGCCAACGTCCTTTCCACCTGGATGGGGAATGGCACGATGACCGCCTGGGATGGCACGCCGGCCCGCTTTGCCGACTGCGAAGCGACGGCGATGGTGTATTTCGATGCGCGCGCCGGACAGGAGGGGCTGCGGCGCGACTATCTGGCGGCACTGCGGGCTGCTCGCCAGATCGACCAGACCCTGGCCGCCTTCCTGGCCGGCGGCGCGCAGGGCGACCTGAATGCCTTGCTGGAGCAGGCCAGCGCGGCGCTGAACCAGTTTGCGGGCATGATCGAGAGGCTGCCGGACTACCCCGGCGCGGAAATGGACGCCCCCGCATTCAGGACCGAAGCGCGCCACTGCTTATCGCTGCGCCAGTCTGCATAGCGCACGGTGGCCGGTCGCGGGCGGCGCCTGCCGTCCGCCGCCTCCGGATAAGTGCTGCGCAGCCGGTTCGTGTTGGCTTATCATTGTCATCCCGGCACGGCGCGCTGCGCGCGACACGCACTTTCCCAACTCAACCAACCAAGATGGTATGCCCCCGAACAATGCTTTCATCCGCGCCAGCGGCCTGGATACCTTGCGCGCCGTCGCCATTGCGCTCGTGTTGATGTCTCATTATGGTGGTTTTGTCAGCGGCAAAGATACCTTCGGCGTGGTGGGCAGCGTCGGCTGGACCGGGGTGGACCTGTTTTTCGTGCTCAGCGGCTATCTGATCGGCAACCAGATCCTGTCGGCGATCGCGCGCAAGGAAGCATTTTCGTTGAAGGCGTTTTTCGCCAAGCGCCTGCTGCGTACCTTGCCGAATTATTACTTCATGCTGGCCTTGTATTTTCTGCTGCCGGGCTTGCTCGGCGGCTCCAGCACCCCGCCGCTGTGGCAATTCCTTACCTTCACGCAGAATTTCGGTCTGGCTTATGGGCAAACGTTTACCCATTCCTGGTCCTTGTGTATCGAAGAACAATTTTATCTGGCGCTTCCCCTGGTGACGCTCGCGGTCGTGCGCTGCAAGCGGCCGCTTACCGTCGCCTGGTGCCTCATCGTCGGCGCCATCGCCGCCGGCATGCTGGCGCGCGGCAGCGCTTTTGTGCTGCACGAGTACGATGCGTTTTCGGCGCAGACGTATTACTCCACCTGGTGCCGCTTCGACGAATTGCTGCCGGGCGTGGCCATCGCCATGCTCAAGAACTTTCATGGCGCCCTGTACGAAAAGATACTGGCAAAGGGCAACCTGCTGCTCGGTGCCGGGCTGGCCGCCGTCGTCGCCACGCTGTATTGCGTGAAACAGGAATGGCCCGATACGATGCTCTCGACCACCTTCGGCTTTTCGCTGGTTGCCATCAGCTACGCCCTGCTGGTCATGGCGGCGCTCAGCCCGACGTCGCTGCTCGGCCGCGTGCGCGTGCCCGGCGCGACCCAGCTGGCCCTGTGGTCGTACGCCATCTACCTGATCCACAAACCGATCTTCATGGTCGCCGCGCCGCGTTTGCGCGACATGAAGATCGATGTCAACGCGCCGCTGACCGTGCTGCTGCTGTTCGCCATCAGCATCTTCGCCGGCTGGCTGCTGTTTCGCTGCGTGGAGACCCCGTTCATGCAGTTGCGCGCGCGCTGGTATCCCTCGCAGCGCGCGCCGGCGGGACTGGTGCCGGCGGCCTGACGAAGGGGCGTGCGTGGCTGGACGGGAAGCAATCGATCCGGATTCGAAGGGAAACCACGGACGTAAAAACCCGCTCGGGAAGCTTGCTTCGGGAAGCGGCAACTTCGCGGGCGCAGGCGCTGCCGGTGGCGCGGCCGGCTGGGGAATGGTGATGATGGGCGGCGGCCGCACGTAAGCTTGCGACGTCGGTTTCTCCGCCATCGTTGAGACCGCAAATATGGCGCCAATGTTGGCAAGGCCAAAGCCGATGACCCACTTGACAATATTTTTCATGTCTTTGTGCATCTCGGCGCGCATTTTTTCCATCTCGGCGCGCAACTCCCCTATTTGCCTGGCCATGTCGGTACACAGTTCGGCAAAGGCAGTGCGCAGCTCTGCGAAGCCAGTCTTCACGCTGACATCGACATTCGCCAGGCGCGCATCAACCCGCGCCTCGGAGGCGTCGAGCTTTGCATCGATCTCGTCGTTGGGGTTGTCATCTGCACTGCCATTCCTGTTTGCGGAAGAGTATGCCTTGCCTGGCGCGCTTTGCCACCATCGGTATCATGTTCGACAGCGCCAACCGCGAAACGTTCGCCCGGCTTGAGCTTGCCGGTTTCCTCGGGGTGCCCGACGATCAGGCGCCGGAATGTAATAGAATTCAGGCTGCGGCCATCCTGGCAGGTAGCCGCATCCATGTCGGACCCGAAGCGGCGCGCCCACCCGGCCGCTATGGGTTTTTGTCGGGAATGATTTGCTCGCCGACTTGTGGCCCGTCCGGCGCACATCAGCCACCCAGCTTCCGTTCCTCTTTCCAATAAACGCCACCCGTCATTTCTCCGTCCTGAGCGCGCAGGAAACCACACTGCCGCACACCGAGCATGAGTGACGGAGCGATACAAGCGCAATAATAACGAAATATAGTATGAAATCAAGCACTTACCGAAGCAGAAGAGTCTCTGTCGCGCCCATGATGGACTGGACCGACCGGCACTGCCGCAAGTTCCACCGCGAGATCACGCGCCATACCTGGCTCTACACCGAGATGGTGACCACCGGCGCGCTGGTGTACGGCGACGTCGAGCGCCATCTGCGCTTCAATGAAGAAGAGCATCCGGTCGCCCTGCAGCTGGGGGGCAGCGATCCGGCCGACCTGGCCACCAGCGCCAAACTGGGCCAGCAATGGGGCTACGACGAAATCAACCTGAACTGCGGTTGCCCGTCCGAGCGGGTGCAGAAGGGCGCGTTCGGCGCTTGCCTGATGGCCGAACCGCAACTGGTGGCCGATTGCGTGAAAGCCATGCGCGACGCCGTTACCATCGACGTCACCGTCAAGCACCGCATCGGGATCGACCGCAACGAGGAATACGGTTTCGTGCGCGATTTCGTCGGCACCATCGCCGATGCCGGCTGCAATACGTTCATCGTGCATGCGCGCAATGCGATCCTGAAGGGCTTGTCGCCCAAGGAAAACCGCGAGATTCCGCCGCTCAAGTACGAGGTGGCGTACCAGCTCAAGCGCGAGTTTCCGGACCTGGAAATCATCATCAACGGCGGTATCAAGACGTCCGACGAGATCGCGCTGCACCTGGCGCATGTGGATGGCGTAATGATGGGGCGCGAGGCCTATCACAATCCGTATGTCATGGCCGAGTACGATGCGCGCTTTTACGGCGACACGGCGCCGGTCAAGACGCGCGAGGAAGTGCTGGCCGCGATGATCCCTTATATACAGGCGCAGCTGGAGCAGCATGCGGCGCGCGGCTTGAAACTGAACACCATCACGCGCCACATGCTGGGGCTGATGGCCGGGCTGGGTGGCGCGCGCAGTTTCCGCCAGGTGATGTCCGACCCGAAGCGCCTGGCCGCAGCCGATCCGCATCTGTTGCTGGAAGCGGCGGCCGGGATGCGTCGGGCGCCGTAGCGTCGGGCGCCGTAGCGTCGGGCGCCGCAGCGCCGGCCGCCGCAGCGCCGCGCCGCATGGCAGGAGCGCAGGACCGGGCCACGTCTCCCCCCGCCCGGCAGCCACGCCTGCCACCCTCGCTTTCGCCACCACCGCATGCCCGGCCTTGACTGGGCATGCGCGCTGTCTTCCCCCCGCGCTCTGTAGTTACATCCATAAAACTCTCTCAATTGCGCATATGCATTTTTGCTTGCTATATAGCAAAAAATGCCTCTATAATCCCTTCATCTTTTGCCCGTTTTGTGATTTGCGGCAACACCAATTTGCCTGTTGTTGCACTGAAACAATTCGTTCTCAAATCAACTTTTTTGCATGCGCAGTCACTGTTTTGATTTATCCTAAATGGAACGCAGATAGCCAGCGTTTCTTCAAAGACAGCATCAAGCCGGTCCCAGCAGGACCGCACAGTACGCGCGGTGACCCTGACTAATCGATCAACCGTTCCATAGAAAAGACGCGAAATGAATTTATCCAACATGAAGGTCGGCACCCGTTTAGGTCTTGGATTTCTCCTGGTCCTGTCTTTTCTGGTCGCGGTCACCATCGTCGGGATCATCAGCATGGCGCAGATCCAGGCCCGTTTGGATAACGTCGTCGGCGTCAACAATGTGGTGACCCGTCTGGTGATCGACATGCGCACCAATGTCAGCGAGCGCATCGTGTCGCTGCGGATCCTGACCCTGATGACCGATTCGGGCGACATGGAACCGGAAATGAAGCGCATCAAGGAACAGACGGCCAAGTACGATGCCGCCCAGAAAAAACTGAGCGAGAAATTCGCCAGCGGCGCCTCGGCCGAGGAAAAGAGCTTGCTGGCTCAGATCAAGGAACATGAAGCGCTGGCCATGCCGGCCCTGGCCAAGGCGTCCGAACTGTGGATGGCCGACAAGGCCGAAGACGCGACCCGCGTGATGATCAAGGAAATCCGCCCGGTCCAGAAAAAATGGATGGACGCGCTGGAACAGCTCGCCGCCCTCGAAGACAAGCTCAATAGCTCAGCCCAGAAAGATGCCGAAAACGGTTTTGAAAACGCCCGCCTGACCATGCTGATCCTGGGCGGCGTCGCCATCCTGCTGGGCGGTATCGCGGCCGTCTTCATCACGCGCGGCCTGCTCAAGCAGCTCGGCGGCGAACCGGACTACACCGCCAGGATCGCCAGCAGCATCGCCCATGGCGACCTGTCGGTCCGCATCGATACCAGCGGCGCCGACAAGGGCAGCCTGCTGATGGAAATGCGCGAAATGCGCAACAGCCTGAAAGACATCGTCGGCCAGGTGCGCGGCGGCACCGAAACCATCGGCACTGCGTCGCGTGAAATCGCGGCCGGCAATATCGACCTGTCTTCGCGTACTGAAATGCAAGCGAGCGCCCTGGAAAAGACCGCCTCGGCCATGGAAGAACTGACCTCGACCGTGAAACAGAACGCCGACAATGCCCGCGAAGCGAACCAGCTCGCCGCCAGCGCCTCGGACGTGGCCCGCAAGGGTGGCGACGTGGTGTCGCAAGTGGTCGACACGATGGGTTCGATCAACGCCTCGGCCAACAAGATTGTCGACATCATCGGCGTGATCGATGGCATCGCCTTCCAGACCAACATCCTGGCGCTGAACGCGGCGGTGGAAGCGGCCCGTGCCGGCGAACAGGGCCGCGGCTTCGCGGTCGTGGCCTCGGAAGTGCGCAACCTGGCGCAGCGTTCCGCGGCGGCGGCGAAAGAAATCAAGACCCTGATCGGCGATTCGGTCGAGAAGGTCGAGCGCGGCAGCAAACTGGTCGGCCAGGCTGGCGTGACGATGGATGAAGTCGTCGCCAGCGTCAAGCGCGTCACCGACATCATGGGTGAGATCGCCAACGCCAGCCAGGAACAGAGCGCCGGCATCGAGCAGGTGAACATGTCGATCATCGAGATGGACAGCATGACCCAGCAGAACGCGGCCCTGGTCGAACAGGCCGCCGCCGCCGCCCAGAGCCTGCAGGACCAGGCCAGCGAGCTGGCGCACGTGGTCAGCATCTTCAAGCTGATCGAAGGCGAAGAAACCCATGTCGCCGCGCCTGCCGCGCTGGCGGCGGCAGTGCCGGCCCGTCCGGCCAAGGCAGCGCCGCTGCGCGTGGCCAAGCCGGTCCTCAAGCGTCCGGCGCCGGCTGCAGCGGCAGCGCCCGCCAGGCCGAAAAAGGCGGCTGCCACGAGCGGCAGCGATGAATGGGAAGAATTCTGATCCGCTTCCCGGCCGGCCCCACAAGCCAGGGCAGGGTGGATGGACAGGTGCAGTGCAAACTGCAGCGTTAGCGCCGACGTGATACAGGCGCGCGGTTGTACCTTATTTCCAGGGAAATTGTATGTTGACCTCTACGCGTTTGATGAGTGCGATTGGCGCCTTGCTGGTGTGCGGCACCGCCGCGGCGGCCGAAGTACCGGCCAGTTTCGATGCCGGCAAGTGCAAGGCCGAGTATCCCAAGGCCTCGCTGATGAACGAGGAACAGGGCACGGTGTCGATGTCCTTCCTGGTCGGCCCGGACGGCTCGGTGGTCGAATCGAAGCTGGAAAAAACCAGCGGCTTCAAGAATCTCGACAAGGCCGCCATCAAGTCGATCAGCGCGTGCAAGTTCAAGCCGGGCACCAAGGATGGCGCCCCGGCCCAGACCTGGACCAAGGTCGACTACGCCTGGAAGCTCGACTGATCGCTTAGCCACCGTTCCACGCGACCAGCCCGCCCGGGCCGGTCGCCGCGGCAGCGCGCTCCTGCGCTGGCGGCAAAAAATAAACATTGCCGTTTACTTATTTCTGACGTGCATGTATGTTCGCGCGCATGCACATCAAACTCCTCATTGCCGCAGCCTGCTTGCTGGGGCTGTTCTCGACCATCGGCGCGGCGCTGCCATATCCCATCCTGCCGCCGCTGTTCGCCTCGGGCGCCAGCAACGGCCTCAATTCCTTCCTCGGGCTGCCGCCCAAGATGCTGTTCGGCCTGGCCCTGACCATCAATCCGCTCGGCCTGCTGATCGGCAATACCTTGCTCGGGCCGCTGTCGGACCGCTATGGCCGCCGCCCCGTACTGATGGTGACCACCTTCGGCGCCGCCCTCGGCCATGTGCTCACGGCGCTGGCGCTGCTGCTCGAATCGTATCCGCTGTTTATCCTGGCCCGCTTCGGCACCGGTCTGCTGGAAGGCAACGGCGCCGTGGTGCGCGCCATGCTGGCCGACCGCCTCGAGGGCGAGCTGCGCGTGCGCGCGCTGTCCTGGCTGAACGGCGCTTTCTACCTGGGCTGGCTGGCCGGACCGCTGCTGGCCGGCGCCACCGTGGTGTGGGGCATCGCCGTGCCATTCTGGATCGCCGCCGGCGCGCTGGTGCTGACCACGGCGCTGGTGGCGGCGGTGCTGCCGCGCGAGACGGCCTCGCTGGCCACTACCTCGTGGTGGTACGTGGCGCGCCACCAGCATGCGTTTCACCTGCTGCGCCACGCCGACCTGCGCAAGCTGTTCATCGTCCAGTTCGCCTATACCTGCGGGGTGACGGCGTTTTACGAATTCTATCCCCTGTGGCTGGTGGAATTTCCCGGCTACGGCGCGCCCGGCATCGCCTGGATCACGGCCGGTTTGTGCGCGGTGATGACGTTTACGGCCGTGTTCGCCGGTCGCCCGAGCCGCATTGCGCCACTGCAGCGGGCCGCCTGGAGCGCTTTTGGCGGCGCCGCCGCCATTGCCGCGCTGGCGCTGGGCAATGTGTGGCTGGGATTGGTGGCGATCGTGCTGTTCGGCATTCCGAATGCGTTTTATAACGCCATCGTGCCGGGCTGGTGCGCCGAGCGTTTCGGCGCCCTGGGGCAGGGTGCGGTGATGGGTTTGCTGTCGACCACGTTTTGCCTGGCCAATATTGTCATGGCGCTGGTCGGCTCGGTGCTGACCCTGGTCGATACGCGCCTGGTGCTGATGCTGGGCGCGGTGCTGTCGGCCTGGGCCGCGTGGCGCCTGCTGGGCTGGCGCGTGCAGATGGCCGGTCCCGCCGCGACGGGCGGGACCGGCGAAGGCTGAGCGGCGAATCAGCCCGCCGGTGGCGGCTTGACCAGGGCCGTCGGCAGCGGCTGGGTGACCGCGTTGGCGCCTGCCGGAGCGCGCAGCATGGTCGGATCGAGGAAGCTGGCGGCGCGCCGGCTGTAGGCGGGACGCATGTGGATGGTGTCCGTGTACAGCGGCGAACCGGTCTCGTCGAGCACCGGGCAGACATTGTCCTTGCACATGAACTGGGCCGGTTCGATGACGATGGCGCCGGTGTCGGCGGCAATCGCGGTCAGGCGGGCGAGCGGGGCGGCGTTGCGCTGGCGGTAGTCGGCCAGGTCGAACACGGGCACCTTGGGCACCGGCGCGATGGCGCCGAAACGCGAGCCGGTGTACATCGACTGCGGATCGAAGGCGGAACCGGACGGCGGCTGCAGCACCAGGAATACGCGCTTGCCGTTCTTGCGCAGGTTGGCCATGCTGGCGCGCAGCGACTCGTAGGCCAGTTCCTGCGCATCGGCCGCCGGGAAGGTTTTCTTGAGCGCGCCCTTTTCATACAGCAATTCGTGCTGGCCGGCGTTGAAGTAGCCGTACCAGGCCGCGCCCACCACCACGGTGTCGACTTCCGGGCTGTTGGCCAGCGCGTAGGCCGCCTTGACCGTCTTCGGACACAGCGGGAAGCGGAACTGCGGCAGGCGCACCGTGTGCTCGATCGGCGGGCAGCCGCCGGCGGTGGCAAAGATGACGCTGCTGAAGCGCGCCGGATCGCTGGCCACGGCGTGTTCGATGCGCGGGCCGTACTGCTGCACCACGGAGTCGCCCAGGAACACGGTCAGGCCCGGACCGCGGCTGACGGCTTTCTGGAACACCACGCCGTCGTAGCGCATCGGCGCCAGGGTCGGGCCGGGGAACTGGCTGTCGTTCAAAGCCGCCAGATACGGCTCGGCGCCATGGGTATCGATGCGTTCGCGCAGCAGGCTGGTGCTGATCGTCAGACCGAGCACGGCAATGGCGACCATGCCCAGGCCGAGCGACCAGGTCGTGCGGCTGCGGTCGCGCCGTTCGCGCAGCGGGATTTCGACCAGGCGGTAGGTCAGGTAAGCGAGCACGAAGCCGGCGCCCACGAGGACCAGCTTGACCACGATCGGCGGCTTCTGGCCGTAGATGATGTGGCCGTAAGACAGCAGCGGCCAGTGCCACAGGTACAGGGGATAGCTGATCAGCCCGATAGCGACGGGCAGGCGCCGTCCCAGCACCAGGCGGTTGAGCAGGGCGTTCTTGCCGGCCAGGATCAGCATGCAGGCGCCGCCGACCGGCAGCATGGCCCACCAGCCAGGGAATACCGACTGCGCATTGGTCAGCCAGAAGGCCAGGCCCAGCAGCAGCGCGCCGCCCAGCGACAGCGCCGTGCCGTGCCGCTCGAAGCGCTGCGGGTGATGCAGGTGCAGGTAGGCGACCACGCCGCCGGCCATCAGTTCCCAGAAGCGCGTGAGCGGCGAAAAGAACGCGGCCACCGGATGGTCGCCCACCAGCAGCACGTTGGCGCTCATCGAGATCACGAAGATCACGCCGGCGACCCACAGGAAGCGCAGCTTGCGCGAGAACACCAGCCACAGGATCAGCGGCCACAGGATGTAGAACTGTTCTTCGACGCCGAGCGACCACAGGTGCAGGAACGGCTTGGTGATGCCGTCGTTGTCGAAGTAGCCCGCTTCATTCCACAGCACCAGGTTCGACACGAAGAGCGTACCGGCCACGGCGTGCTTGCCGATCTGCTGGAACTCGCCCTGCAGCAGGATCACCCAGCCGAAGGCGAGGGTGGCCAGCATGACCACGGTCAGGGCCGGGAAAATACGGCGGATGCGGCGCACGTAAAAGTCGGCGATGCTGAACGTGCCCTTTTCGAGCTGCGAAATCAGGATCGAGGTAATCAGGAAGCCGGAAATGACAAAGAAAATGTCGACGCCCACGAAGCCGCCGGCGAACCAGGTCGGCCAGGCATGGAACACGATTACGGCGATGACCGCCAGCGCACGCATGCCATCGATATCGGGCCGGTAGGCGAGGGCGCCTGCGTGCGCGGTATGCAAATTGGTTTGAATGACTGTCTCCAGGAGGAATTGAGTAAATAACAATGCCGACAACACGCGCATTATAGAGGAAGCGCTCCGGCGGGTTGTAAATAGTTCAATCCAGTGCGCGTGTAAAGATTGTCGAAAACACCCTGTGTTTTGCCCTTTCTATTGGTTCGACAGCGCGCGTCGGGCGGCGTTCCCATTGTAAGGCGCCGGGCGCGCCGCGATCAAAGTGGGGTGCCCGTTCGGGCTTGCTCAGCCGGGCGCGTCGTCCTCGTGCGCGCTCTGGCCGATCCAGATGCGGTGCGGTCCCGGCCCCTTGCTGGCCAGCTTGTCTTGCGGATTGCGCAGCCGGCAGCGCTCCAGCGAGAGGCAACCGCAGCCGATGCAATCATCCAGGGTGTCGCGCAGTTTCTTCAGTTGGGCCATGCGCAGGTCGAGGTCCTGGCGCCATGCGGCCGACAGGCGCGCCCAGTCGTCGCGGCTGGGCGCCGTGCTGCCGAGGGTGGCCAGCGCGGCCTCGATCTCGGCCAGGCTGATCCCCACGCGCTGCGCCACCCGGATGAAGGCGATGCGGCGCAGCACGTCGCGCGTGTAGCGGCGCTGATTGCCGCCGCTGCGCGCGCTGGCGATCAGGCCCTTGGTTTCGTAGAAATGCAGGGTGGACACGGCCACGCCGCTGCGGCGCGCGACGTCGCCCACCGACAATGTCGGAAACGCTTCGCCCGGTGCGAATTTATCTGGCACGGAAGACTCCTTGACCTCAACTTAACTTGATGTTTTAGACTGGCTTGCATTGGTTCGGCAACCATTCTAAAGGAGAATTTCGCATGGCAAGGAACACAGTCAGGAACCCGTCCGACGGGGTATTTCGCATCGATAAATTTGTCGTGCCGGAAGCGTCGCTGACGGCCTTCGTGGAGCAGATGCGCCAGATCCAGGCGATGTTCGAGCGCCTGCCCGGCTGGCGCCAAAAGCATTTATTGACGCAATATGCCGGCACCGGGGAATTTAATGTGGTGACCATGGTCGAATGGAAGACGGCCGCCGCGATGGCGGTGGCCCAGGAAATCGTGCAGCAGCAATTTACGCAGGAGGGGATCGCACCGGCCCAGGTGCTCGAGCGCCTAGGGGTGCGCTCGGACCGCGGGTTCTACATAGCCGCTTGAGCGCGGCGGGCCTTGCGCTTGCGGTAAAGCTTGCGCAGCCACAGGAACAGAGGCAAGCCGACCAGCAGCCATGGCAGCACGGCGACGGTCACGGTGATCAGGGTCGCGAGGCTCGACATGAGCACGCGCCCCGATTCGCCGGCCGCTTCCACCACCGGCGCGGCCCAGCTACCGGCGGCGGCCAGCGACTGCGGCACCAGGGTCACTTCGACGCGGGTGGTTTCGGTCTGTCCTGCCAGCGCCTTGCGCTTGCCCTGGATGCTGTCGAGCTCAGCCTGGATGGTGGAAAGCTGCTTTTCGGCGGCCAGCACCTCCTCCAGATTGCCCGAGCGTTTGGCGAGCAGGTCCAGGATGCGGGTTTTCAGTGCCGTCAGGTTGGCGATCCGGGCATCAACGTCGATCACCTCGCTGGTCAGGTCTTCGCTTTCGCGCTGGTGCTGCCGCAGCTTGCCGTGTTTGAGCAAGATGTCGAGAAAGCTGTCGAACGCGTGCGGGGCAATCCGCGCGGTCAGCGTGGCCTGGGCCGGGTTGTACGGGCCGCCGCCCCGGTTCTGGTCGGCCCTGAGCACCACGCAGGCGAGCTTGAGGCAGGCTGCCTGGATGGCGTCGAAATGCTTGTCCAGATCGGCCTCGGGCGCTTCGAGCAGCAGCTTGTGCCGCGTGGCGATGTAGCGTCTGGCCGCTGGCGTGTCGAGCGCCGCATCGGCGGCCTTTCTTGAAAGCTGTTGCGCGCTGTCGGCACTTTTTCCGAGGTTTTGCGAACAGGCGGACAGCAAAACGACAATGGCGACACCGAAAAGAAATTTCATGGGAGGGGCGGGAAATGGATGTTGAGGGAATAATAACATCACGCCCATGCCTGTCCCTGGCCAGCGCAGGCTGGTGCGTCCGCGGCGGCTGCGCGGGAACGGGCTGGGCCGCCTCGGATCATTCGGGCGGTCCCCGTCATGCCGGTAGTCACCCGGCGGCAATCGCGTACTGCCTGCCGGTGGCGCAGGCTAGCTGACGGCGGCGGCGCGCAAGCGGCGTGCGGCCTGGCGGCGGTCGTAGCTTTCGATCAGCGCGTCCTGGGCGACTTCATCGCCGATGCCGCGCAGTTTGAGAAAGCGCTGGGCGGCATCGCTGCCGAAGGCGCGCTGCAAGGCAATGGCTTCGTGCAATTGCGCTGCGGTTTCGAGGTCCTGGCGACGTTCTTCGTGACGGCGGTCTGCATCGTCCATGTTGTTCTCCTGGTTACTGTATTGAATTTATAGCACGCAGAGAAAATGCATGCTCGAAATACGCGTATCGAACGCGGGTGCTTACGCGAACGTCAGCAGGCCGGCGAAACGGATGGCGAGTGCATGCAGGGGCGAGGAGACCATGGGTGCCGGGCTGTGGGTACTGTCGGTGCCGCAGTTGCCGCAGTAGTGGCGCCGGTGTGGCGTTTGCGCGAAACTGCCCAGGTCCAGATGTGGATGGCCGCAGCGTGCGCAGTCGACGCAGCCGGGCGCCGGTGCGCCCGATGCCGCCCGTGTGTAGGCCAGCAGGGCGGGCGGGGTGATGTTGACCTGGACGATGCCGGTACCGGGAAACAGTGCGCGGTCGCCGCTGCTGCAAAGCGCCACTGCCGCGCAGCGCCCGGACGGGGTGGCCTGCACTGCGGCGGGCACGCTGGCCAGCTCCATGGCGCCACCCGGAGCCCGCGAAACCGTCACGCTGGCGCAGGCCGCCAGGTCGATCACGGGCGGACGCAGGGCGTAGCCCATTTTTTCCGCGTGCCGCGCGCAGCGGCGCTGGCCGCCGTGCGCCAGCGCGGCCAGGTCCGCCTTCACGCCCCAGTACGTCTGATGCGTGCGGCACCAGTGGCGCGCGGCGCCGTTGCGGTATTTGCCGGCCGCGACCAGCACGCAGGCGACCAGCGCGTCGTCGCCTTGGTCGGCAGGAAAGTGTCCTGAAAGCTGGCTGGTGGCCACCGTGATGTGCCCGACCGTGGCCTCATGCGGCCAGCAGATGCCGGCAACGTGCTGCAAGCTCAGTCGGAATGGGCGATATACAGGTCGCCCTTGCCGTCCGGCAGCCAGGTTTCGGCGATATCGGAACTGACGTCGAAAAAGCCCACGCCGTGTCTGGCGGCGAGCCGGGTGACGGTGGCGTGCGCTTCGTCGATCTGGTCCCACGAAAACGTGATGTAGATGAGCGACTTGCCGATGGTGTAGTCCGTGCCGGAACTTTCCTCATCCTCGCCGGCCAGGTCTTCGAGCGCCACGGCCGGGAAGGTTTGCACGATCTCGGCGTAGAACGCTTGCAGCGCCGGGCTGGCGACGGCCGGGTCGGCGTAGGAATGGCCTTCACCCCATTCGGCTTGTTCGTCATACCAGGCCAGGAAAGCCTCGCGCTTCTTGGGTGCGGCTTCCGGGGCGAAAACCATCAGGTCGTAACTCATGCGTGTGGGCCTCCAAAGTTGACATGCGCCGGACGGCACGTGCGGTATTGTAGTCGACCGGCCGCCGCCCGGCGCCGCTCGCAGCTGATTGACGAGGGGGGCTGCAGCGGTTTCAGCGCCTTCATGTTGTCGAAATGCCATCGACCCTCTATTTTTTCGAAGTAATAATGCATTTTGTCAATAGCTACTGAATGGAAATATTTATTTTTATAAAAATGAAATCTGACGCAAATTGCAGGTATCGTTCTGGGCCAAATTTGTATTTATTTCTGCTTCGGCAGCTCACTCGGAAGCGCAGTTTTTTATGAACCACAAAGAAATACAGGCAGACGCCTTTTTCTGGGCGTTGCAAGGTATTTGCGCGCTTCACCGACAGCCTTTTTCCCTCGAACTTGCGCAGCAACAGCTGGCCGCCCCGCATACGGTCGCGTCATTGACGCAGGCCGCGGGCGTGTATGGCTTCGATGCGACGCTGCGCAAAGTAAAGACGGGCAAGCTGCAGCACGAAGCGTTTCCGCTTGTGGCATGGCTGCAAGCGCCGCCCGGCGGCGACAGTGGCGCCAGCGCCATGCCGGCACTGATCCTGCAGGCCGACGGCGCCAGCGTGCTGATCGTGGAAGCAGGCGATCCCGCTCCCAAGCAAATGACCCTGGCCGATCTGGCCGTGCGCTACCTGGGCCAGGTGACCCGCATCGCTCCGCGCGACGAGGGCGGCGCCGATCCGGACAGCGAAGCGGACACCCTGAAGTCGCGCCGGTTCGGCTTTCGCTGGTTCATCCCGGAACTGATGAAGCACAAGCAGCTGTGGCGCGAAGTGCTGCTGGCCTCGCTGGTGATCCAGCTGATCGCCCTCGCCACGCCGCTGTTTACCCAGGCGATCATCGACAAGGTGGTGGTGCACCACACCCAGAGCACCCTGATCGTCATTGCCATCGGCATGGCGGTGTTCGTGCTGTTTTCGGCGGCCCTGTCGTGGGTCAGGCAATACCTGGTGCTGCACACCGGCAACCGGGTCGACGCCGTGCTGGGAGCGACCGTCTTCGAGCGCCTGTTCAAGCTGCCGCCGATGTATTTCCAGCACCGCCCGACCGGCGTGATCGCCGCGCGCATGCAGGGTGTCGAAACGATCCGCGAATTTATCGCCGGCGCCGCCGTGACCCTGGTACTGGACCTGCCGTTCTTGCTCATCTTCGTGGCGATCATGTTCTATTACAGCGTCACGCTGACCTTGCTCGTGCTGGCCATTCTCAGCGTGATCGTGGCGCTCAGCGCCATCGTCGCGCCCCTGTTCCAGACCCGCCTGCAAGAGCAATTCCAGCTCGGCGCGCGCAACCAGGCGTTTCTGACGGAATATATCGCCGGCATGGAGACGGTGAAATCGCTCCAGCTCGAGCCGCAACTGAACAGTAAGTACAGCGGCTACCTGGCCAGTTACCTGGCGGCGGGCTTTTCCACGAAACAGCTGGCCAATACCTATAACTCGAGCGCCAACCTGCTCGAGCAACTGATGAGTTTGCTGATCCTTGCGATCGGTGCCTACACCGTCATGCACGACACCCACTTCACGATCGGCATGCTGGTGGCGTTCCAGATGTTTTCGGGCCGCCTGTCGCAGCCGATGATGCGCCTGGTGGGCTTGTGGCAGCAATTCCAGCAGGCCAGCCTGTCGGTCGCGCGCCTGGGCGACCTGATGAACGCACCCACCGAGCCGTATTCCCTGGTTCCTTCGCGCGACGGCAGCCGCAAGGGCCAGGTACAGATCGACGGGCTGGCGTTCAAGTACGCCGAGCACCTGCCGCTGGTCTACGAAAATCTGTCCCTGTCGATCCAGCCCGGCCAGACCATCGGCATCATGGGGCCGTCGGGTTGCGGCAAGAGCACCCTGGCCAAGCTGCTGCAGGGGTTTTACCAGCCGAGCGCGGGGCGCATCGTCATCGACGGGGTCGATATCCGCTATCTGTCGGCCAACGAGCTGCGCAGCCACTTCGGGGTCGTGCCGCAGGAAACCGTGCTGTTTTCCGGCACCATCTACGACAACCTGCACATGGCCAGCCCCGACGCCAGCTTCGAGCAGATCGTCGCCGCCTGCAAGATGGCCGAAATTCATGGCGCGATCGAAGCGCTGCCGCAAGGCTACCAGACCCAGATCGGCGAGCGCGGATCGGGCTTGTCGGGCGGGCAGCGGCAGCGTATCGCCATTGCGCGCGCGCTGCTCAAGCGCCCGACCATCCTGGTGTTCGACGAGGCCACCAGTTCCCTCGACGGCCCTACCGCCGAGCAATTCGCACACACCATCAACGCGCTGCGCGGCAAGATCACGATGCTGTTCATTACCCACGGCTTGCCGAAGGGCTTGCAGGTCGACGCCATCTACCGCCTCGGCGCCCAGGGCGCCCAGCGGGTGGCGCTTGCGAGCGCACTGAACAACACTAGCGCTGCCGCCGATGCGCGTCATCCCGCAGCCTGAGGATCCCATGACTGACACAACTTCCCCGATGGGCCCGTCGCTGGCCCAGCCTGACGGCGCGCGCCCGAGCGCCCAGGTCATCGCGCTGCGCGTGCCGAGCCGCTGGCACGATCCGCTCGGCCTGATCCAGGTCAACGCGCCGGACCGGAGCCGCCGCATCGTTTTATGGATCGTCTCGGTGCTGGTGCTGGTGCTGATTGTCTGGGCCGCCTTCGGCAAGCTCGACATCATCGCCAGCGCCGACGGCAAGCTGGTGCCGCAAACGCTGGTCAAGATCGTGCAGCCGGCCGAGGCCGGCGTTGTCAAGCAATTGCTGGTGCGCGAAGGCGACAAGGTCAAGGCCGGACAGGTGCTCGCACGCCTCGACACCACCCTGGCCAGCGCCGACAAGAGCGGCATTGCCAACGACCTGGCGGCGCAGCAGATGCAGACGCGCCGCATCGAGGCCGAGTTGAGCGGCAAGGCCATGCTGCCCAAGGCCGGCGACGATATGCGCCTGTATGCGCAGGTGCACGCCGAATACGCCGCGCGCCGCAAGGCCTTCGCCGACAGCCTGGAACACGAGAAAGCGCTGCTGGTGAAAGCGGCGCACGAAATGCGCAGCGCCCGCGAAACCCTGGCCAAGCTGGAGCAGACCCTGCCGTCGTACCAGGCCGCGGCGAAAAGCTTTTCCGATTTGTCGGCGGACGGCTACGTGCCGGCGCTGCGCAGCGCCGACAAGCAACGCGAAGCGACCGAAAAGGCCAAGGACCTGGACGCGCAAATGTCCACCGTGGCCGCGCTCGGCGCCACCATCTCCGCCCAGGAGCAAAAGGTCAGCCAGCTGCGCAGCAGCTACACGAGCGAGCTGGAAAAGGAACTGGCGGCGATCCGGGCCCGCATCGGCCAGTTGCAGCCGAACCTGGACAAGACCAGCTACCGCGAAGGCCAGATGGAATTGCGCGCGCCGCAGGACGGAGTGATCAAGGACCTGGCCACGACCACGGTCGGCGCCGTGGTGCAGCCGGGCTCGGTGGTGCTGACCCTGGTGCCGGAGGGTGAACAGCTGTTCGCCGACATCAACATCAAGAATGAAGACGTGGGTTTCGTGCGGGTCGGCCAGCGCGCGCAGATCAAGCTGTCGGCTTATCCCTTCCAGCGCTTCGGCATGCTCAAGGGCGAAGTGGTGCACGTGAGCGCCGACGCCAGCGAGCCGGCGCGGCAGGGCGGCGCCGAGGCGCAGGAAGGCGCTCCGGTGCCGGCCATGGCCAGCTACAAGGCGCGCATCCGGCTCGACCAGCAAAGCTTGAAGGACCCGCAGGGCAGCGTGCTGCGGATTACCCCGGGCATGCAAGTCATGGCCGAGATTAACCAGGGCCAGCGCACGGTGCTGGAATACCTGCTTTCTCCTGTAAAAAAGGCGGTCTCCGAAGCGGCGCGCGAACGATGAGCGCCGATACGATTACCCTCACCGCGCTGCCGCCGCGGCGCGCGCAGCGCATCCTGTTCATTCACCAGAATTTTCCGGGCCAGTTCGGGCGCATCGCAGCCAGCCTGGCGCGCGATCCGCGTTACGACGTGCTGGCGGTGGGCAAGGATGGCTGTCCCGGACTGCCCGGCGTGCGCACCGTGGCTTACCAGCTGCACCGCGAGCCGGCGCCTGCGACCCACCACTACGCCAAGCCGTTCGAGGCGGGCATCCTGTATGGCCAGGCATGCCTGCGCCTGCTGATCACGGTCAAGGAAAAAGGCTTCGTGCCGGATGTGATCATTGCCCATCCCGGCTGGGGCGAAACCATGTTCGTCAAGGAAGTCTTTCCGGACGCGCGGCTGATTCATTTTTCCGAGTTTTACTATCACCCGGACGACGCCGACGTCGGCTTCGACCCGGAGTTTCCGAGCACGATCGATGACCGGGCGCGGGTGCGCGCGAAAAACGCATTGCAGTTGCTGAACCTCGAAGCGTGCGACCTGGCCGTCGCGCCGACGCAATGGCAGAAAAGTCTGCATCCCAGGGCCTACCACGACAAGATTCATTTGATTCACGAAGGCATCGATACCGACTTCATGCGGCCTAATGCCGATGCCGTGTTCACGCTGCCCAACGGCAAAGTGCTGCGCCCGGGCGACCCGGTGCTGACGTATGTGTCGCGCAATCTGGAGCCGTATCGCGGCTTTCACGTCTTCATGCGGGCGCTGCCGCAAATCCTTGCCGACAATCCCGGCTGCGACGTCGTGCTGGCGGGCGGGGCCGATGTCAGCTACGGGGCGCACGCCGCCGACGGGCGCAGCTGGCGCGAGACCATGCTGGCCGAGGTGAAGGTCGATCCGGAGCGCGTGCATTTCCTCGACTGCATCAGCTATGCGCGCTACCGCGACCTGCTGCAAGTGTCCGCCGCGCACGTGTACCTGACCTACCCGTTCGTGCTGTCATGGTCGATGCTCGAAGCGATGGCATGCGGCTGCCTGGTGATCGGCTCGGACACGGCGCCGGTGACCGAGCTTATCCGCGATGGCGAGAACGGCTTGCTGGTCGATTTCTTCGATACCGCTGCGATTGCGGCAACGGTGGGCCGGGCGCTGCAAAACCCGGCGCCGCTGCGTCCGCTGCGCGAGCGCGCCGTGCAGTCGATCAGGGAAGGTTACGGCGTCGACAAAGGGATCGCCGGATACCGCGCCCTGATCCGGACGGCGCTGGCCCAGGCCGACACCGGCGAGGCGCCGCTGCAAGCATGATCGATATCCGACCGGTCACGCTCATGAACAGGAAAAATGAAATAGCTGATACCTCGGTTCGGGCGCCTTTTTTATGGAGCGCGCCAGCCGCGGGATCGTAGTAACCGTCAATCTTTAATGTAAATCAGGCGATGCCGGAACATTTTCATTGCCGCTGTCCCCTTACTGGAAAATACAATGTCAACCAAGACTGATGCAGCACAGGTGCCATTTTCACGTGGCCAAATCGAGGTAATTATCAAGAAGCTCACGAGCATGAATTTGTGGGATTCAAAAAACAAAAGCATCATCGATGTCACCAAAATGGCTGCCCAGCCAGTAGGACTGTTTGTTCCGGTGTATGCGCTGGTGGTTCAGTTCATTCGCGAGAATGCTATTAGAGGAGGGAAAAAACTCGACAACGACACCGCATATTGGTTTTCGATGGCGCCGGATATTCATCGCGATAACCGAACAGTTGACGGCGTCAATTACATACGCGGCGTCAGCCAATATGGACTTGAATTAAACGGCAAGTTCGCCAACATGACGCAAGTCCAGAAAGATGCCGCGCTTCAGGGGACTTCGAATGCCATTGCTGCCAAGGTCATTAACGACGTGATCGCTAGCAGTGGCATTCCGCAATTCGCGACAATGCTGAACAATGACATCAAAGGTGCGATTGAAGGAAAATATCCGCAAACCATTGGCGGGTGGGGTGGCGTTTTTTATTACTGGAATGCCCCGTTTAATGCCCCTGATGGGGGGCCGTCAACCGTCGGCAGCGAAGTCAACCGGACATCAAGGCAAGAATTTTTCTGGGATAACGGAAATGCGATTGCGGATATCGGCATATCACTGCTGAAGGCGCTTAACGAGGCAGACTCGTTTATCGGAATGACTCTCATGAATCGTACGATAGCGCGCGGCTGGCCGGAGCTGATGTCCCGGGTGATCGACGCCATCGGCACGGCAAGCCACGCTTCCGCTCCGCCTGACGTCCAGAAATCGATGACGAATGCGGGGCTGTTGATCATGCTTGGACGCGTGATGGCCTTTAAATTCGCACCCGGTCCGCATACCGATAATCCGACTGCTACCAGCTGGACAGTTGTGTCGACAACAAGAACGTCTGACGGCGCCGTGGTGACCTACAGCGACGGCACCGTTATCAGACAAAATCTGAATGATTTGGAATGGTCAAAAAGCGGTACGCGCGGGTGGGTACGGCATTTGCCGGACGGGCGGCTGTTGTTTTCCTCGCATAACGCGGACGGCACGACCGATACGGCGCAAATCGCCGTCGATGGTTCCATCCAGATTGTGGCCGGCGTCGGCGCTCACCTGGGCGATGAGGTGCTCGCGGGCGGAAAAGGGATGGATACGTTTACGTTCCTGCCTTCCGACGGCGGCGCTGCGATGGCGCCGTCGACGCAATCGATTGGCGACGCCGACGGCCTCGGTTCCATCCACATCGGCGACGCCATCATTACCGGCAACGGCGCCAAGCTGGTCGGCAACGGCCGCACCTGGGTCGACAGCTCCGGCGTTCGCTACCAGTTCGATCCCGTCGGCGCGGGCGGCCAGGTCGGGAAAATGCTGCTCTCCGGCGGCGTGCTGGGCGAGGGAAAAATCGCGATCGATGAATTCGATCTCGGCAAGGCAATGAGCGAGAAGGACGGTTACCTCGGCATCAAGCTGGGTGAACGCATCAGCATCGCCGCCAACACCGGCGCCAGCTTGTTCGATTCGGCCGACGCGCCGGCCAATACCTCCCTCAGCCCGACCGGCAACATCCAGGCATTCCGCATTGCGGTCGCCGGCATCAGCGATGAAGACCGGATCGTCCGCGTGAGCGGCACCGGCGGCAGCTTTTCCAATGTCTACCTCAACATTGGCGACGGCATGCTGGACATGAGCGGCGGCCCGGTCAACGTGGTCATTCCCGCAGGGCGCGACAGCGTGGAAGTCGGCTTGGTGAATGGCGGGCCGCCCGGCGTGGGGCGCACCGTGAGCCTGGTCACGAGCCTGGTCCAGCCGAACCGGCCGGACGACGTTCCTGTCAGTAACGCACTCACGGTGTCTTTCACTGACAGTATTGTGAAGGCCGCAGACAACTTCGATGTCTGGGCTAACGAACAAGTCGCCGGCGGAGGTAGGTTCGGGGCGCCGGGCACGCCTGCATATACGGGTTACCAGGGCAATTATAATTCTCCGAATCCCCGCAACTTTCGTATCAATGCCACGGCGCCCCACGTCGTCGTGACTGGACACGACGGTGATAACTTTGTCACAACCAATGGTGCGCAAGGCATCCTGATGGTCGGCACGGGAAAAAACCGTGTGTATGTCAACGGGGAAGTCAGTATCAAGCAAGCCATCAGCGATGCCAATACCGGTGTGGCCACGGGACAAAAAGGCATGTTGGTCAGTACCGGAAACGGTAACAATACCGTGGTCGGCGGCAACGGCAACGACCTGATCACCGTCGGTGGCGGCAACAATGTTGTTGTGCTCGGTCCTGGTAACAACCTGTTTGTCGGGGGTATGGAGCTGGACAATGAATTTGCGCTGCCCGATCTGAACTGGAATCCTAACCTGACTGCCGCCGGCCATTTCATGATTACTGGCGCCTATCTTAACCAAGCAAGATTTCCGGCGGGGAAAGATATCGATCTGGCCACGTACGATGGCAACTTGTTTGGTTATACAGGCCCGATAACCGGGGGCCACGATCACCAGCTGCCGCTCGGTTTTGGCGACACCACCATTTTTGGCGGAAAGGGCAATTCGCTATTCTATCTGGGGAACGGGACCAACTACGTCGATGCGGGCAGCGGCAATAGCACGGTCAAGGGGGGCATGAGCAACGACACGATTTTCGGCGGCACCGGTAACGTTGTGCTGATGGGCGCGGGCGGTGACGACTACATTACGCTCGAATCGGGCAACAACTGGGTAAGCGGAGGCTCGGGCAACAATACCATCATCGGTGGCGATGGCGATAGCGTGATTTGCGCCGGTGGTAGCGATAACTGGGCCACCAAGGAAAAGGGCCACAACCTGGTGTACGCTGGCGATGGCGCGACCGTTGTTCGAGGCTCTGGCGGCAAGGATACCCTGATCGGCGGCGCCGGCAAGACTACCCTCTTCGGCGGCGCCGGCGAGGAATACATCGTTGCCGGAACGGGCAACACGTCCATCGTGGGCGGCGCCGGGCGCAATACCCTGGTAGGCGGAAGTGGCAACGACACGATTTTTGCCGGTACCGGCGAGACTACCATCCGTGGCGGCGGCGGCCAGGATTTCCTGAGCGGTGGCGATGGCACCACCTTGATTTATGTCGGTGATGGCGGCACGCCGGCGGCGAAAACCGCGGCGCGCGCCGGCAAAGGCGCAACCACCATCCATGGCGGGGCGGGCAACGCCCTGATCTTCGGAGGCGAGGGTGCCAACGTGCTGCACGCCGGCTCCGGCGGCGGCGGCACCAGTACCGACGACTTTACCCAGGTCATGGCAGGCAGCGGCAACACCACCATCCACGGCGGCGCGGGCGTGAACCATCTGATCGGGGGCGACGGTAACGACATGATTTATGGCGGCGGGGGTGGCACCAGCGCTATGCCGACCACGTTGTCTGGCGGTGGCGGCAACGATACCCTGGTCGCCGGCAGCGGCTTTAACCGCCTGTTCGGCGGCAGCGGCCCAACCACGTTCGTGGCCGGCAAGGATGCCGGCTCGTTCACGATCTACAGCACCGACGGCGCCGATATCCTGCGCTTCGACGACTCGTTCAAGCCGGAAGAGGTGAGTGTTGTCGCCGTGCCGGGCGGGGTCGAGATATCAACCGCGAATGGCTCGATCAAAGTCGACGGCGGCCTGCAGCGCGTCATCTTCCCGGGCGGCGAAACGTCGCTCTACGCCATGCGTAACCAAGGTTTCTCGCTCGGTGGCGCAACCTATTCCGCGCTTGATGTGACGTTGCCGACGCTGCCAGTGATTGCGGGTGCTCCGCTGCAGACTGTGACATTGATGGGCGGTGCCGACCTGACGGCCAGGGGCAACAATATCTCGAGCGTCATCCGGGCCAACAGCGGCAACGATACCCTGGTCGGCGGCAGCGCCAACGATACCCTGATCGGCGGCAGTGGCAAGAATGAATTCGTCGCCGGCACCGGCAACAGCACGATGGTGGCCGGCAGCGGCGCCTCGCGCTTCGTCGTCAATTTCGGCAGCGGCAATGTCACCATCCAGCAGAGCCAGCGCGGCGACACCTTGCAGTTCGGCCCAGGCATCCGGGCGGCCGACGTCAAGGTGAGCAGCAGCGCCGGTGCGGGCGGTATCTCGATCGTGACGTTCCAGATGGCCGGCGGCGCAACGGTGGTCGTCGAAGGGCATGCCGTCACTGGCATACTGGGCAACATCGCCTTCGTCGACGACGCAGCCAGCACCGTCAGCGGCGCGCTGTTGCAGGCCGATCCTGGCGCGGTCACGGTGACGTCGGCGGCCGGCATGGCGCTGCCTGCGGGCGCGGTGGCGCTGACCCTGACCGGCAACGCATCGGTGCTTGCCAGCGGTAATGAGTTCGACAATATCCTGCGCGCCAATACCGGCCGCGATACCCTGGTCGCAGGCGCCGGCAGCGATACGCTCGTCGGCGCGGGCGCCGGTTCGGGTGGCGTGGCGACCTACGTGCCGAGCGCGGACGGGATCACCACGATCGCCGCCAGCGTGGCGGGCGAAGCCATCGCCTTCGGTGCCGGCGTGCGCGTCGGCCAGTTGTCGGCCGGGCTGGAACTGGCCGCGGACGGCAGCAAGACCGTCAACATCTTTTCCGATAGCGGGGCGGTGGTGGTGGTGCAAGGCGACAAGGCCGGCAATATGCTCGACACGCTCAGCTTCGCCGACGGCAGCAGCATCGGCCTCGACGCGCTGGTACTGCAGTCGAGCGCGCGCGGTCACATGATGTATTCGGCGGTCAGTCTCGCGCTGCCGGCGGGAATGGCGCAACTGCAGCTGACCGGCAGCGCCAACCTGAGCGCGACCGGCAGCGCCGCCAACGAGTTCATTCTGGCGAGTGACGGTAACGATACCCTCAGCGGCGGTGGCGGCAACGATACCCTGGTCGCGGGCATGGGCAACAGCGTGCTCAACGCCGGTAGCGGCACCAATACGCTTGTTGCCGGGATCGGGCAGACGACCATGAACGGCAATGGCAAGACCGCCGGGGCCGGCATCACCACCTACGAATACGATGCCGGTGACGGCCTCACCACCATTGTCGATGGCGGCGCGGGCGATATCCTGGCCCTCGGTGGCGGCATTGCCGCCAGCGTGGTCAAGGTGATGCGGACGGGCAATGATTTGCAGCTCATGATTGAGGGTAACAAGGCGGTGATCGTCAGGGATTACTTTCTGACGGCGGTCCCCACCTTGGGCAAGATCGTGTTCGCCGATGGCACGTTCCTGGATCAGCCCGCGATTGTCGTGCAGGTGGAGATAGCGGATGGCACCGTGGGCAGGGATGTTCTATATGGTACGGTCGGCGCCGATGTCATCCACGGCTTCGACGGCAACGACTGGATCAGGGGGAATGAAGGAGACGATCGTCTGTACGGCGGTAACGGCAGTGACTTTCTGATCGGCGACTTAGGCGACGACACGCTCGACGGTGGTGCTGGGGTGGACTCGCTTTCCGGCGGAGGGCACAACGATGTTTACCTGTTCGGCAAGGGCGATGGACAGGATCACGTGTACGGGAACCCAATTTCTTATGGTGAGCCCAATGCCGCAGACGCCGGCTCGTCTGAGCGTCTCAATACGATCCAGTTTAAGCCCGGCATCCTGCCATCGGATGTGACATTCCGGCGCGCTCCCAACAGGGTCGGGAGTGACACTGACTTGCATGATCCGTTTCATGCGCTCGAGCTGTCGATTCGCGGCACCGACGATAAAATCACTGTCGAAAATCTATTCTTCGGTGACTCGTATGGCTCCGCCCACTATCTGACGCAAGTGCGTTTTGACGACGGTACCGTCTGGAGTCCTGCCTTTTTGCAGGCCTCGGTGCTGCTTCCGAGCGATGGCGACGACCACATTACCGGCACCCGGAATGGCGACCACCTGACCGGCGGCAAGGGAAACGACACCCTGCGTGGCGTTGGCGGCAGCGATACCATGGACGGCGGCAGTGGCAACGATTGGCTCGACGGCGGTTGGTTCGACGACGGCGGCAAAGATGTCTTCTTATATGGGATCGGTGACGGACAAGATACGCTGGAGGCAGGTTACCACCGTCGGTATGGGAATAATGTTCTACGCTTCAAACCTGGTATTGTCGCTGCAAATGTCATCATCCAGCGCAATCCTACTGATCTCGTGATCTCGTTCGCGGACAATACCGATTCCGTGACAATCACGGATGTTTTCTCGGATTCGCATGACTATGAGTCGGCGTTGAAGCAGATTCAGTTTGCCGACGGCACCATCTGGGACGCCGGAACGATCCGGTCGTTCCTGATGACCGCCACGAGCGGCGACGACCGGATCGGCGGCTATAGTACGGACGACCTGATCGATGGTGGCATGGGCAATGATATTCTCCACGGGGGCGGGGGCAACGATACCTTGCGCGGTGGAGCCGGCAATGACACCTTGTACGGCGGAGGGGGCGCCAACGTGCTTGACGGCGGTGCAGGCGATGACCGGTTTGAAACCCACCATTCCAGTAATGACATCTATCTTTTCGGGCGTGGTTCTGCGCACGATACCATTGATCTGACGTCGTTGGACATGTACCATTCGGGCCTCGTTCGCCTGGGCAGTGATATTGCCGTGGGCGATGTCGCTTTCGTTCGTGTGGGCAATGACCTGATTATCACGCTTCCGGGCACCGATGATTCCTTGATGATTGAAAAGTTCTCCACGCACAAATTATCGCTGCAATTTGCCGATGGAACCATTTTCAGCGGCTCCGATCTCTTCCTGAAAGCCGAAGTGCGCACCAATACCGCGCCGCAAATCAACGGCTCGTTCGGGTGGTTGCAGGCCAGCGCCGGGAGTCTGTTCAGCTATACCATTCCGGATGGCTTGTACACCGATGTCGACAGCTGGCAACGGCTGACCTACAGCGCGAAGATGCAGGATGGCTCGCCCCTGCCGGCCTGGTTGAGCTTCAATCCGGCCGAGCGCACCTTCTCCGGAACGCCGGATGCGGACGCCGTGGGCCAACTCAGTTTCGTCGTGTATGCCAGTGATGGCACTGCCGCCACCGGCAGATTCGTGACGATGCACATCGGGCCGCCCGTCCCCAACGAGGGGCCGACCCTGTCGAGCGAGCTGGGCGACCAGATCGCCCAGGCGGGCGTGGCATTCAGCTATATCGTGGAGGCCGACGCCTTTGCCGACCCCGACAGCGGCAACAAGCTGACCTTCAGCGCCACCCTGCAAGACGGCAGCGCATTGCCGGCGTGGCTGCATTTCGACGCGGCCACGCGCACGTTCAGCGGCATGCCCGCCGACCTGGCCACGTTCTCCGTGACGGTCACCGCGACCGATGCCGGCGGCCTGAGCGCGAGCGATGTGTTCGACCTCGCCGTGCAACCGCAGGCGTTCGACCTGAAGGGTACCGCTGGGCAGGATGTGCTGACCGGGGCCGCCGGCAACGACAAGCTGCACGGCCTGGCCGGCAACGACACCTTGAACGGCGCCGAGGGCGACGACCTGCTCGACGGTGGCGAGGGCGTCGACCGCATGGAAGGCGGCGCCGGCGACGACCGCTACATTGTCGATGCCGCGGGCGACCAGGCCATCGAAGGTGCAATACCGGACTACGACACGGTCGAGGCGAGCGTAAGCTACACGCTGGGCGCCAACCTGGAGGTGCTTGTGCTGACCGGCAGCGCCAATATCGATGGAACCGGCAACGACTCGTACAACGATCTGAGAGGTAATGACGGCAACAACCGTCTCGATGGCGGCGCCGGCGGCGACGGCATGGAGGGCCGTGACGGTGACGATACCTATATGGTCGATTCGGCGGACGACCGGGTGACCGAATACGAAGACTACGGCGTGGACACGATCATTCGTTCGGCCAACGTCAACAGCGTGTTGCCTTACCACGTCGAAAACCTGGTCCTGGCCGGGACCGCGATCAGCGGTCGCGGTAACGACGTCAACAACGTCATTACCGGCAACGCCAGCGCCAACAGATTGTATGGAATGGGCGGCAACGATACCCTCAGCGGCAAGGGCGGCAACGATACGCTCGATGGGGGCATTGGCAACGACACCTATCTGTTCGCCCGCGGCGATGGCCAGGACAGCATTGACGCCCTGGACGCACTGGGTGCCAGCGACGGCGTGCTGTTCGGCGCCGGCATTGCCGATACCGATGTCATCGCGATGAGGTCGGCCAACAACCTGGTCCTCAAGATCAGGGGAAGCACCGACCAGATCGGCGTTACCGACTACTTTGCGGCCGATGTGGTATCGAACGGCCAGCCGTCCGACAAGAAAATCGAATCGGTCAAGTTCGCCAACGGCGTGGTGTGGAATCAAGCCACGATCCAGGCGAACGTCGATGCCTACGCCAGCAACCGTGCGCCTGTGCTGGGCACGGCCTTGCCGGCACTGCAGGCCAAGGTCGGCAGCATGTTCACGTATGCGGTCCCGGCCAACACCATGACCGACCCGGATGCCGGCGACAGCGTCACCTACAGCGTCAAGATGGCCAACGGCGCGGCACTGCCGGCGTGGCTGGGCTTCGATGCGCTCTCGCGCACGCTGTCCGGCACGCCCGCCAGCGCAGATATCGGCACCGGCACGCTGCAGTTCGTGCTGTCGGGCGCCGACCGTTATGGCGTCACCGCCAGTCACACCGTGACGATGAAGATCACCCTGCCGAACCGCACACCGGTGCTGGCGGCGGCGCTGCCCGACAAGACCGCGGCGCAAGGCGCGGCCTTCAGCTACGCGGTGCCGGCGGGCGCCTTCACCGATCCGGATGCGGGCGACACGCTGAGCTACACGGCGACCCTTGCCGATGGCACGGTTCTGCCGACGTGGCTGTCGTTCAACGCGGCCACCCGCACCTTCAGCGGCATCCCGATCGCCAGCGCAACGCTCAGCATCAAGCTGAACGCGAAGGATGCCGCCGGCCTGAGTGCGTCGGATGTGTTCGATCTGACGGTCAGCCTGCAGAACCTGGTGGTCAACGGCTCGGCCAACGCCGACACGCTCGGCGGCAGCGACGGCAACGATACGCTCAACGGCCTGGCCGGCAACGATACCCTCAACGGTGGTGGCGGCAACGACACGCTCGACGGTGGCGTCGGCGTGGACCGCTTGGCTGGCGGCGCGGGCAACGACGTTTTCGTGGTCGATGGCACGACCGATGTCGTGCTTGAAAACGCCAGCGAAGGCAGCGACCTGGTGAGAGCCTCGGCCACCTACACCCTGAGCGCCAACGTGGAAAACCTGACCTTGCTGTCGACCGCGCTGATCGACGGTAGCGGCAACGCGGGTGACAATGTGTTGACGGGCAACGCCGCCGTGAACACCTTGTACGGCCTTGGCGGCAACGACACGCTCGACGGCGCGGCCGGCGCCGACAAGCTGTTCGGCGGCGCGGGCAACGATGTCTACATCGTCGACAATGCCGGCGATGTGGTGACGGAAAACGCCGGCGAGGGCATGGACCTGGTGCAGTCGTCGCTCGCCTACACGCTGCCGGTCAACGTCGAAGCCGTGCGCCTGACGGCGCTCAGTAACGTCAACGCGACCGGCAATGCGGTCGACAACCTGATCATCGGCAATGCCGGCATCAATGTGCTGAACGGCCTTGGCGGCAACGATGTGGTGCAGGGCGGGGATGGCGTCGATACCCTGACCGATACGGCAGGCAACAACCTGCTCGATGGCGGTAACGGGGCCGACATCCTGACCGGCGGTATCGGCAAGGAATTGCTGATTGGCGGTGCCGGCAACGACACCATCACCAGCAGTACCGGCGCCGATGTGATCGCCTTCAACCGCGGGGATGGACAGGATATCGTCAATGCCAGCACCGGCAAGGACAATACGCTGTCGCTTGGGAAAGGCATCCTGTACGCCGATCTGCTGTTCAAGAAATCGGCCAACGACCTGATCCTCGTGACGGGGGCCAGCGAGCAAATCAATCTGAAGGATTGGTACCTCGGCACGACCAACCGCAGCGTGGCCAACCTGCAGATGGTGATCGAGGGTACGAGCGATTACAACGCGGCTTCCACCAACAAGTTGAATAACAAGAAAATTGAGCAATTCAACTTCGATGGTCTGGCAACCGCGTTTGACCAGGCACGCACCGCCAATCCGGCATTGACGAGCTGGGCATTGTCTTCATCGCTGCTCAATTTTTACCTGAGCGGCAGCGATACGGCGGCCATCGGCGGCGACCTGGCGTATCAGTATGCGAAAAACGGCACGCTGTCGAACGTCTCGCTGACGCCTGCGGCGGCCATCCTGGCCAACGCATCGTTCGGCACGGCGGCGCAAACCCTGCAAGCCGGAACGGCGCTGCAGGATCTGTCGCCGCGCCTGATGTAAAAGCGTATTGCCCGTCCGGTCTTTCTCTGCCTGCCTGCATGGTGGGGGAAGCCGGGCGGGTGTCGGCGCTGTTTTGCACTTGCATGAGTATTGGCGAGTTTTCGGACCGGTCCCGGCTGGTAAGATGCTCGATCTCCATCACGCAGGCGAGCGCACCACCCGACCTATGACACCCACACCAGTCCAGCCTTTACAATCCGGCGCGCCGCGCGCGCGCCGCATTCTGTTCATTCATCAAAACTTTCCCGGCCAGTTCAAGCGCATCGCGTCGCACCTGGCGCACGATCCGGCGTACGACGTGCTGGCGATCGGCAAGGATGGCTGCCCCGGCTTGCCGGACGTGCGCACGCTGACCTACAAGCTGCACCGCGGCGCGGCCAAGGAAACCCACCACTACGCCCGGCCCTTCGAGGCCGGCATCCTGCATGGACAGGCTTGCCTGCGCGTCTTGCTGGCGATGAAAGAGAAGGGCTTCGTGCCGGATGTGATCATCGCCCATCCGGGCTGGGGCGACACCATGTTTGTGCGCGAAGCGTTTCCGGATGCGCGGCTGGTGCATTTTTCCGAGTTCTACTATCACACGGACAATGCCGATGTCGGCTTCGATCCGGAGTTTCCCAGCACAATCGACGACCGCGCGCGGGTGCGCGCGAAGAACGCGCTGCAATTGCTCAACCTGGAAGCGTGCGACATTGCCGTGGCACCTACCCAATGGCAGAAAAGCCTGCACCCCAAGCCCTACCACGACAAGATCGCGCTGATTCACGAAGGGATCGACACGGCCTACCTGCGCCCGAATCCCGATGCCTCGTTCACGCTGCCGAACGGCAAAGTGCTGCGTCCGGGCGACCCGGTGGTGACGTATGTGTCGCGCAATCTCGAACCGTACCGCGGCTTTCACACTTTCATGCGCGCGCTGCCGAAGATACTGGCGGATAACCCGGACTGCGACATCGTGCTCGCCGGCGGCGCCGACGTCAGCTACGGTTCGCGTCCGGCCGACGGCCAGACCTGGCGCGCCAAGATGCTGGCCGAGGTCGCCATCGATCCGGATCGCGTGCATTTCGTCGACCGCATTGCCTATGCGCGCTACCGCGACCTGCTGCAGGTCTCGGCCGCGCATGTGTACCTGACGTATCCGTTTGTGCTGTCGTGGTCGATGCTCGAAGCGATGGCTTGCGGCTGCCTGGTGATCGGTTCGGACACCACGCCGGTGACGGAAATCATCCGCGACGGCGAGAATGGCTTGCTGGTCGATTTTTTCGATACGGACGCGATTGCCGGCGCTGTCAGCCGGGCCTTGCGCGCGCCCGCGCAGTTCGCGCCGCTGCGCGCGCGGGCGGTGGATTCGATCAAGGCGGGGTATGCGGTCGAGGAAGGCATCGCCGGCTACCGGCGCCTGATCGACGCGGCGCCGGCGGCGTAACGACCGCCGGCAAGAACCGGGCGCTTACCTGCCGGCACCGGCGCGCCGGTGACCAGCGTCATGCCCGCGCCGGCACGCGTCCGCTGAAGTTGGTCTCGGCGCACCACAAGGTGCTGGCGCGCGCCAGCAGCACCGCTTCGGCATCGGCCAGCCAGCCATCGGCGTCGGCGATGCGCCACATGGCCTGCATCAGTTGACGGCGCAAATCCGGATGGCGGATTTCGTCGAGCAAGCCGTCGAGCATGGCGCCATCGATGCGTACCTCGCCGTGGAATGCCGAGGTCAGCATGTCCTGGCAAAGCTCCTGCAGCAAGGCTTTGAAGCCGGGCCGGTCCAGGTCGATGTGTTGCAGGATCTTGCTGCTGTCGAGGGCGGCAAGTTCGCTTTGCGCCAGATTGCCGTCGACCACCATCGCCAGGGCGAGAATCCGGCCGGCTGCTTGAGGGCTATCTGTTTCGTAACGACGCATTGTGCTACTCCATGTAGTGAAAAAGGTGAGTGGAACTTGTCCACCCAAAAATTATATGGGAGCACGATATAAAGAAAAACTCGATTAATCCTAATTCAACCATCGATATTTTCGATGTGTTTGTGCGCGCTTGCTCCTGCTGGCTGCGCGCGAAACGCAGTATGCGTGGTTGAAATTGGGTACTGGGGCTGGTGGAGCGGGGTTATGCGATTACCACGCAGCGGCGCATGCGCCATCCGGCGATCATCCGGATGGCGCGGTGCGACGTGTTGGCCGGAGGGGGAAGGGCGCGGCATCGCGCCCCTTGCATTGCCTGCGTTGCTTACACGATGGGAGCGGCCGCGGTGGCCGCGGTCGCTGCGGGGAGCGGGCGCCGCTCGGCCCACTTGCGGTTCAAATACAGGCGCATTGGATTCTCGAAAAGAAAGTAGGACGCCGCGCCTACGGCGATCGCCGCCACCAAACCGGCCATAGGCGGGAAGCGACCCTCGATGACCGCGTAGTAAATTGGCTGCTGCCACAGGTAGAGCGAAAATGAGCAGACGCCGAACCACTGCATTACTTTGCTTGACAGCAGTTGCCTGACAATCTGCGGCGTGCGCTCGAGATGGTTGATCGTGTATGCCAGGCACAGCGGGCCTACCGTGTATTGAAGCCGTTTATGGGCAAAAATCGAGTAGCAGGCGATTGCCATGATGAAGCTCAGGACCGGCAGCCATGGGGGACTTTCGCGCAGCCATGTGGCTTGCGTGCTTGCCGCGGTAACGCGATAGGCAGCAGCAGCGACCAGCCCGATTGCGGCGGACTCGCTACGCAGGAACCATGGCGTTGCGCCGGCGGGCGGGTGCGAAGGGTAGTAGGCGTTGACGGCCATGATCGCGGCTGTACCGGCGAGCAGGAATGCCGCGCCGGCGTACCTGTTCTTCAGGTTGCCGACCAGCAGGGCGCCCGCCGCCAGGAACATGTAGCTGTGCTCCTCGACGCTGAGCGACCACAGATGCCCGATCGGCCAGGCGCGATGCCAGATGCTCATATCGGCCGGAAAGTAGCTGCACAAAAAGGCGAAGGTGGAGAGCAACTCGCCGCGCGATGCCACATGACGCACCGGTTGCAGGAAGGCCGCGTAGAGCGCCATCGCAATGACAAACAGCCAGAACGTCGGAAACACCCGGCTCATCCTGCGCACGAAGAAATCCTTCAGCGGCACCTTCTTGATAAACAAGAGATTGCCCATCAAGAAACCGGACAGCACGAAGAAGAGTTGTACGCCGAACCCACCCAGCCAGGGGAGTTCTTGCGTCCATTTGAAGTGCGATACCAGGACGGCGATGATGGCCAGGCCGCGCCAGCCATCGAGGCAGGGGATATGTTTGGTGGGACTGCTCATGTGTTCGCCGCCGTGTCTGTGGATGAATCAAGCAAACACACGTGGCTATTGCATTGACAAATTGTTAATAATAATGATGATCGGCCGCACGAGCGATCATCTGCTGTATCGTCTGAACGTGGAACGCCGATGCGTGGCGCCGCCGAACGTGCGTTGCACGCGTAGCGATGGTTCGAGTTGTTGAGCCGCGGCTCGTCGACTGGCCCGTGCAATATCGCACGCGCATTAAAAAGCCACCTCGCAGGTGGCCATGTCGATGGGAAATTTGAAACCGCTGTCAGATGCGCATTGTGCAATGCGACTTCACAAAAGAGTTTTGATTTCAATGCGAACGATGGGGTGGCTGATGGGGCTCGAACCCACGACAACAGGAATCACAATCCTGGACTCTACCAACTGAGCTACAGCCACCATCGAATCTGCATTTTGTTCGTATGCTTCCCGAACAGAAAAAGATTATACAAACATCTGAGCGAACTGGCAAATCAAAATGCAGGGAAAGCGAAATATTTTCAAATTACCACTTCGAGAACGGGCGCATCGACGCCCAGCAAGTTGGCAAATGCGACCGACAGCGCCGTTCCGCTGGCGCTGGTATAGCCTTGCAGGGTCGCTGCGGCGGCAATGCCGACGGCAGCCACGGCGACGTTGACGCTATCTGGCACCGGTGCGTCATCGCTGCCTTGATTGAGCAGTCCCGCGCTACCCAGCAGACGTGCCAGTTGCCGCGCCACCGCGTCGCCGGTGTCGATCACCACGATCTCGCGCGCTGTCGCCGCGGCGATGACCTTGCCGATTGTCGAGAGCACGAACGGATAGTGCGTGCAGCCCAGCACCAGCGTATCGGCCCCCTGGTCGATCAGCGGCACCACATACCGTTCCAGCAATTGCCGGATCGTGTCGGCGCCCAGGTCGCCCAGCTCGATCTGATCGACCAGGCCGGGGCACCCTTGCAGCAGGAACTGCGTACCGCTGGCCGCGTTGATCTGGTCGCGCAGCAGCAGGAACTTGGCGCCGGCGATGGTCACGCTGGTCGCCAGCACGCCCACCTTGCCGTTGCGCGTGGCCGCCGCGGCCGGCTTGAGGCCCGGCTCCACCCCGACGATGGGCATGTCGGGATAGTGCGCGCGCAGCACCTTGATGGCGGCCACCGTCGCCGTATTGCATGCCACTACCAGCGCCTTGGCGCCATTGGCCACCAGAAAACCCGCAACCGCCAGCGAACGCTCGGCCACCATGCTTTCCGGCTTGTCGCCATACGGCGCAAAACCGGAATCGGCGAAGTACAGCAAATGCTCATGCGGCAGCTGCGCGCGGATATGGCGCAGGACCGACAAGCCACCCACGCCGGAATCGAACACGCCGATCGGCGCGGTAGCCGGCGCGGTAGCCGGCGCGGTAGCCGGCGCGGTAGCCACCATGGGGACGCTCGCGTTTGTCACTCGTTCGTCACTCAGGCCACGCTGACAGGAATCTTGCCAACGCTCGACAAGGACTCAATCTTCGCAGCCCATTCCTTTGGACCGGTGTTGTGCACCGAAGTTCCGTTGGAGTCGACCGCTACCGTGACCGGCATGTCGATCACATCGAACTCATAGATCGCTTCCATGCCCATGTCGTGAAAGCCCAGCACCTTGGCGCTCTTGATCGCCTTTGACACCAGGTAAGCGGCGCCGCCGACCGCCATCAGGTAGGCCGACTTGTGCTTCTGGATCGATTCAATCGCCGCCGGACCGCGCTCGGCCTTGCCGATCATGGCGATCAGGCCGGTTTTTTCGAGCATCATGTCGGTGAACTTGTCCATGCGGGTGGCGGTGGTCGGACCGGCCGGGCCGACCGCTTCATCGCGCACCGGATCGACCGGGCCCACGTAATAGATCACGCGATTCTTGAAGTCGACCGGCAATTGCTCGCCCTTGGCCAGCATATCCTGGATGCGCTTGTGCGCGGCGTCGCGCCCGGTCAGCATCTTGCCGTTCAACAGCAAGGTCTGGCCCGGGGTCCACGAAGCGACTTCTTCCTTCGTGAGGGTGTTGAGGTCGACGCGGCGCGATTTTTCGGTGTCCGGGGTCCAGTGCACGTCCGGCCAGGTCGACAGTGCCGGCGGCTCGATGTAGCTCGCGCCCGAGCCGTCCAGCACGAAGTGCGCGTGGCGGGTGGCGGCGCAGTTCGGGATCATCGCCACCGGCTTGGAAGCCGCATGGGTCGGGTGCATCATGATCTTGACGTCGAGCACGGTCGTCAGGCCGCCCAAGCCCTGCGCGCCGATGCCCAGCGCATTGATCTTGTCGCACAGCTCGATGCGCAGTTCTTCGGTCTTGTTTTGCGGGCCGCGCAGTTTCAGTTCGTACATGTCAATGTCGTCCATCAGCACTTCCTTGGCCATCAGCATGGCTTTCTCGGCGGTGCCGCCGATGCCGATCCCGAGCATGCCCGGCGGACACCAGCCCGCACCCATGGTCGGCACGGTCTTCATGACCCAGTCCACCAGCGAGTCGGACGGGTTGAGCATGACGAACTTGGACTTGTTCTCCGAGCCGCCGCCCTTGGCCGCGACCTTGACGTCGACGGTGTTGCCTTCGACCAGTTCCATGTGGACCACGGCCGGCGTGTTGTCCTTGGTGTTCTTGCGCTCGAACTGCGGGTCGGCCACGATCGAAGCGCGCAGCTTGTTGTCGTCGAAGTTGTAGGCGCGGCGCACGCCTTCGTTGACGGCGTCGGTGACGGTGCCGGAAAACCCTTCGAAGCGCACGCCCATGCCGATCTTGAGGAACACGTTGACGATGCCGGTATCCTGGCAGATCGGACGCTTGCCCTCGGCGCACATGCGCGAATTGGTCAGGATCTGGGCGATCGCGTCCTTGGCGGCGTCGCTCTTTTCCGACTCGTAGGCGCGCGCCAGGTGGGCGATGTAATCGGCCGGGTGGTAGTAGCTGATGTACTGGAGAGCGGCCGCAACCGATTCGATCAGGTCTTCCTGCTTGATGATAGTCATGAGATTCTCGTTAGCTTAGTGGGGTGTCTTGGACTGGTTCTGGGTGCCGATCATGATGCGGTCGGTGTAGGCGATGGCCAGCGCCGAGAGCAGGAACACGATGTGGATCACGGTCTGCGCGACCAATACCTTGGGGTCGTACGCATTGGCGTTGATAAACGTCTTGAGCAGATGGATCGACGAAATGCCGATGATCGCCATGGCCAGCTTGGTCTTGAGCACCGATGCGTTGACGTGCGAGAGCCACTCCGGCTGGTCGGGATGGCCTTCCAGATGCATGCGCGAGACGAAGGTTTCGTAGCCGCCCACGATGACCATGATCAGCAGGTTGGAAATCATCACCACGTCGATCAGGCCCAGCACCACCAGCATGATGGTCGCTTCGTTCAGTTTGGTCGCCTGCCTGGCGCCCGGCACGGTAACGGCTTCAAAGATATGCTGCAGGGCCGCCTCGTTGCCGAGTACGGCACCGATCAGGTCCTTGAGTTCAACCCAAAAATGGAAAACATACACGCACTGCGCCAGGATGAGCCCCAGATACAGCGGCAATTGCAGCCAGCGGCTCATGAAAATGAGGTTGTTCAAGGGGGTCAGTTTCTGACGTTCTTTCGGTAAAATCGGTTCAGACATAAATGCTTGGCTCCAGAGTAAAGCAAAAATTTTCGCTGCGTCATTTTACCAGCGCTTGGCTCCGCTGCAGATACCTGCCTGGGTCTGACAATGTATTGATCTGGCGCAAACCACATGCAATCGCCTCGGCGTGAATATTGATCTTGTCTTAAATGCAAGTGACCATACCGCTTCTTGGCGCTATCCATGTTTTAATGTCTCGTTGACCTTATTCGCTGATTTGCAACGTAAGGGCGCAGTAAGCGAGCGGGACTATGGTTTTAGCAAAACAACACCACCAATGGAGACCAGCATGGCAGCAACAGATTCCACCCAGCAGGACAATCAAGGCTTGCAAGAAAGCCGCGTGTTTGCGCCGCCGTCCGACTTCGTCGCCAACGCCGCCATTTCCGGGATGGATGCCTACAAGGCGCTGTGCGCGGAAGCGGCCGGCGATTACGAAGGTTTCTGGGCGCGCCTGGCGCGCGAGAATCTCGAGTGGCACAAGCCATTCACCTCGACCCTGAACGAAACCGATGCGCCGTTCTACAAATGGTTCGAGGACGGCCAGCTGAACGTGTCGTACAACTGCCTCGACCGCAACCTCAAGAACGGCAACGCCGACAAGACCGCGATCATCTTTGAAGCGGACGACGGCACCGTCACGCGCGCGACCTACCAGGAGCTGTACGAGCGCGTCTGCAAATTCGCCAACGGCCTCAAGGCGCGCGGCATCAAGAAGGGCGACCGCGTCATTATCTACATGTCGATGTCGATCGAAGGCGTGGCCGCGATGCAGGCCTGCGCGCGCATCGGCGCCACCCACTCGGTGGTGTTCGGCGGCTTTTCGGCCAAATCGCTGCAGGAGCGCATCATCGACGCCGGCGCGGTGGCGGTCATCACGGCCGACGAGCAACTGCGCGGCGGCAAGCACCTGCCGCTGAAAAGCATCGTCGACGAAGCGCTGGCGCTGGGCGGCTGCGAGAGCATCAAGAACGTGATCGTCTACAAGCGCACCGGCGGCAACATCGCCTTCACCGAAGGGCGCGACCTGTGGCTGCACGAGCTGGTGGCTGAACAGGCGGCCGAATGCGAGCCGGAATGGGTGGGCGCCGAGCATCCGCTGTTCATCCTGTACACGTCCGGCTCGACCGGCACCCCGAAGGGCGTGCAGCATTCCAGCGGCGGCTACCTGCTGTGGGCCGCGCTGACCATGAAGTGGAGCTTCGACATCAAGCCGCAGGACGTGTTCTGGTGCACCGCCGATATCGGCTGGGTCACCGGCCACAGCTACATCGCCTACGGCCCGCTGGCGGTGGGCGCGACCCAGATCGTGTTCGAAGGCGTCCCGACCTACCCGAACGCCGGGCGCTTCTGGGCCAACATCGCCAAGCACAAGGTCAGCATCTTCTACACGGCGCCGACCGCGATCCGTTCGCTGATCAAGGCGGCCGATGTCGACCCGGGCGTGCATCCATCCAAATACGACTTGAGCAGCCTGCGCCTGCTCGGTTCGGTGGGCGAGCCGATCAATCCGGAAGCCTGGATGTGGTACTACAAGAACGTGGGCGGCGAGCGCTGCCCGGTGGTCGACACCTTCTGGCAGACCGAAACGGGCGGCCACATGATTACCCCGCTGCCGGGCGCGACGCCGATGGTGCCGGGTTCGTGCACCTTGCCGCTGCCGGGCATCATGACCGCGATTGTCGACGAGGCCGGCGCGGACGTGCCGAACGGGCAGGGCGGCATTCTGGTGGTCAAGCGGCCGTGGCCATCGATGATCCGCACTATCTGGGGCAATCCGGAACGCTTCAAGACCAGCTACTTCCCGGATGAACTGGGCGGCAAGATGTACCTGGCTGGCGATGGCGCGATCCGCAACAAGGATACCGGCTACTTCACGATCACGGGCCGCATCGATGACGTGCTCAATGTGTCGGGCCACCGCATGGGCACCATGGAAATCGAATCGGCGCTGGTGGCCAATCCGATGGTGGCCGAGGCGGCCGTGGTGGGCAAGCCGGACGATACGACCGGCGAATCGATCTGCGCTTTCGTGGTGCTCAAGCAGGCACGCCCGACCGGGGAAGAGGCCAGGAAGCTGGCGCTGGAGCTGCGCAACTGGGTGGCCAAGGAAATCGGCCCGATCGCCAAGCCGAAGGAAATCCGCTTCGGCGACAACCTGCCCAAGACGCGCTCGGGCAAGATCATGCGGCGTTTGCTGAGGGTGCTGGCCAAGGGCGAGACCATCACGCAGGATGTCTCGACACTGGAAAATCCGGCCATTCTGGAGCAGTTGAAGGAGGCCTCGTAAGGGGGAGGTGTAAATTTCTTCATACTTCGCAGAATCTTTGCTATAATCTGCGGCTTCGTGAAAGCGAAGATGTAATGCAGGAGAGATGGATGAGTGGTTGAAGTCGCACGCCTGGAAAGCGTGTATAGGTTCATAGCCTATCCGGGGTTCGAATCCCCGTCTCTCCGCCAAAAATAGCAAAAAGCCCCTATGACAGGGGCTTTTTCAATTCTACCTACCCACCTTTCTACCCACCATGCACCAAAGGGCTTTTGATTGCGGATTGCGGCCGCGACGCTGCGATGCAAGCGGCCTGCCAGCACTCAATTTCTGCGGAATCCCAGGCCACTGCCTTTTCGCCAATGTGGATGGGCGCCGGGAAAGTGCCAGCCTTGATCCTCTTGTAGATCGTGGTGCGGCCTAAGCCGACCAGCATGGATACATCATTGAAACGTAGAAACTTTTTGGGGTGGGTCATCGGGTAAATCCTTGTTCTGTTGATCGTCGGCCATTGGGCACGCCCTTGGGCTGTCGGCGTTATGTGGGCGCGGTGGGTCATGGCGCCGTCCGTGTCATGTCGTCCAGCTCGTCGGCCACATCGGCCGCCATGCTGGCGCAGGTTTGCAGCGCATCCGCCCGGCTCTCCGGCTGCAAGATCGGGATCGCCGCCAGCAGCGCGCTGATCACATTGGCCAGGCCGGCCAGGCGTCGTATGGCTACTTCGTCGACAGTGGCGCTCATGCTTTTCTCGCTTTCGGATGGGGTTGAATAGTGGGCCCGATCCCGGCGACACGCCGCAGCTCGGATACCGGTATGCCGGAATAGTCGGACATACGCAGCAGCCACCCATCCTGTATTTCGCGGTGGCCTTGACGGCAACGGGTCGCCGAGGATGCGTCGACACCGATGGCCGTGTAGATCGTCGTCCGCTGAACGTTAAGCGTGCGGCCTATCAGATCGATCATCGCGTCAAATGGTGAACGCGATGTCTGCCATGTTCCTGCCGGCCAGCCTTCCAGCCGATAGGCAGGTTTGCCGTCGATCTGTTTGCACTCCACCACGGCGATCATTCTGCACCGCCCTTCGTCGCTGCCAGGTAGAAAAGGTGGGCGTTGGTAAAACGGCCGTGCCGCAGGCCATCGAACCAGGCTTTGTGCAGCGGCCCGCCGTCGAGGCGGTCCAGTTCGGACGGCTGCGTATCAGCAAATGCACGCCATGCCGCTTCGTCGCCGCCCATATCCGACGGCTTGAGGTTCGGATAGGCGCTGGTGATGCCCTCGCTGCGCACCTGCTGCACGATGTCGAAAAGTGTCGGCGCCAGCGCGCCGCGACCGTTCAGCATCAAATCGAGTTCGCGCACCAGCTCGTCGTGCGCGCCGGCTGCTCCGAGCCCGTCGCGCAGCCGAGCGCATTCGCGTTTGTGGTCAGCCGCGTAGTCCGCCAGCCCAATTACGCCGCATTCAGGAATCGACTCGATGTGTTCGGTCGCCATGCCGTCGAACGCATTCCAACAGGCCGCCAGACGACGTGCATCTGCCGGGTTGTTAGCCAGCGCGACCTCGCGCATGCGGTTCTCAGCGTTGGCGCCGGCCGGCATCAGCCAGGCGTCGCCAAGAATGACGTTGATTCGGACCTGCAGGAGGCCCTGGGTATGCTGGCCGCTCATGTTGCACTCCCGCTCACCAAGTGCAGGGCAGGGCGCTTGCTGCGCGGGCAGAGTTCTGCATACTTTTCGACCACAAGCAGAATCGTTTCCCTGTTGTTGCCGCTTGCAGGCACCGCGCGGTACGCCGCGAGAATGCGCTTCTCGTCTCGCGTAAGGTGCGCCTCACCAGTGGCCGCTATCAGCATCGCCGGCTGGAGGCGACGTTGGGGCTTAGTCGGGCCGCTCATGGCGTCGATCCCTTCATAGCAGTGAGCCTCGCATGCATGCTGTCTCGCTCCGACTCCAAGAAACCTCCGGCATCCTCAACGATGATTCGCCCCAACTTGGCAAAATCCAAGATCAGGCCCAGGCGTGTCCGGATCGCTGCGGGGTCGGTGTCTTCAAAATCGGCCAGCGCCACGATGGCGCTAATCATCGGATGAATGCGGTTGTTGACGAAACAAACAGCAACGCCCGCAATGTTGACCGCATCGCTTGCGCAGGCAATCGCTTCCTGCTGCACTGGAGGCGCGGCGGCGTTGCTGCCTTCGCTGGCGTGGGAAGAGGTGTGTTCTGGCATACCACTTGGCACGGCAAGTTCTTGATAATCGTCGTATCGGGCGGCGAGCGATGGGCTGAAGTCGGAAATACTGCATCCCAGCATCTTCGCAAATTGAGTGGCCGCCTCGATATTCAGAGGAATCTTCCCGTTTAGATATTGGCTTAACGCGCTTTGGTTAAAGGGCAAAAGATCGGCTGCGTACTCTTGCGAGTAAGGCTCGCCACCATCACGCTTGCGATTCTGCCAGCCAACAAACATCTCCTTCAACTTGGCAGCGTCGCTTTTGGCTTCTTTGGCGGTGACTGGCCTTTCTTGGCCAGCTATGAGCCATTCGAGCTGTACATTGCAGGCGGTCGCCAATGCCTGCAACGTCTTGAGCTCAACCCCGTTCGATGGGTGGTTGAGAACCCGATTGACGGTCGGCTGTGGTACACCGGAGGCGCGCGCCAGAGCGCTCTGCGACTTGAAGCCGGCGGTCTTCCTTGCCTCATCGAGCCGAGTTCCAATCGTCGCCATCATGATGCCGCTCCCATGTCGTACTGGAGTGGTAGGCAGGCGAGAATGCGAGCGCGGCAGGATGGGGTGAAGCGGTCGATGTTGAACAGCGCCTCCTCGATGCGGATGTCGCCGAACCAGGCGCCACATTGGACGGCGACAAGTGGGAGATCGTCGCCGAGGCCGATCTGGCCGCCACGGTAGATCAATGCTGGCGCTGGATCGCGTTGCAGCTCGGCGGGAAACGGAGGGGGGTAAGCATCCCGCGCTGGCGGGAAAACGGCTTCTGGTTTTACCCATGGTTCGATCATGAGCAGTGTCAGCGCGCCCTGCCACTTGGGGAACTGCGCCACGTCGGCCCGCCGCTCATCGGCCAGGCGCTCCGCATCTGCAACCGTGGTCTGATACCACAGCACCTCGCCCTGGGCGTTGATGATGTTGCAGCGCGGTTCGTCGCGCTCCAGGGGATGCACCAGATCCACTTCATCTGCGCAGCCACTAAGCGATGCTGGGGTGCATGTCAACAATAATGACACATTTGCACTCGCTGCTTGCGTATTAAAAATAGTGATGTTAACATTCGTTGGTCGGGTCATTTTATACTTTCAAAAGGTTGCACTGATCCACGCGGCCCCGGATGCGTCAACATCCTGGACCACCGCCACCTGGCTCTACCCAGGCGGTTTGTATGACTGGAGGACGGCTTGCCGGCCGTCCTCAATCAGTCAATTCTTGAGGCGATGTAATTGCCTTCTATCGTCCGTTTGGACGAGCTATTTCCAAAATTTTCCTTATTGCTTGATGCCTTTTTTCTTGGTGTCGTCAAGGCGCTTGATAATTTCAGCGTTGAGACTGCGTCGATTTTCAGCTGCTCGGTCCGCTAACCATTGCTTCAGTTCTGGGGGCAACCGAAGACCGAAGGGCTTAATTTGGCTTGCCATTTTTTCCTCAGGGGATGATTACACGCTGTAATGATTACATCATGTAGCTATCAGGTCAAGTCGTTTTTGATTACACTGTGACGCTATGTCAAACCCAAATTACACTCGTCCCGCGACCTCGCACATCGCGCCCTTCGGCGTTCGAATGCAACCTGATTTAAAGGCGAAACTCGAAGCCGCTGCTACTGCCGCTGGGCGTAGTCTCAATGCTGAAATTGTTGCCCGGCTTGAGCGAACCCTGACCGAAGATGAAGTAGGAAACGTCGCAAACTCGCCCCATTTCATGGCTCAGTTCATTAGTAGAATTGAGGAAATTGTCGAAAAGCATGGCATCGAATATGTTTTCCCGGAAGTCGATAGCAAGGGCCGCCAGCGTCGTGTCAAGCCCCCAAAGGCCGAGTAGTCTTGCACTTTCCTGCTTTCGCTCAAGGTCGCCGTTTCTTATCTGTGGTTAAGTCTGTCAGAACTTTAGCATATGGTTTATATTGTGGTCAATCATTAGGTATATATTTTTCTGATTGGGCAAAAAAAGAGCGCCAAAGGCGCTCTGAGTTGTTGCATATGGGTTAGACGCTAAAACGTCTCGCTTTTCTTCATCACGACCCTCCCAACGATTATGCAGTCATCCCCTCGGCAGATCTTCCGATGGTACTTACGCTGGTCAAGATTGTCGGACGTTAGCCACCACTCGCCTGCATCGCGTGACAGGCGCTTGATTACGGCTTCGCCTTCGTAGTTCACGGCGAATACGCCTCCATCAACAGGCGTCGTGTCGGCCGTGTTTATGATCACGATATCTTGCTCGTGCAAGGTTGGCTCCATGCTTTCCCCGTGAACCTCCGACGCCACCAGGCGCTCGACGTTATAACCTTTTGCGCTCAGCCACTTTCGAGTCACCATTAACCCGCCACCGTCACTATGATCAAGTTCGGTCTGGAAGCCTCGAATACCCGCCGACAGGCGAAGGCGAACTTTTCGGACTCGCACGAACTCGCGAGATTCTTCAGCGTAACTCATCGCTGCGATTAGGTTGCTCGCCGCAAAAGAGTCGGTAATCTGCGCGCTTTCCGTTGCGCCTTTGTCAAAATACATCCACTCAAGACCGAGGTCGCTCTCGAGTTTACGCGCATTCTTCTCAGTGAATACACGCCCGTCTCTATAGGTGGGGGAAAGCAGCTGGGATACGCGTGCTTCGCTCCAGCCACTCGCGTCACAGAGCCGTTTCCTGATGCCACCATAGGAAATGTCGAGAAGATTAAGCAGGCGTTGCCGTCGATGTTCGTATATGTCCATAACCGAAGTGTACCTCAACTAAATCATTTGGTAAATTAGCAAATGGTTGCGTGTGACTTTAACGTATGGTAAAGTTTGACCTATGGAACTTCTCGACTACTTAAACGCCCTCCCGGTGGAAGCCCGAAATCCTTTTGCCGCTCGCTGTGGCACGACATTTGGGCACTTGCGAAATGTCGCCTACTCAAACCGGCTGTGCCGAGAGGCGCTTGCAATTGCGCTTGAGCGTGAGTCAGGCGGTGCGCTGACTGTCGAGCAGTTGCGTCCAGATGGCGTTGACTGGGCCTACATTCGTGGAAGCTCGGCATCGCCCGCTGAAACGGCGGATGATGCGCTCGGCTGCGCGGCTACCGCCTTAAGCCATATGCGGCAAATACGCAACCGCCTCGGCATGTCTCAAACAGACTTGGCAAATGTTCTTGGGGTAGTCCAGGCCAGCATTTCCCACTACGAATCAGGTGTGGCGTTGCCTTCACCGCAGGTTGCAGCGCTACTGATCAAGTACGCCGCGACCTCGGGCGTTTCGATCACGTTCGACGACATCTACGGGCCGAGTCCCCTGGTGTGTCGCACCGAGATTGAGCCTGTCGCACGCACGCCCCCGATCACCGCCAGCGCACCCTAATTACACCTGACCTGAACCAAACGCCGATCGGCTTTCCGCTCGGAGCGTGGACCCTTTACGCCCAAATTTTGGAGAGCAGCATGAAAACCATCATCAAACGCACCGTCATCCAGCTGTACTGCCGCAAGCTGATCAAGGGCTCGACGGTCATCCGCGCGTTCAATCGCTTCGAACTGTGGGGCGCGTAATGGCTGACCAATTTCTTCAACTGCCGGAGATTCGCAACACTGCCGGCGCATCAGTTCAGCCCATTCTGGCGCTCCGCGATGGGCACAAGGATTTTATCGTTCTCGTCCAGAGCAATGACGGCGAGTGGGACTTCGCAATCGAGTTGCTCGTCTCAACCCTACTGGACGGCGACGACCTGAATCTAGGGATTGACGGCGATGATTCGCGCGGAATGACAATTGCTGCGGACGAAATTCGAAAGCTCACTAAGTTCGTTTTTGACGGCTGGCGGCACCATGGGCTCATGTTCACCTTGAAGGTCGAGTGGGATTTCTTGATGCCGCACGTTGCAATAACGGCTCTCAGGCAGTAGGCCCAACATGAGCGAAATTCGAACACTCAGGCTCGACGCCATCAATATTCTGGCGGGTACTCAGTCACGGGCACAGACCAGCAACGCGACAGTCGAGGAATACACAGAGGCGCTGGAGCAGGGCGTCCAGTTCCCGCCTGTCGTGGTTTTCAGTGACGGCTCAAACACAGGCAATTGGCTGGCCGACGGCTTCCACCGCTATCTTGCACATAAAGCCGCCGGCCTGGTCGAAATCGCGTGCGACATTCGGGTGGGTACTTTGCCCGACGCGGTACTCTTTTCTGCCGGCGCCAACGGCACGCACGGTCTGCCGCGTACAAATGCCGACAAGCGCAGCGCCGTGAAGATGGTACTCGACAACAGCGCATGCGAAGACTGGAGCGACCGCCAGATCGCTCGGCATTGCAAGGTCTCAAATAACTTCGTTGGCGACGTGCGTCGAGCTATCTGTCATCCGATGACAGATGCGCCCCATGTGCGTACCGTCCAGCGCGGCGATTCGACGTACGATTTAAATACAGCGAAGATCGGCAAGCTGCAAGCTGACGCATCCCCGCCGCTACCAATCTCACCAACTAATACGCCGGCCGCTGCGCCGACGCCGTCGATCGCCGCTCCGCGCCCAGCACCAGCCGTATCGAGCGAGCCCGTCGTTGTTACGACTAACTATGCCGCAGACGATATTGATCTTCCGTCAGAGGAGGACGATCACTTCGACCAATTGATCGAAGAAAACAAGGGACTGACCGCAGAGATCGAAGCGCTACGCATTGAGGTGGCTGACCTCAAAGCCCACATAGTCCGACTCACACAGGACGATCTTGCTCGCCAGGTCGACACGCTGACCGAGAAGTGCGCGCGACTGGACAGCTTGGCCCGAAGCCGTCTAGCGGATGTCAATGATGCCCTGGGTGAGGTCGAGAAGAAAAAGACCTTTTTAAAGGATTTGCGCAATGCCGCTGGCATTGGCGAGGACGGAAATCTATTTGAGTTCATTAAACGTGCGGCACGGAGGCCATCATGAGCGAGCAGATACAACTGCGCCCTTACCAGGTCGAGTCAATTCGTTCCGTGTTCGAGAAGATCGCCAGCGGCGTCAAGAATATCTGCGAAGTACTACCTACTGGCGCCGGTAAAACGGTGATCGTTTCGTACTTCATGAAGAAATGCCTGGCGCAAAAGCGCCGCGCAATCTTTGTCGTGGATCGGCTGCCACATATAAAGCAGGCCAGCGACACCTTTGACCGGTACGGCATTCCGCACGGGATTATCCAAGCGAAAAACAAGCGCACTAGGCCGTGGGAGCATATCCAAATTGCAAGCGCGGCCACGCTGAAAAACCGCGACGAGTGGCCGGAGACTGATTTTATCGTTATCGACGAATGCCACACGATTTCGACTACTGTCGCGAACCGCCTGGCCGCCCGCGACACAATCGCAATCGGCGTGACGGCCACCCCTCTAACCAAAGGCTTGGGCAAAATCTACGACTGCGTAGTATCTGGCGTGACGACCAACGACCTGATTGCTGGCCCGGATGGTGGGCAGTCATTCCTGGTGCCTTACCGCATATTCGCCGCCAGCGAGCCAGACATGACCGGCGTAAAGGCTAAGGCGGGCGAGTGGGATATCGATGACACCGCTGAGCGTGCGATGCCAATCATTGGCGACTGCGTGTCGGAGTACCTTAAACACGGCGCCAACAAGAAATTCATCGCCTTCGGATGCAACGTCGCCCACTGCGAAGAAATGCAGCGCCAGTTTGCAAATGCAGGCGTCCTGACCGATCTATTTACCTACCGAACCGACGACAGCGAGCGTGATGCCCTGATCGAAGAATTCAGCAAGTCAGACAGTCGCATCCGCGGTCTGATCAGCGTGAGCGCGCTTAGCAAGGGGTTTGACGTGAGTGACGTCGAGGTCATCATCATGGCGCGCCCGTTGAAATCCAGTCTGTCCGAGCACATTCAGATTCTCGGTCGGGGGCTGCGCATCCACCCAGGCAAGACCGAGCGCATCGTGCTCGATCACAGTGGCAACTGCGTTCGTTTTTGGGGTGCGATGCACGAATTTTTCGAGAACGGCGCCACGGAACTCGATGACGGAACCCGCAAGCCGAAGCCGAAGGCGATGGCCACGGAAAAAAAGCCGCGCAAATGCCCGAATTGCTTTTCGGTGCACGACCCTGCGCCGGCATGCCCGTCGTGCGGCCACGTGTATGCCCGAACAAACGAGGTTCTCCACGCAGAAGGAACGCTGTCAGAAGTGAAGGGCGGGAAGTCGAAGAAAGCTGCGCCGACACCAGAGGCAAAGCGCAACTTCTACACTGAGCTTCGTCAGTTCGCGATCGACAACGCAAAGAGCGAAAGCTGGGTGCTGGCCAACTACAAGGATAAATTCAAAGAGTGGCCGGCGCCAGGCACGAAGGGCTTACCGCCTTCAACTCCTACCCCCGAAACGCTCGGTTGGTTGCATCATAAGCGGATCGCTTACGGCCGCGCCAAGAAAAAGGACGCGCACGCATGAGCGACTTCCTTCAATTCGTCCAGGCGAACGGCATCATCGTGCCGGACAACTTCACGCCTGGCCGCTGGATTCGGTGCAAGACTGAGAGTCATCCGCGCAAGAAGAACGGCAGCATCAAGCTGGCCGACGATGGCCTGGTCGGCTGGTGCCAGGATTACGCCGTGCACGCCGAGCCGGTGATGTGGCGCGCCAGCGATGAAGCGGCCGCGCTCGCCGCGCCGATCGACCGCGCTGCTATCGCCCGCCGCCAGGTAGAGCGCCGCGACGCCCTGTGTGAAGCCACCCTGGGCGCGCGAGCCTATTACGATCGCTGCGCACCGCTGCGCGACAGCCACCCGTACCTGGTGAACAAGGGGCTGGGCGTGGCCGGCTGCGTCGGCCTGCGCGTCGACGCCGATGGCTGGCTTGTCGTACCGATGCTTTACAACGGCAAGATTCTCAGCCTGCAGCGCATTTCGTCGGACGGCGAGAAGAAATTCCACTTCGGCGCCACGACCAAGAGCGCCTATTACGCCATCGAGCGGCCTGGTGCCGCCGTCACGGTCCTGGTCGAAGGCTTCGCTACCGGCCTGACCATCTTTCAGGCTATCCCGAACTGCCGCGTCATCGTCGCTTTCAACGCCGGAAATCTTCCCGTCGTCGCGGAGCGCATGGACCGCTCCGGTATGGGCGTCGTGTGCGCCGACAACGACCATGAGACTGCCGCGCGCATTGGCCGTAACCCTGGCCTTGATGCCGCACACGCAGCCGCCGCGCTGCTGGGCGTCGGCGTCTCGGCGCCAACCTGCAAGGGTACCGACTGGAACGACTACGCCATGGAGCAGATGGAGCTGGCGCTGGAAGGCCAAGCGTTCAGCTTCAGCCGGAAACGCACGGTGCTCCAGATGCAGGCGAGCGTGTTCGCCGACATCAAGCTGAAGGTGATGAGGGAAGCGCGGCTGCTGCGCACGAAGTAGGGCAAGCAGCCCGCATCCGACTTCGTGCGAATTTCGTTCGAAGCCGAATGCGGTACCAGCCGGACGAATTTCGTCGGGCTGATCAAGCCAAGCGAACAGCGCGGCGCCAGGTGGAGCGGACGACACCTCAAAAAACGTGCAAGGGCTTGAATCGGCCCACACCGCGAAAAGACCGACCGCACCGTCGAACACTAAGGCACAGCACAAACAAGGCGCAGAGGGGGCCTTGCCGAGGCCTGAGAGCACAGGCCAGAGCGAACAGAGGTACAGAGTTGGAATGCTTGGCTCGTTTGGCAGGCGCATTCACCAGAGTGCGCCAATCGAACGAGCGAGGGGGCGGCCTGGGCGAGCCGTAGCGGAACTGACCATCCGTGAATACGTCACTTTCGATACAAGTTTTTGCTGATTTTGCTCAGGGCTGGGAACACCTAACCCTCATACGTACCGACTGCGGAGGGGTTCCAACCAACCCCTCTAAATGACAACTATGGCCGAGAGAGACGCATGACGAAAAGCGAACGCCCGATACCGGCAAAGATTGAGCAGCGCCTGATGGAGTTACTGAAAATGAAGGAATTCGATATGCAAGAAGTGAACTGGTGCCGCTCGACGTACTGGGCCCGCCGCGATGACTGGCATCTGATCCTGGTGGCGTGCCACAACGCCGCGCTGGCCCGAACAGCAGCCGAAAGCGTCGAGGTGCGCCCATGAGCAAGCGCCCGACACTCACGCTGCGCTGGCCCGTCAAGACGCCACCGGTGCCCGACATCGTCTTCGTTGACGTGACTGAGGATAGCGCGCCACCGGCACTCAATCCTGTTCGCGTCGCCACGCTGCCGCCGGCGGTGCGCGGGTCCGTAGCACAAGAGCACTACGAGAACGTTCTGCGGCTGCTGGACGGATGGGCCGAATGGATCAGAACTGGTGAACCGATTGCCGAAGGCGCGCCCCGGCAGTGCCTCGGTGCGCCGGATGCTCGCATTCACAGCTTTGAGGACATGGAAATCGAGGTCAACAAGCACCTGGTGCGCGAGGTGCATACGGCTGTTTGGGATCTGTGCGTCATCGAGCGCGAGGCGGTCATGACGCACTACGGCATCAGAACACGCGGCGTCTGGCGCGCGGACTTCGGCAAGGTGTTCGATCAGGCGGTCGACAGCCTGTTCAGGCTACTTAAAGACCGCGTGGCCTGCTGACTCGCCTAAATTCTGAGGCCAGTACAGGGACAGCACCAGCAACACTCAAAAGCGAGGCGGCGTATTCCGCCAATATATGGGAGAAAAAAAATGGGTCAAATGAACGAGTCGGCGCAAGCCAATCAGCGCAGCGAGAAGCCGGCAGTTTCGCTCAAGGTCATGAAAGAGCGCGGCATGCCGGGTGTGTCGACCGTAAAAAGTTGGGGCGTTGATCCGCGCCTGGTGCAATTCGAACCTGGGTTCAATCGCCCGATCAACCGCGAGCACGTCGAGTCGATCAAAGCGTCGCTGCGGGCCGGGAACGAGCTGGACGATATCAAGGTCCGGATCGAGGATGGCGCCATCATTGCCGTCGACGGACACCACCGGGTCACAGCCGCGGTCGAATGGTTGGCCGAGCCTGGCGTGCGCGAGCCTGATGGCGGCTTCCGGCTGGGCGCCAAGCAGTTCCGTGGCGGCGATGCCGAGCGCGTCATCCACCTGATCACCAGCTCGCAGGGCCTGGGCCTAACGCCTTTGGAGCGCTCCGGGCAGTATCGCAAGCTCGTCGGCTGGGGCTGGACGCCGGCGGCAATCGCAGAGGCAGTAGGGCGGTCGGTGCAGAACGTCAGCGACGCCCTGGTGCTCGCTGACGCGAACAGCGACGTGAAGCTCGCCGTTACCGAGAAGCAGATCAGCGCCAGCAATGCGGCGAAGATCGTTCGCCAGAGCGGCGGCCGCGCCGGCGCCGTCATCGCTGAGCACGTCGAGGCCGCGCGCCTCCAGGGCAAGCAAAAGGCCACGGCAAAGCAGATCGCCGGGAACACGCCGAAAGACTTGATCTCTGCAATACGCCGGGAGATGGATAGCGGTGGCACCTTCCGCGCGGAAGAGTTGTGTCCAAGTTTTGCTGAGCTGATCACCTACCTGCGTGGCACGGCGCCCCGGAGCGAGGCCCAAGAATCGAAACGGCGCTGATCGTGCGCCACCTACCAAGGCAATGGTGGTACGTTTGACACGAGCGGTGCGTCGGGGGACTGGCCCAGCAGCGCGAGCGCGCCGCACTCCGTTCCGGCAGTTCGTCCGGTTCGTCCAATACTCGCTGCAGCGATAAACACCCGGCTAGTCGCGCACCGGATATGCGCGTACCTCAAGGAGACCGCAACATGCTGACATTCACTATTTTGCTTGGTGGTATTGCATTGGGGCTGTTCACCATTATCACCCTTAGTGGCATAGTCCTGAGCATCGTCGCTGTGATTGCGGCATCCAACGAAAGCGTGGCGCGGCGCCACTATGAGCATGAGTTGTAATGGACATTCCGGTACTCGTTTCTAATCTGCTTGGGGCGGATCTCGATTATTGGATCGCGCGAGCATGCGGTACGCCGCCCGAGCACCTCCGCATCGAGACAGTACCAGGAACTGATAGCTGCATCTGCATAGATCTGTCCGGGCCAATCCCGACGAGTTTTGACCCATCGACCAACTGGGATGTAGGTGGGCCGATCATTAAGGCAGTAAAAATCGGCCTCGCCCCGCCTACTGGCCTTCATGGCTGGCAAGCGTTTATGATAAGTCGCTTGCCTAGCATGGCGCCCAGGACTATGTTCGGCGCGACGCCGCTAATCGCGTCAATGCGTGCGTACGTGGCAAGCATCTACGGAGACATCGTCTACATCAGCACACGATAATTTATTTCTGTGTGTCATTGACAATTTGGGGAGCTATAGTAGAATAGCTTCCATCGGGATTTTTTGCGCCCGAAAATAAAGAAGCCCACTCCTTTCGGTTGTGGGCTTTTTTGCATTTGGCGCAAAATTCTTCAACATTTTTACAGGTGTTATGGCTGAGAGGGCCGGTGCAGCGCTGCTACTCTGGGGATTTGTGATTTTGGTCACTTATCCATTGCAATGCGTAGATACGAGCTTGGGCGACAAGGTCTGCTATTGGCATGTCCGCAAAAACGAAACGATCCTGCTCTTGAGCCATAGCATCAGAGATAGCAACGCCGGCCTTCCGCAAGCTTGTGTTAAGGCGATCGACAATATGTTGACGGTAAATCTTTGCTTTATTAGGGTCTTGGCCAATTTGACCGACCACGTCATCGGCAAACTCCGGACTTTGATAGTAGTCGACAAGGCAGTTTCGGGCGGTAGTAGCAGGCATAGGCTATAGAGAAACGGTAGTCGCTAGCAATAACGCGATGTTGTCCAAATATACCGAAAAATTTCACCCGATGCGAGGACTCGGCGCAGAGGGTTGACCCAACGTCTCTGCTGGCTTTGCTTCTTTTCGCCGCTCTGAAGGTTGGTTCAAAAGCTCGCGTGCTAGCTGAGCGTCGACGCCCTGTGCCCGTAGCATAAAGAAGGCGGGTTCAAACCCCTAAGCTACGTTGTAGTTTTAGAGCCTTTGTGATCACACCACTAGTGGAAGTGTCAAGACGTCGATTTGTAATCATGCGGTGCTCCGAGTGCGCATAGCACTGATTCAGGGAAGAGGAAAAAAAGAACTGAGAGTTGGTATTGTAGCACTGAGCATAAGCAATACTTGCGTTTTCTATCATACGTAGCTTGGCCGAGTGGCCGAAGGCAACGGGTTGCTAACCCGTACAGTCGAAAGGCTGCGTAGGTTCAAATCCTACAGCTACCGCCATATATGTTGTACCACCCAGCGAGTCCACCATGACGCAGACCACCAAGCCCGACAAGCACCTGGTGAGCGAATACATGGACCAGCGCACGCACGCCGAACACGAGCCGCCGCCCACGCCGGACGAGATACGCCGGCAGCTGGGATGGGGGCTGATCCCGCATAACGATGAGCCGGAAGCCGAGCCATGACGACCAAGACGACAACCATCAGCCTCAAAGTACACAAAGCATGGTGGCTGATGCCGTACCTGCGTGCGCTCGCTCTGTTCCACGCGCTCACCCGAACCGAACCGAACTGGGCGAGGATCAAGCGCCTGATCAACAAGGGCGTCACCGTCCGTGCGGTGTCGGCTGAAAGGCAATGGCTCCCTACAGCGCGCGATGCGGCCTTGCTGTTGGCGGCGGTCGCGCTCAATGCGCTGAGCGCAAGTGCGTCTATCGCATCCCCCGGACACGCCTGGGTCTTGGGATTGTGTGCTGGCATGACATACGGCTACGTGGTCCGTCCGTGGGTGGGGGCGTTTATCAAGGCACGCTGCGGCTAATTGGCCTTTACCACTAGCGCGCCATCGCACTCCAGCGGCGGTGACACTTCCATCAACCACCGAAGGGATAGACCATGAGACTCGCAGCCGACCCGCAGCACCCCGACTACAACGCCGCACGCTTGGGCTCGAACGTGTATTTGGATGGCGTCCGTGTTCACGACTGCGTCATCGCAGACGAAGAAGCCGGATACATCATTCGGCACGCACTCGACGAACAGGGTCGCCTCATCGTTCAGGATGATGAAGTAATGTGCATCGCCGAGCCTGGCCAAGTGCGCATTACGCCGCATTTCGTCACTGCTGTGCGCGCGCCCTCGTGAAGCTGCAAACCCTCAAGCCGCGCGCTGACAGTAAGGAGTAACAACCATGGCCTGGTCCAAGCTATCCCGGCAGGAGCGCGGCTACGGCGCAGCGTGGGACCGAGTCCGCAAGGTAGTGATGCAGCGGGACGGCGGCCTGTGCCAGGTATGCCTCAAGGCGGGCCGCTACGGCGTCATCGCGTACGCGGTCGACCACATCATCAGCAAGGCCAAGTGCGCGGCGCTGGGATGGTCTGACGCACGCACAGACGATCCGAGCAACCTGCAGGCGATCTGCGCACCATGCCACGACATCAAGACCGAGGCAGAGCAAGGGAAGGCCAAGCGGGTGAAGCTTGCCATCGGCGTGGACGGGTGGCCAGTCTCTCCGCAATAGGAGCAGGCAGGGCCAGTGCCCACGAAATCCAACTGCACAAATGTTTCCCATATGCCATGTCATCGGCAGGAATATTCGTTTCCAACAACATTCCATCCGTGGAACAAGCTGGGGCGGGTCAAAACTGTACAAAGTTGCATTTTGTAGGACCGCGCTCTACCCATTTTTTCACACGGTCAAGATAGAAAAACGGTTTTTGGAGGACACATGCCAGGACCAGGCAGGAAGCCCGACGGCCTGAAAGTGGTCGCCGGAACGGAAAGAAAAGACCGCAAGCCTGAGGGGAACGCCGAGCTTCCGATCCTCTCGGACGTGCCGCCGGCGCCGGACTGGCTCCCCAACGCGCATGCGGTCAGGGAATGGAGCCGGCTCGCCGCGATCTTGACGGCAAACCGGCTGTTGACCGAAGGCGGCCTGTCCTCCCTCGGCATGATGTGCGCGCTGCACGGCAAGATCGTCCAGCTGTACGCGGCAGGCGAGGCGCCGACCGCGAGCATGGCCGGCACGCTGCGCAATTTAGCAAACGACTTCGGATTAACGCCGGTCGCACAGGGCAAGGTGAAACCAGTTGGCGAAACAGAAAAAGGGAACAAGTTCGCCGGCAATGGCAAGCGGTCCGCGTGATTACGTAGCGATCGCCATCGAATATGCCCATGCGGCGGTCGCCGATACGGACCGAAAGCGGTTCGGCAAGTGGGTGCGCCTGGCCGCAAAGCGCTTTCTCGACGACCTGAAACGGGCGGAGAAGAAGGGGAACGGGTTCATTTTTGACCCCTGGCATGCGGTCGACGCTTGCGATTTCATCGAAAAACTGCCGCACGTCGAGGGAACATGGGACACCGAGAACGTGGTGATGCACCCATCGCACATCCTGTTCGTGGTGAACCTGTTCGGTTTCCGCAATCAGGACGGCACGCGGCGCTTCACGACCGCGCTATTCGCGGTGGCCAGGAAGAATGCCAAGTCGTTCCTCTGCTCGGCCATCCTGCTGTACTGCTTCTGCTGCGAGACGGAAAACGGGCCGCAGGTGATCAGTGCGGCGACGACGGGTTCACAGGCGCGCATCGTCTTCAACGTCGCCAAGCGCATCGTGGAGAAGCTGGCGGATCTGCGCGAAGCATTCACGCTGGAACCTTTCGCCAACGCGATCGCACGCTACGAAGTCGGCGGCACGTTCAAGCCGATCAACGCCAAGGCCAGCACGCAGGACGGTTTGAACCCGTCGCACTGCGGCATCGATGAGATTCACGCGCACAAGAATCACGACCTGCTGAACGTGCTCAAGTCGGCGGCCGGCGCGCGCCGCAACCCGCTGTTCCTGTACACGACGACCGAGGGCTACGAGAGCCCGGGGCCGTGGGGAGAGATTCGCCACTTCGCGAAGCAGCTGCTTGAGGGCTTCGTCGACGCGGACCACTTCCTGGCGATCTACTTCGCAGTGGACGACGAGGACAAGGGCGAAGGGACGCCGGCGGATGACGACTTCGACGAATCGAAGTGGATTAAGGCCAATCCGCTGATGGAAGTGAACCCACTTCTGATGAAGGAGATCCGGAAAGAGGCGGTCGAGGCGAAGTCGATGCCGGGCCGGCACGCGGAATTCAAGATCAAACGGCTGAATCGGCCGTCGGCAGCGGCCGGCGGCTGGGTCAATCTCGTCAAGTGGAAGGCCTGTACGGGCGCGGTCGACCTGGAACGGCTGCGGCAATACCCCTGCTGGGGCGGCCTGGACCTTGCAAGCACGCGCGATTTGACCTCGTTCCGCCTGGTGTGGAACGTGGAGGGCGTGCTCTACACGCACGGATGGCGGTTCGTGCCGGCTGCGGCGGTGCATGGGCGCACCGAGCGCGGCCTCGTGCCCTACCAGGCGTGGGTGCAGGCCGGGATCCTGATCGAGTCCGGCGGCGAAGTGACCGATTACGACGCCGTCGAGGAATGCGTCCTGGCGGCCAAGGCGCGGTTCAACGTGCAGATGATCGGGTACGACTCTTGGAACGCGAAGCAGCTGGTGCAGAAGCTGCAAGCGGCCGAGGTGCCATTGCAGGAATTCATCCAGGGCGGGAAGAGCTACCACCCCGCGATGCAGGCCTTGGAGCTCGCATATGTCGAGGGCAACCTGGCGCATGGGAACGACCCGGTGCTCAACTGGTGCGCGTCAAACTTGATCGCGCGCACCGACCAGAACATGAACACTGCGCCGGACAAGAAAAAGGCGCCCGAGAAAATCGATGACATCGTCGCATTGCTGATGGCAATCGGCGTGATGCAGACAGCTGAACCGCAAAAGGGTGGCTCCCTCGACGACTACCTTTCGGACCAATAACGCATGAATCTATTTACCAAGGCAGCAGCGGCCGGTGGCCTGGCGTTGAAAAGCGTGTACTTCTCGATCCGGGAAGCCGTCGCCTACCGCGGCGTGCGTGACCTGAACAAGGACATCACGATCAACCTCGGCGACGTACGCAGCGGCACGCCCGGCGTGAACGCGGCGCTGCAGCTTTCGGTGGTCTGGTCCTGCGTGCGCCTGATCGCGGAGACGATCGCCACGCTGCCGCTGATCACCTACGAACGCAAGGTCGTAGCCGGGCGCGAGATCCGCGTGGTGGCGCGCGAGCACCCGCTGTACTACCTGCTGCACGATTCTCCGAACGCCGACATGACGGCGGTTGAGTTCTGGGAAGCGGTGGTATCCCAGATTTGCCTGTGGGGGAACGCGTACTGCCTGAAAAGCTACGGCGCCGCCGGCCGCATCATCGCGCTCGACCCGCTGAACCCGGCCCTGATGACCGTTCGCCGCAGCCAGGACGGCGCCGTGAGCTACATGTACGCCGATCCGCGCGGGCAAAAGGAGTTCACCGAGGGCGAAATTTGGCACATCAAGGGCTTCGGCACCGATGGGCTGGTGGGAATTTCGCCGATCACGGCCGGCTGGCGTTCGATGTCGGGCGCCACGGCGACGGAGAGCGCGTCGGCCAGCACGTTCGCCAACAACATGCGCACCCAGGGCGTGGTGTCGGTCAAGGAATTTCTGAACAAAGAGCAGCGGGAGCAGATGAAAACGAAGGTGATGGGCGCCGTTTTCGGCGACGCCCGCACAGGCCAGCTCCAGCTGCTCGAAGGCGGCGCCGAGTTCACGCAGCTCTCGATGCACCCGGCCGACGCGCAGATGATCGAGACGCGGGCATTCACCGTCGAAGACCTGTGCCGCTGGTTCGGCATACCTCCTTCGATGATCGGCCACGGCACAGCCGTATCGAACTGGGGCACCGGCCGCGAGCAGATCAACCAGAATTTTATCGACTACGTGCTGCGCGCGTACATGAAGCGCATCGAACAAGGCATCACAAAATCACTGATGAAGCCTGCGGAGCGTACGCGCTTTTTCTCGGAATACAGCGTCGAGGGACTGCTGCGGGGCGACAGCGCTTCACGCGCCGCCCTTTACAGCGTCATGACGCAAAACGGCATCTATACCCGGAACTTCTGCCGTTCGCTGGAGAACCTGGAACCGCTGCCTGGCGGCGACGAGCTGACCGTGCAAAGCAACCTGATCCCGCTTTCGCTGCTGGGAAAAATCACCAACACCGCCCAGGCGGCCAAGTCTGCCGTGCTGTCCTGGCTTGGAATCAAGGAAAACGACAATGCAACTCCTCCACAAATCGATTGATCTGGAGCTGAAAAGCCTGACCGACAAGGGAAACTTTTCCGGCTACGGTTCGGTGTTCAACGTGGTCGACAAGGGCGGCGATATCGTTGCCCCCGGCGCGTTCGCGGAAAGCCTGAGCAAGTGGCAGAAGTCAGGCCGAACGGTGCCGGTGCTGTGGCAGCACCAGCCGGATCAGCCGATTGGCGCCTGGGAGGCGCTGAAAGAGGACGACCACGGCCTGCTCGGTGAGGCGTCGCTCTGGCTGGATGACGCGCCGTACGCGCGCCTGGCGCACAAGGGCATGAGCACCAAGACCATCACAGGTCTGTCGATCGGGTACCGCGTCAAGGACTACAGCGTCAACAAGGACACTGGCGTCTACACCCTGCAGAAGCTAGACCTGGTCGAAATCAGCGTGGTCACCAACCCGATGAACGATGACGCCCGCGTAGCCGACGTCAAGTGCATGTTGGAGGCCGGCCGGCTGCCGAGCCTTTCCGAATTTGAGAAGTTCCTGCGAGAGGCAGGCTTCTCCAAATCCCAGGCCA
>NZ_JAVCWL010000043.1:0-60575 GCF_030846505.1 Massilia pseudoviolaceinigra | reverse complement strand
ACTAGCTTCCCTCGAAACGTGCGTGCTGCACGGCGTATCTGATCAGTTCGGCCTGGCCTTCGATGCCCAGTTTGCGCTTGATATTGAGGCGGTGCGTTTCCACCGTGCGTACCGACAGGTCGAGCGCGCGCGCGATCTGCTTGTTGGACTGGCCACCGGCCAGCTGCTGCAGCACTTCCTGTTCGCGCACCGTCAACTGGTTGTCTTGCACGGCGGGACGGGCCAGCTGGCGCGCCAGCGCGGCGCTGTAGTAAATACCCCCGGCCATCACGGTCTCGATGGCCAGCACGATATCCTTGCCGGGCGCATCCTTGAGCACATAGCCGCGCGCGCCGGCCTGCATGGCCTGGCTGACGTATTCGATCTTGTCGTGCATCGACAGGATCAGCACGGCGATGGCCGGGTAGCGCTGGCGGAACTGGGCGGTCGCGTCGATGCCGCTGATGCCGCGCATGTTGATGTCCATCAGCACCAGGTCGATGGCGTGCTCGCCGGCCTGGCGCAGCGCATCGTCGGCGCCGTCGGCTTCGGCCACGACGCGCAAATGCGGCACCGCCTCCAGGCGCGCGCGCAAGCCGTCGCGCACCAGGGGATGGTCGTCGACCAGCAGGATGTGAATGATGTCGGTCATGAGCGCGTGGCGGTGGGTGGAAGCGGAACCGACGCTTGCACCGAGGTGCCGGCGGCGGACGAAGTGATGGCGAGCTGGCCGCCGATGGCGTCCATGCGCTCCATCATGTTGCGCAAGCCGATGCCGCGCTTGGGGTGGATCGCCACGCTGGCCGCATCGAAACCGGCGCCATCGTCGGCAATCGTGAGCGTGACGCAGCCGCCCTCGCAGGCGAGCGTGATGTCGACCTGGCGCGCCCCGGCATGGCGTTCGATATTGGTCAGCGCTTCCTGGGCGATACGGAACAGCACTGTGTTGGCCACATCGTCCAGGCCCTCGCTGCCCCCGCGCGCCAGGAACCGCACCGGCAGCGCGCTGTTCTGGGTCGCTTCGTGCGCCAGGTGGTCGAGCGCGGCGGCCAGGCCCAGGTCGTCGAGAATGGCCGGGCGCAGGTTGTGCGAAATGCGCCGCACCTCGCCCAGCACATCGTTGAGCTGGCTGGCGGTGTGCTCGAAGCTGGCGCGCGCCTTCTGCTGCTGGGCCGCGTCGCCACCGAGGCGGATCACGCCGGCCTCGATCTGCAGCTTGATCGATACCAGCCACTGGCTGATGCCGTCGTGCAGGTCGCGCGACAGGCGCGCCCGTTCCTGCTCCTGCGACTCGACCACGCGCTGGGCCAGCACCTTGAGCTTGGCGTCGGCCACGCGCAGCTCGCTGATATTTAACGCCAGCCCGGAACTGGCCACCACCAGCGCGCTGACAATGGCCAGCACCGCGATCCACAGCAAGGTGCCCTGGATATTGCGCGACTGCTGGGCGTCGATCTTGGCCAGGGCGGCGTCCACGTCGTCGAGATAAATGCCGGTGCCCAGCATCCATCCCCAGTTTTCCATCGGAATCACAAACCCGAGTTTGGGCGCCGGTTTGTTGATCGACGGCTTGGCCCAGATGTAGCGCTGCAGCCCGCCGCCAGCCCTGGCGCGCGCGATCAGGCGCTGGATGGTCGGCTCGCCGTTGACGTCGCGCATGTCCCACAGGTTGCGTCCCACCAGCCCGGGCTGGCGCGGATGCATCAGGCTGTTGCCCTGGTAATCGTAGACAAAGAAATAGCCATCGTCGCCGTAGCTCAGGGTCGACAAGATGCGCTTGGCTTCATCGAGCGTGGCGTCGTCGCGTTTGCCGGAATTGACCAGATGGGCCACCGAGCGCGCCGCCAGATCCACGTAGTGCTTCAGTTCGGCTTCCTTGCTGGCCAAATAGGCTTGCTGGATCGTATCGCGCTGCTGCTGGGCCAGCGTGATGGCCTGATGGCGCACGAACAGCGCAATCGTGCACAGCGCCAGAATCAGCGGCGTGATCGCGAGAAAGATGACCTTTTGCCTTAACTTCATGCAGCGCCCGGCCTGCCGTTGACGGCTTTGTGAAATGAGCCACATTCTACGTCCCTTCCGCCGCGAGTGGTTACGTAGTAATACGTATTGCCCTGCGTATTGGTGCGCTTGCCCAGGAGAACCTCCCATTCGATACTGAATCACGCTGTGCGGAGTCTACAACCGGCTTGACCGGTCAAACCGGCACGGACCATAAAAAAACACCTTGGAGGAGTCACCATGAAACGTCTGTCAAGCCAGCTCGGCTGGGCTGCGCTGTCGGTTTTCGGCGCTTGCGCGCTCGGCTATATCGCGCTCAAGCGCGGCGAAGCCATCAATGCGATCTGGATCATCGCCGCGGCGGTCTGCGTGTACCTGGTCGCGTACCGCTTCTATAGCCAGTTTATCGCCGATCGCGTGCTCGGGCTCGATCCCAAGCGCCAGACCCCGGCCTACAAGTTCAACGATGGCCTCGACTACGTTCCCACCAATAAATACGTGCTGTTCGGCCACCATTTCGCCGCCATCGCCGGCGCCGGCCCCCTGGTCGGCCCGGTACTGGCCGCGCAGATGGGCTACCTGCCCGGCATGATGTGGATCCTGGCCGGCGTGGTGCTGGCCGGTGCGGTGCAGGACTTCATCATCCTGTTCATTTCCACGCGGCGCGACGGCCGCTCGCTCGGCGACCTGATCAAATCGGAACTGGGCGACATTCCCGGCGTCATCGCCCTGCTCGGCACCTTCATGATCATGGTCATCATTCTCGCCGTGCTGGCGCTGATCGTGGTCAAGGCCCTGACCGGCTCGCCGTGGGGCAGCTTCACCGTCATGGCCACCATTCCCATCGCCCTGTTCATGGGAGTGTACTCGCGTTACGTGCGCGTGGGACGCATCGGCGAAGTGTCGCTGATCGGCTTCGTGCTGCTGATGCTGGCCATTATCGGCGGCCAGTACGTGCAGGAACACGCCGTGCTCGGCCCCATGTTCACCTACACCGGCACCGAACTGACCTGGATGCTGATCGGCTACGGCTTCGTGGCCTCGGTAATTCCCGTGTGGCTGCTGCTGGCGCCGCGCGACTACCTGTCGACCTTTTTGAAGATCGGCACCATCGTGGGCCTGGCGATCGGCATCCTGATCGTCGCGCCGGACCTGAAAATGCCGGCCATGACCAAGTTCATCGACGGCAGCGGACCGGTGTGGTCGGGCAGCCTGTTCCCCTTCCTGTTCATCACGATTGCCTGCGGCGCGGTATCGGGTTTCCATGCGCTCATTTCGTCCGGTACCACCCCGAAGATGATTGAAAACGAGCAGCATGCGCGCTTCATCGGCTACGGCGCGATGCTGATGGAATCGTTCGTCGCCATCATGGCGCTGGTGGCCGCCTCGACCATCGAGCCGGGCATTTACTTCGCCATGAACAGCCCGGCCGCGATCCTCGGCACGACAGCCGAATCGGCGGCCGCGGCCGTGACGCAGATGGGCTTTTACATCACCCCAGAAATGCTGACCGAGACCGCGAAAGATGTCGGCGAAAGCACCATCATTTCGCGCGCCGGCGGCGCCCCGACCCTGGCGGTGGGCATGGCCAACATCCTCTCGAACGTCATCGGCGGCAAGGCCATGATGGCTTTCTGGTACCACTTCGCGATCCTGTTCGAGGCCTTGTTCATCCTCACCGCGGTGGACGCCGGCACCCGCGCCGGACGCTTCATGCTGCAGGATTTGCTGGGCACCTTCGCGCCCTCGCTCAAACGCACCGAATCGATCCCGGCCAACCTGATCGCCACCTCGCTGTGCGTGGCGGCCTGGGGCTACTTCCTGTACCAGGGCGTGGTCGATCCGCTGGGCGGCATCAACACCCTGTGGCCGCTGTTCGGCATCGCCAACCAGATGCTGGCCGGCATCGCCCTGATCCTCGCCACCTGCGTGCTGTTCAAGATGAAGCGCGCCAGGTATGCGTGGGTGACCATGGTGCCGACCGCCTGGCTGCTGGCCTGCACCCTGACCGCCGGTTGGCAGAAGATTTTCCACGACAATGTGCGCATCGGTTTCGTGGCTCACGCGCAAAAGTTCCAGGCAGCCATCGACCAGGGCACCGTGCTGGCGCCGGCCAAGTCGATGGCGCAGATGCACCAGATCGTGTTCAACGATTACCTCGATGCATCGCTGGCGGGCTTCTTCATGTTCGTGGTGCTGTCGGTACTGTTTTTCGGCGCGCGCACGGTGTTCAAGGCACGCGCCAATGCCGCGCCAAGCTCGCAGGAAACGCCGTTCGTCGCCAACGCGGTCACGCCCGCATGAGCATGTTCAGCACCCTGCTTGATGCCGGGAGCGGCCTGGCCCAGGCCGGCCGCTATCTCGGGCAAAGCATGCGCCTGATGGTCGGCCTGCCCGAGTACGACACGTATGTGGCGCATAGGGAGGCAACCCATCCGGACCAGCCGATGATGAGCTACGAAGAGTTCTTCCGCGAGCGCCAGGAAGCGCGCTACGGTGGCGCGGGAAAACGCGGCGGCTGCTGCTGAAACACAAAGGGACGCTGCGGCGTCCCTTTTTTACACCCGCACCGTGCGCGCGCCGTCATTGGGCGGGGGCGCGCACGGTCCCGAAGACACGCGCTTGCAATATCATCCAAGCAACTCCCACCTGTCGCATTTTCAGACACCGTCCCGGCACCTTTGTGCCTTATCAAAGTCGTGCCAGATCAATCCCCGTATATTTTTCCTGCGGGACATATTTCCCGGGCCACACCACCTTTTGCCGGGTCGTCCCATGCTGAACTTTGAACGCTCAAGCCTGAACAAAAAACTGACGATCATCTCGTTCCTGTCGACCGGCACCGCGCTGTTCTTTGTCTTCATCGCCTTTGCCGTCACCTCGGTCCTCAACCACCGCAAGGACGAGGGCATGCAACTGTCCTCGTTTGCCGGTGTGATCGGCACCAACAGCGTCGACGCGCTGATGTTCAACGATCGCGATCAAGCCACCGCCACCTTGTCCGCGCTCAAGGCCAAGGTCGAAATATCCAACGCGGTGTTGTTCGACCGCAAAGGCAAACTCTTTGCCCGCTACGTGCGCAGCGGCCAGGCCGAACCGGAACCGAGCGCGCCGGAAATGAACCTGGATGAAGACGTACTGGCCGAAGCGAGCCGCCAGGGCAGCCGCTTCTGGTCCAGCCGCATGCGCCTGTACCGTCCTATTATCAACGGCAATTATCAGGTCGGCATCGTCATGATCGAAGCCGACCTGACCCTGATGTGGCTCGACATCCTCAAGAGCCTGGGCGTGATCGCCGCTGCGATGGGCGGCTCGCTGCTCATGTCGCTGATGCTGGCCAGCCGCTTCAAGGCCAGCATCGCCGACCCGGTGGCCAAGCTGATCAATGCGGCGCAAAAGGTCTCGGCCAGCCAGAACTACAACTTGCGCATCCCCCACGAGCGCACCGACGAAATGGGTTCGCTGATCGACAGCTTCAACGCCATGCTGGCCCAGATCGAAGGGCGCGGCGCCGCCCTCACCCACCACCGCGACGAACTCGAACGCCAGGTCAGCGTGCGCACCGAGCAGCTGGAAAAGGCCAAGAACGCGGCCGAAGCGGCCAGCCGCGCCAAGAGCGCCTTCCTGGCCACCATGAGCCACGAAATCCGCACCCCCATGAATGGCGTGCTCGGCATGACCGAAATGCTGCTGAGCACCGCGCTCAACGATACCCAGCGCAACTACACCAAGCTGGTCAAGCGCTCCGGCGAGCACCTGCTGGTGATCATCAACGACATCCTCGATTTTTCCAAGATCGAGGCCGGCAAGCTGTCGATCGAGTACATCAACTTCAACCTGTGGGACTTGCTGGACGACATCAACACCATCTACACCCCGCAAGCGCAGGCCAAGGGCATCGCGCTCGACTTTGCGATCGCCAACGATATCCCGATCGCCATCTGCGGCGACCCCAACCGCCTGCGCCAGATCATGGCTAACCTGATCGGCAACGCGCTCAAGTTCACCGACCGCGGCCAGATCCTGGCCAAGGTCGCTGTCGAAACCGAGGACGGCGCCAGCGTCGGCCTGCGCTTCGAAGTGCACGACACCGGCATCGGCGTCTCGCGCGAGGCGCGCAGCCGGATCTTCGACGCTTTTTCCCAGGCCGACAGTTCGACCACGCGCAAGTACGGCGGCACCGGCCTTGGGCTGGCCATTTCGCGCCAGCTGGTCGAACTGATGGGCGGCAAGATCGGCGTCGACAACGCCCCCACCCAGGGCTCGATTTTCTGGTTCACGGTCAGCTTCGACAAGCGCCGGGTCGACCCGAACATGCTCGATGCCAGCCTGCGCATGACCGAGGGCATGCGCGTGCTGATCGTCGATGAAGAGGCAGAGAGCCGCGCCAGTCTCGAACACCAGCTGGCCGAGTGGCAGGTCGCCAGCGACAGCGCGGTGTCGGCGCGCGACGCGGTCGACCGCCTGCTGGCCGCGGCCCACAGCGGACGCCCGTACGAAGTGGCGATCATCGACATGAACCTGGAGCGTACCAGCGGGCTGTCGCTGGCGGCCGGCATCAAGGGCGACCCCGCCACCAGCGCCACCCGCATCATGCTCATCAGCGACAACCGGCTGGCCGCCGATCCGGTGCAGCGGCGCGAAGCAGGCGTGGCGTATCAGCTGATCAAGCCGGCGCGCGCGGCCGACCTGTTCGAATGCATCATGACGCGCCCGCGCGGCAAGCAGGTTGCCTCCCTGGCGCCGGTACCGGTGGCGCACGCCCCGGTCGCGCCAACAGGGCGCAAGCTGCGCCGCCAGCGCGTGCTGCTGGCCGAGGACAACCCGGTCAATGTCGAAGTGGCGACCGCCATGCTCGACTCGCTCGGCCTGGGCGTGTACTGCGCGCGCAACGGCGCCGAAGCGCTGGCCGCGGCCCGCACCGACGGCTACGACGTGGTGCTGATGGATTGCCAGATGCCGGTGATGGACGGCTTTGCCGCCACCGCCGAAATCCGCCGCCACGAGCGCGAATGCGGCCGCGCGCGCACGCTGCCCATCATTGCGATTACCGCCAACGCGCTGCAGGGCGACCAGGAAGCGTGCCTCGCCGCCGGCATGGACGATTACCTGAGCAAGCCATTCAGCCAGCAGGAGCTGGCCGCCGTGCTCGGACGCTGGATCACGCTGCCGCTGGCCGCCAACGTCCACCACGCCGGCGCAGCGCCGGTGCCGGTGCCGGCTCCGGTATCTGCTCCGGTCCCGGCGCCGGTCCCTGCGCCCCCTCCCGCGCCGCCGGTGCAAACCGTGCGCACCGACGCGGCGCCGCGCGAAGCGGGTCCGCATGATGCCGTGCTGCGCCAGACCGAGCCGCGCGCGCCGGCCGCGCGCCGGCCAGCCACGCCGGGCGCGCTGCAGCGCGACGTCATCAACCGTCACGCGCTCGAAAATATCCGGGCGCTGAGCAAGGAGCGCGGCGACGCGCTGGTGCAAAAAGTGATTGCGGCATATGTGGGCGACACGCCGCAGCACCTGCGCACGCTGCGCCAGGCCATTTCCGGGCTCGATCCGGGCAACCTGCGCAAGGTCGCGCACAGCCTCAAATCGAGCAGCGCCAATGTCGGCGCCGAAACGCTGGCGCAGATGTGCAAAGACATGGAAACGCTGGGCCGCACCGATACCACCGAAGGCGCGTCCGGCATCCTTACCGACATGGAGCGGGAATTCCAGGCCGTGTGCCACTCGCTCAATGCCCTCCTAGAGAAGGAACATTAAAAATGGCTGCTACCCCAATCAAGCGCGGCGTCGTCCTGGTGGCGGACGACGATCCGGTCATGCGCCTGCTGATGCTCGAAATGCTCGGCCAGGTCGGCCTGGACGCGATCGAAGCGGAGGACGGCCTGCAGGCCGTCGCCCTCTACCAGAGCATGGCGCCGGACCTGATCCTGCTCGACGTCGACATGCCCAACATGGACGGCTTCTCGGCCTGCCGCGAGATCCGCCGCATCGAAACCGGCGCCCCGGTACCGATCATCATGGTCACCGGCGGCGACGACATCGAAGCGGTCACCAACGCCTACGAGGCCGGCGCCACCGACTTCGTGTCGAAACCGATCAACTGGCCGATCCTCGGCCACCGCGTGCTGTACGTGCTGCGCGCCAGCGACGCCATCGTGCGGCTGCGCATCGCCGACGCCCACAACCGCGCCGTGCTGGCCGCCATCCCCGACACCTTTTTCCGGCTCGGCAAAGACGGCGTCTACCTCGATTACGAACAGGGCCACGACGCCTCGGCCGCGATTCCCGCGGAACTGTGCGTGGGCAAGCACATCACCGAAGTGCTCCCGCGCGACATCGCCGAACGCCTGCTCGAACAGATGCACTGCGTGCTCGATACCCAGCACGTGCGCTCGGTCGAATATGAACTGGCCAGCTTCGGCATGGTGCAGCACTTCGAAGCGCGCCTGGTCGCCACCGGGCCGGACGAGGTGCTGGGCCTCGTGCGCGACATCAGCGAGCGGCGCCGCACCGAGGAACAGATCCGCCGCCTGGCCTACTGCGACAGCCTGACCGGCATTCCGAACCGCCAGGCGTTTCTCGAAACGCTGGAACGCGAACTGCACCGCTCCAAGGTCGGCAAGAAGAAGTTCGCGGTGCTGTTCATGGACCTGGACGCCTTCAAGCGCATCAACGACACCCTGGGCCACAACGTGGGGGACCATCTGCTCAAGATCGTCTCGGAGCGCCTGCGCGAAACGATCCGCCCGAGCGACCTGGTCTCGCGCGGGGACCAGTCGCACAACCTGGCGCGCCTGGGCGGCGACGAATTCACGATCCTGATACCGGACCTGGAGCGGGTCGAAAACGCCCTCAATGTGGCGCACCGCGTCAAGGAAGCGATGCGCCGCCCCTTCCTGATCGAGGGGCACGAGATTTTTGTCACGGCCAGCATCGGCATTTCGCTGTTCCCGGAAGACGGCGACGATTGCGATTCGCTCCTCAAGTTCGCCGACACCGCCATGTATCACGCCAAGAACTGCGGCAAGAACAACGCCAAGCTGTACAGTTCCTCGCTGACGATGCAGATCATGAGCCACGTGAAACTCGAAGTGGGCTTGCGCAAGGCGCTCAAGAACGAAGAGCTGTATCTGCTGTACCAGCCGCAGATCGATGTGCGCTCGTCCGAGATCGTCGGCGTCGAAGCGCTGGTGCGCTGGCGCCATCCCGAGCGCGGCATCATTTCGCCGACCGAGTTCATTCCCCTGGCCGAGGAAACGGGCTTGATCGTGCCGATCGGCGAGTGGGTGCTGCGCACCGCCTGCAACCAGGCCAAGGCCTGGCAAAAGGCGACCGGGCGCGCGATCCGCATGGCGGTCAATTTGTCGGCCAAGCAGTTCAAGGACGAGAACCTGACCCAGATCGTGCTCTCGGCGCTGCACGACTCGGGGCTCGATCCCAAGATGCTGGAGCTGGAACTGACCGAAGGCACGCTGATGGACGACGCCAAGGCGACCATGGCGACCCTGGAGCAGCTGCGCGGGATCGGCGTGTATCTGTCGATCGACGACTTCGGCACCGGGTACTCGTCGATGAACTATCTGAAACGCTTCGATGTGCGTGCGCTCAAGATCGACAAGAGCTTCATCTGCGGGCTGCCGCAGGATTCGGAAAACGCCGCGATCACGCGTGCCATCATCGCGATGGCGCATGGATTGAAGATGGTGGTGGTGGCAGAAGGCGTGGAGACCGATGAACAGCTGGTGCTGCTGGAGGAGTACGGGTGCGATCTGGTGCAGGGGTTCTATCTGGGGCATCCATCACCGCACGAATCGATCACGCTGATGCTCAACAAAGCCGGGGCGATGGCGCTGGCGATGAAATAGGGCCGGGAGCCGCCTCACAACGTCGACCCCGCGCCAAGGCGCGGGGTCGACGGTTCGATCCGGGTTACTTGAACGTCAGCGTATGGCGCGCCGTCCCCGGCAGCAACGGGGTCGGTTTCCCGCTCACCCAATCGGCATGGCCATCCATGAAATACGGCGACAGCGGATGTCCGCTCTGCCCGCCCGGCATGTTGAAAACGCCCTGCTCTTCCTTCCCGGGCGACACCGTCATCCGTTCCGACTGACCAAAGTTTTTACCCGACACGCGTGGCATGTTGGCGTCGCCGGGCAGCATGTCGGCCGGTGCGCTGAGCCAGCGTGCCACGAACGGCACGGCGGCGGCAATCGGATGCGCAATGGCCGCCGTATTGCGCTCGCCCCAGGTCGCACTTGACAAGGGCATGCCATCGGCCGCCAGTTCCACAATCACCCGGTCGATCGCTTCGAGCTGCACCGACTGCCAGTTCGCGTGCCCCGGCGGCAGCCACGCAGCCGGCTGCTCGTCGAGCAGGCGCGTGACTACTTCCGGCCAGCGCGACGTTGCCAGCGCCATGGTCGACTTGGGATGCAGCGCGGCCAGATCGCCGTTGACTCCCTCGAACAGCACATCGCCCACCGCCCACATGAAGTGGCGCGCCAACCGGTAACCGACCGAATCGACACTGGCACGCCCGCTCCAGCTCTTGTTCAACAGGTCCAGGAACTGCGCGCGCTGCGGCTTGGCCTGCAGCGCCGCCGTGTCGAGCACCTTGATCGCGCGCTCGCGCCACGGCGCGACAAACAGCGCGCGGTCATCCAGCGCCACGCCGTACACGCCCGCCAGGTCGGTCTTCGGCCCCAGCGCAGCCAACCCGTCGCGTATCTGGCGGTTGCGCGCGCCGATATCGAAGCCGCCGTCGCCGAGGGTCTGCGCGTGCGCGCCATTTAACTGGCGGCTGTTGGCCGTCGACAGCTGGCCGCCGGGCGGATTGACCACGCGCGGATAATCGGCCGGCGCCAGCGCACCATCGAAACTGGCCTGCCCGCCATCGACAGCCAGCGGGAACGTGGCGCCGCTGCCCGGCTGCGTGCGGCGCGGCAGCGGGCCGGAAATGGTCCAGCCGATATTGCCCTGGTCGTCGCCGCCGACGAAATTTTGCGACGGAATGCCGATGGTGGCCGCGATCGACAATGCTTCATCGAGCGTATCGACCGTCTCCAGCCTGATCGGATCGAGATTGATCGAGGCCGGCGCGTGCGCCAGCCAATGGATGGCATACGGCCGCCCGCCGCTCTCGCGCACGGGGCCGAACGAGGTGTCGAGTACCGTCATCCGCTCGGCGGGAGCGCCCTTGACCAGAATGGTTTCGACGACGGCAACCGGCTTTTCCCAGCCCGCGGGAGTACGCAACTGGTCCGGATGCTGCTTGTCCTGGCCCAGCATCACCAGGTCGAGCAGATCGGCGTAGCTGTTGGTGTAGCCCCAGGCGACACGGCCGTTGCTGCCGGCGATGATGACCGGCGGCGCCCCCGGCAAGGTGACGCCGACGATGCGGCGCGGCGCGCCCTTGGCGTCCGGGTACTGGATCGCCAGGCGGTACCAGATGTTGGGCAGGGACAGACCGAGGTGCATATCGTCGGCGACGATGGCCACGCCATCCTTGCTGCGGCTGCCGGCGATGGCCCAGTTGTTGCTGCCAACCGAATCGATGAAGTCGGCCGACGCAGTCTGGTGCGCGCCGGGCTGGCGCGGCTTGCCCCACCATGCCGGCGGCGCAGGTGGGATCGGCACCGGCGCGACGGCGATGCCGTCGGCGTCGAGCGGAGCGTCCCACTTGCTCGCTTCAGGCAGCAGGAAGGCCAGCTGCGCGGCGTCGCTGTGGTCGCGAATCCAGCCCCGCGTCAGTTCGCGCGGTTCGACCGTGCCTTGCAGGTCGAAGTACATCGCGCAGACCACCAGCAGCGAGTCTTCCGCGGTCCAGGGACGCGGCTTGACGCCGATCAGGGCGTATTCGAACGGGTTGGCGCCAAGCGCCGTCAGGCCGGCGTTGATGCCCGCGACATAGCGATCGAGCAGCTGGCGGTCGGCCGGGTTGAGCAGCTTGAGCGAAGCGGCCACGCGCGCGCGGAAGCGGTGCAGGCGGTTGGCGCGGTCGCGCGGCAAGGCGCGCGCGCCGAACAGTTCGGCCAGTTCGCCGGCGCCCGCGCGGCGCAGCAAGTCCATCTGGAAGAAGCGTTCCTGCGCATGGACGAAACCCGTGGCGTAGGCGACGTCCGCACGGCGCGCGCCGCTGATCAGGGGCACGCCGCGCTCGTCGCGCGCCACCGTGACCGGGGCCGACAGGCCGGGCGCCTTGATGTCGCCGTCAAGCCGCGCCAGGCTGGCGCGCAGGTATAGCCACACGGCCAGTGCGGCGAGCACCAGCAGAACAAGCAGGCCAAGCAGCAGCCGGACCGACCGGACTTTGATTCCACGCGTACGCATAACATTCCCCGGGGTTGATTTCGCAAGGCATCTTGCCAGAAAAATCAGGCTGTGCGCAAACTTGTTGGTGGGACCCTCGCGGCGAGACTAGAACAAGTACGAGGTTCCCCTTAACCGTTTGATATGGATCACGCCCCTGCTCGGCAGGCCCTCTTAAGCTATGTCAAGGACATACGCGACCGCGCGCAAAGCGGACGCGCATACAGGAGATATCAATGCGTAAGCTCATGACGGTGTGTATTGGCGCGTTGCTGCTCACGGGCTGCACCACGCCGCAGCAACGGGCCGCCTCGGCGCAGGCGGAAATGGACCGGATGATGGTCGTGTACGGCCCGGCATGTTCCAGGCTAGGCTATCCGTCCAACTCGGATCCGTGGCGCAATTGCGTACTGCAACTTAGCGCGCGGGACGATCTGCAGCGCTATGGCTATCCGCATTTTCATGGCGGTGTGGGCCGGTCGCACTGGTCGCTGGGCGGTTATTGGGGTCCGTACTGGTAGCGGCTGCGGCCCATTGACGGGCAAAGGCGCTCTTGGTCAGCGCCGCGCGCGATTGCAGCAAATGTTCGATGAGTTGCTGCGCGTGGCGCAGCAGTGCGGGGTGGCGGGCGTCGCGCGGGTGCAGGGCCATGCGTACCAGTGGCGAAGCGTGCATCAGCCGGGCGAGTGTCCGGGCGAGCGGCGGGGAAACGATACGCCCGGCGCGGTTGCGTGCCGCGTACACCAGGGATGGCGATAGCAAGGCGCGGGGCAATGGCGGCGGTTCGGAGAACATAGGGGCTCGCCGAGGGCCGTCCTCGCGCGGGAACGATGGTTGCAAGGGCGGCGTGGCAGCCGACGGATTCAAGGGCGGTGTCGGAATCGCCGGATTCGAGGGCATCGGCATCAGAACGTGAAAATGGTTCCACGTCGTCGTGTAGAGAAACGGGTAGCTGCGCACCGCCTCCCAGGCTCCATCGCTGAGCAGCCATGCCGGGGCGACGAAACCGCTCGCGAGCCAGCCCCGCTCATCGAACCATGCCAACCCCAGCTCGATGCGGCGCCTCGCCTCGGCCGCGTCGAGCGCGGCGAACTCGCCCTCCCCTTCGGTGTACACCCCCCGCAAAAAGCGGCTGCGCCAGTCGCGCCGCGCCGCAGCGGTATCAACATGGGTATAGCCATGCAGCGCGATTTCATGACCGTCGGCCAGCACGCTGTCGAGCGCCGCTTCGCACGCAGGCGAGCGGTCCTCGCCGCCATGCCAGCGCGGCACCGCCAGCCACGTGAGCGGAATGTCGGCCACCGCCCGCACGGCCTGCAGCAGGCGCAGGCAATCGGGCCAGGTGGCCGGCGCCACATCGTGGATGACGACGCACAGCGCCGCCTGCTCATTCGGTGGCGCAGACACGTTCCGCCTCCAGGTCGGCCCGCGCGCGCGATGCCAGCAGGCCCGCGTAGCGATTCATCAGCTGCGGCATGATGCGGTTCCAGTCGTAGTATTCGTGCGCCTTGCGCGACGCCGCGCGCGACATCGCCGCCAGGTCCATGCGGAAGATCGCCTCGATCCCGGCGGCCAGGCTGTCGACGCTGTTGGGCGGCACCACGATGCCCGTTTTGTCGTCGATCAGCTCGGCCACGCTGCCCCCGCTCGTGCCCACCACGGGCAAGCCGCACGCCATCGCTTCGGGCACGATCAGGCCGAAGGTTTCGCAGTCGCCGGGATGGACCAGCACATCGCAGCTGGCCAGCAGGCCGGCCAGCACGCGCTGGTCGCGCTGGAAGGCGATCAGGCTGGTCCCGGCGCAGTGCGGGACCGCACCGCCGCCGCCGATCAGCAGCAGGTGGTACGGCGGCCCCAGCTTGCGCACGGCATCGATGAGCACCGTCAGCTTTTTCTCGGCGGTGAAGCGGCCGGCGTAGACCAGCAGCCGCGTTTGCGGCGCCAGTCCCAGGCGTTCGCGCAGCGACGCGCTGCGGCGCTGCGGGCAAAACGTGTGGATGTCGATCCCGAGCGGCTGGTGCACCACATCGCGCACGCCGATGGCCGCCAGCTGGTGCACCATCAGCCGGCTCGGTGCGAGCACCAGGTCGAACTGCCGGTACAGGTGGGCCAGGTAGGCGCTGGCGGCGCGCCGCGCGGGCTGGCCGAAGCGTTCGTGTATCAGGCGCGGCAAATCGGAATGGTAGAAGGCGACCGCCGGCACGCCCAGCTTGCGCCGCACGCGCAGCGCCGCCCATGCGCCGTGGCCGGCGTCGCCGGCTTCGATCAGGTCCGGTCGCAGGCCGAGCATGATGCGCGCGGACGCGCCGATCGAGAGCGGCATGCGAAAGCCGTTCACGCCGGGAAAGGCGATGGCGGGAACGCGCCGCAATGCCGGCGCGCCCTCGCGGCTGTCGACGTTGGTACTGAGGATGGTGTGGCGCACGCGGTTGCGGCGCGCAAGCCAGGCCGCCTTGGCGTTGAGGTAAGTGCTCACGCCGCCTTCCGCGGCATAAAACATGGTGATGTCGACGAGGTGCATGTTGGTGGACTCGGTTGGGAGAGCACACCATAGCAGCGCAAAGCGGGTGGAGTTTGAGCGCACGCAAACGCTCGCTGCGCGACATGGGATGGAACGCCGCTGGCAGCGAACCGAACTGGCGGCAGCCAGCAGCTTCTACAGCACCTTCGCCTGTCTCAGGGCGGCAATCGCCTCGGCGTCATAGCCGAGGCTGGCGAGGATGTCGTCAGTGTGTTCACCCAGCGCCGGACCAAGCCAGCGGGTCTGGCCCGGCGTGGCCGACAGCTTGGGCGTGATGGCAGGCAGCTTGACCGGCGTGCCGTCGCTGAAGTGGTGCTGCTCGAACATGTCGCGCGCGAGGAACTGCGGGTCGCTCATCATGTCGCGCACCGAGTAGATCTTGCCGGCCGGGACATCGGCCGCCTGCAGGGTCGCCAGCGCGCTGGCTATGCTTTGCGTGGCGCACCAGGCCTGGATCGCATCGTCGATCTCGGCGCTGCGCGGCACGCGGCCATCGTTGCGCGCCAGTTGCGCGTCGCCCGCCATGTCGATGCGGCCCATGGCCAGCATCAGGCGCTTGAAGATGGCGTCGCCGTTGCCGGCGATGACGATGTTCTCGCCGTCGCCGGTGGTGTAGGTATTCGACGGCACGATGCCCGGCAGCGCGCCGCCGGTACGCTCGCGCACCACGCCGGCGTGGTCGAACTCGGGCACCAGCGACTCCATCAGATTGAACACGGCTTCGTACAGGGCCACGTCGACCATCTGTCCTTCGCCGTCGACGCGCCCGCCGCTGGCGTCACGGTGGCGCAGCGCCATCATGGCGCCGATCACGCCGTGCAGCGCGGCCACCGAGTCGCCGATCGACACGCCCACGCGCACCGGCGGGCGGTCCGGGTGGCCGGACACGTAGCGCAGCCCGCCCATCGATTCGCCGATGGCGCCGAAGCCCGGCTGGTCTTTCATCGGGCCGGTCTGGCCGAAGCCGGACAGGCGCACCATGATCGCGGCCGGGTTGAGGGCCTTGATCTGTTCATAGCCGATGCCCCATTTTTCGAGCACGCCGGGGCGGTAGTTTTCGATGATGATGTCCGCTTCCAGCGCCAACTGCCTGGCGATGGCGCGGCCGCGTTCATCCTTCATGTTCAGGGTGATGCTTTTCTTGTTGCGCGACTGGACCGACCACCACAGCGAGGTGCCGTCCTTGAGAACGCGCCACTGGCGGATCGGGTCGCCGCCATCGGGCGCTTCGACCTTGATGACGTCGGCGCCGAATTCGGCCAGCATGCGCGCGCAGAACGGGCCGGCGATCAGCGTGCCCAGTTCGAGCACCTTGATGCCGGCCAGCGCGCCGGGCTTGAATGGCGGCGCCGTCATCAGGTGCTGCGCCGGTCGAGCATCGCGCGCGCGATGGTGCCCGGATCGACGTATTCGAGTTCGCCGCCGACCGGCACGCCGCGCGCCAGGCGGCTCACCTTCAGGCCGCGCGCCTTGAGCATTTCGCTGATGTAGTGCGCGGTGGCTTCGCCTTCGTTGGTGAAATTGGTCGCCAGGACCACCTCGCCGACCACGCCGTCAGCGGCGCGCACCAGCAGTTTTTCGAGGTGGATGTCCTTCGGGCCGATGCCGTCGAGCGGCGACAGGCGGCCCATGAGGATGAAGTACAGGCCCTTGTAGGTCAGGGTCTGCTCGATCATCATCTGGTCGGCCGGCGTCTCGACGACACACAGCAAGGTGGTGTCGCGCTGGTCGTCGAGGCACAGGTCGCACACGTCGGTTTCGGCGAAGGTGTTACACAGGGCGCAGTGGTGAACCGCGTCGACCGCCTGGTACAGCGCGCGCGAGAGCATCGCGGCGCCCTCGCGGTCGTGCTGCAGCAGGTGGAAGGCCATGCGTTGCGCCGACTTCGGGCCGACACCGGGCAAACGGCGCAGCGCTTCGGTCAGGAAGTCGAGCGATTTGGACATTTAGAACGGCATCTTGAAGCCGGGCGGCAGCTGCATGCCGGCGGAGAGGCCACTCATTTTTTCGGCGGACGTCGCTTCTGCCTTGCGCACGGCGTCGTTGAAGGCGGCGGCGACCAGGTCTTCCAGCATGTCCTTGTCGTCGGCCAGCAGCGACGGGTCGATCGAGACGCGCTTGACGTCGTTCTTGCAGGTCATGACGATCTTCACGAGGCCGGCGCCGGACTGGCCTTCGACTTCGACGCTGGCCAACTGTTCCTGCGCCTTCTTCATGTTGTCCTGCATGGCTTGCGCCTGTTTCATCAAGCCTGCGAGCTGGTTCTTCATCATGGTGGTTCTCCGGGATTCAAAAAATAGTCAATAAGGGGGTGGCGGTTCAGGCGGAGGCGCCGGGCGCCGGGGCGGGACGCACCGAGCCGGGCACGATGAACGCGCCAAGGTCGCGCATCACGTCTTTCACGAACGGGTCGTTGGCCACGGTTTCTTCGGCCACGCGCTGGCATTCTTCGCGCCAGGCGATCGCTTCGGCGCTGGCCGTGTACCACACCGGACCGATGTCGATCTCGAGGTGGATCTTGGTCGTGGCAAAGCGCTCCTGCAGTGCTGCGCACAGTTTTTCGGTATTGCCGCTGGCGCGCAGGGTGTCGATCGGCACGCGCAGGCTGAAGGTGGTGACGTTACCGTCCACCACGCAGGACACCAGTTCCGTCTGCAGCGCCAGTTGCTGCGATACGCCGCGCAAGGTCAGGCCGGCGGCGAGGCCGGGCCAGTTACCGTCCCAGCCGATCTCGGGCACCGGGGTGATGACGTAGGCGGGGCGCGCACGCGCGGGCGCGCGCATGGCGGCGGCCGGTGGCGCTTCCTGGGCGACGGCGGTGTCGTCGGAAAATTCGGTGACCCACGATGGCGGCTCGTCGTCCTGCATCTCGGGATAGTGCGCTTCCGGCATCGGTGGCGCTGGCGGCGGTGCGGCCTGCGGTGCGGCAGCCTGGGACTCGCCCTGCTCCCACGGCGGCGGCGCCTTCGATGCGGCCGGCGCGGCCGGTGGTGCGGGTGCGGGCTCCGGCTCCGGCGCGGCCTGCGTTGGCGCAGCCGCGGCGGCGTTGGCGGCGGCCTGGTTCGACATGGCGGTCGGACGGCGCGGCGAGGAGTTCTGTCCGCGGCTGGCCGAACGCGCCGCTTCGAGGGCGGCGTTGATCGCGGCGCGCGCCGAGTTCATGGCCGGCACGCTGGCCGCTGGTGCGGGCGGCGCCGGAGCGGGTGCCGCCGCTGCTGGCGCAGGCGGTGGCGGCATGCGTGGCGCCGGTGGTGGCGGCGCGCTCACCACGGCGTGGCTGGCGACGGCTGCCGAGGCGGCACGTGCCGGCGCGGCGGCGGCTGCCGCAGCACGCGCTGGCGAGGGCGAACGGGCCGCGGTCGAACCGCTCGGCGGCGCGCCTTCGGCGCCACCGTTGCCGGGGCGGAAAGCGAGCATGCGCAACAGCGTCATGGTGAAGCCGGCGTATTCGTCGGGCGCGAGGCCGATTTCGTTGCGGCCGTGGACGGCGATCTGGTAAAACAGCTGCACTTCCTGGGCGTCGAAGGCCGCCGCCAGGCGCAGGATGTCGGCCAGTTCGGGCAAATCTTCGGGCACGGCCGACGGCACGCTTTGCGCCAGCGCGATCCGGTGCAGCAAGGTGCCAAGGTCCTGCAGCGCGCCGTTGTACGACAGGCTGCGGCTGGCCATTTCGTCGGCCACCGCCATCAGGTCGGCGCCGTCTTGCGCCAGCAGCGCGTCGAGCAGGCGCACCAGGTAAGTCTGGTCGAGCGCGCCGAGCATGCCCTGCACCGCTTCGAGCGTGACTTCGCCGGCCGCGTAGGCGATCGCCTGGTCGGTCAGCGAGAGCGCGTCGCGCATCGAGCCGTGCGCGCCCTGGGCCAGCAGGCGCAGGGCCGGCTGCTCGAAGCTGATGCCTTCCTGGCCGAGGATGTTGTCGAGGTGGCTGATGATATGCCCCGGCGGCATCTGCTTGAGATTGAACTGCAGGCAGCGCGAGAGCACGGTGACGGGTATTTTCTGCGGATCGGTGGTCGCCAGGATGAACTTGACGTGCTCGGGCGGCTCTTCCAGCGTCTTCAACATGGAGTTGAAGGCGTGGTTGGTCAGCATGTGCACCTCATCGATCATGTAGACCTTGAAGCGCGCGTTCGAGGGGGCGTACACGGCTTGCTCGAGCAGCTGGGCCATTTCGTCGACGCCGCGGTTCGAGGCCGCGTCCATCTCTATATAGTCGACGAAGCGGCCGGCGTCGATGGCGGTGCAGGCTTCGCACACGCCGCACGGGTCGGCGGTGATGCCGCCGGTGCCGTCAGGGCCGATGCAGTTGAGCGACTTGGCCAGGATGCGCGACAGGGTCGTCTTGCCGACACCGCGGGTGCCGGTGAACAGATAGGCGTGATGCAGGCGGCCCGATTGCAGGGCGTGCGTCAGGGCGCGCACCACGTGCTCCTGGCCGACGAGCGTGTCGAAATTCTTGGGACGGTATTTGCGGGCGAGGACTTGATAGGACATGCTGAATTTTACCGTAGATAGCGAACGCGGCGGGGATTCCCGCTCCCCGAAAAGGCAATTGTAGCAAGAGCGCGCGCGAATGCGAAACCACCGCTTGTGCGGACGGGCTGCGACTGTGCTGGGGGAAGGTACGACGGAGACTGGACAACAAGGAGATCGAAAGAGGCGAGCCTGATCTGCGGCACTTATGGTTAACGGCCGTGGCTGCTTCGTTCCCGACCTGACCAGGTTAGCCATGCCACAATGCGCAGGGGCCCGCCAGCGACAATTATAACCGACCGGGAGAATTTGTGGGAAACAGCTTGCGGGCTCATCCCGGCAGCTCGAGCACCTGCATGTTCTGCTGCAGCGAGGCGCTCATGGGCGGGAGCGCGTCGGCGGGCGTAAGGACAATGTCAAAACCGAAGTCGACCACCACATTATTTTCCACCTTGCGAAACCCGTTGACCGCGGCCGCGTAGCATCCCGGCGCAATATCGATCTGCTGCCAGCCCTCCTCCGGATACCACTCAAGGAACACGGCCAGGTCCGCAATGATGAGCCGGCCCGTCACCCGCAGCGGGAACGACGCGTTTCTCACAATGATCAGCTCGTCAGGAACGACGGACGGTTCCCCGGCCATGCGTACCGATACCCGGTAGGAACTGTCGTTGACGCCAATAATGGGAATCACGATTCCCTGCTCCACCACCTTGTCGCCATCGTCGGTGCTCGTGAAGCGCCGGTACAGATTGTCGCCCTCGGCGATGTTGCCGAAGTACGCCTGCAAGCCCTTGTCGTCGAACACCACGATGCCGCCAAAGTCGACGACCACCTCGAATTGTTGCATGTTCATAGCTCCACTATCAGATTGTTATCAGCAGCCGCCGGACGCCGACGGCGGCGGCATCGCCTGTTTCCTGCCCCACGTCAGCAGCGCGGAGTAAGCCTGGCGCGGCGTGACATTGTGCGCGATGACTTCGCCTGTTGCCGGTATCTTCAGGTCGCCGCGGATATGCGATACCGCGTCCAGCCCCCTGCCCGCGGCCCGGACCAGGTCCATCGGCTTGCCGCTCCACGATCCTGTCAGGCGCCCGACGAACGGCTTTTGGGCCGCGTGGATGGCTTCATGGCTGCCCGCCACATACGGCTTCGAGAAGAAGAAGGTCGGCGTCTGGGTGTTGCTGCCGAACAGGGTCGCGACCAGGCTGGGACCGGTCGAGCGGGCCAGGCTTTGCGGCACCAGGTGGTGCCCGACATTGACCGGATCGACCCACGGCATCAACCCCCACGGGTCCATCCAGCCGGACGGATTGGGCGCGTACGCATACAGATTGTCGCCGCCGGCCAGCCCGATCGGGTCCGGGCTGATGAAGCGCCCGATGTCGGGATCGTAAAAGCGGAAGGTGTTGTAATGCAGCCCGGTGCTTTCGTCGGCATACTGGCCCGGAAAGCGCAAGGGCTGGTCGATGGCGCCGGCAAGCGCCACATCGTCGTCGGTGCCGACCTTGCCCCAGGCCTGATAGGTGCCGGCCCAGGCCAGCTCGCCCGCTTCGTCGGTCATTTCGAGCGGTGCGCCAATCAGGTCGGTATGAAAGTGATACACGCGCGCCGTGCTTTTCGCGGTGGCGATGGCGGCGGCCGTCGCGGCGGCGGCAATCACCGCATCGACCCGCGCCAGCGGGGTGTAGGCGGCGTCGGGACTGAACACGTAGCTGCTGACGGCATTGCCGCGCCGCTCCTGCACCATGCGCAGCCCCTGCCACACATAACGCCTGACGACGCTGTGCGCCAGCCCGCCCGCTTGCGTGCGCGTGTCGGTCGTGGCGATGCGCCGGCCCAGCGGATCGTAGGCGAAGCGCGTTTCCGTCACACCCCGCAGGTTTTCCGTCACCATGCTCACCAGGCGGTCTTCGGCATCGAAACTGAAGCGCTGGATCTGGTGCGCCCCCTTGCGCTTGGTGACCATATTGCCCCAGGCGTCGTACTCGAAGCGCATGTCTTGCCAGACCATGAGCCGGTTGCCGTCGACCTGGCCGCGACTCTTTTCGCCCGCGTCCTGCAGCAGATTGCCGGCCGCATCCCACACGAAGCGTTCCTGCTGCTGGTCGGCGCGGCGCATCTGGCGCCGCAGCTGCCCGGCCGCATCGTACTGAAAATCGATCGCGCCGCGCACGCTGTCGCGCTGCTCGGCCAGGTCGCCCGAAGGATGGTAGCGATAGCTGCGCCACAGGCGAGCCTGCCCCGCCGCCAGTTCCGGCGCGCTGCCCGCCGTCTGCGATGTGCGCCTGCCCAGGATGTCGTAGGCGATGCGCTGGGTCAGGCCGCCCTGGGTGCGTTCGATTTCGCGATGCAGGTCGTCGCGCTCGAAGTCGCAAATCACGCCGTCGGCGCAGCGGATCTGGTGCACGTGGCCGGAACCGTAGGTGAGCATGTCGATGCGCTGGCCATGCGGCAGCGCCAGCGATACCAGGTTGTCGAGCATGTCGAGCGAATAGCCGACCGTGCCGTCGGCGCCGTGTTCGGCCACCATGCGGCCCGCGCGGTCGTACTCGAAGCGGACCGCGCCCGCCGCCACGCCCAGCGCGGCGCCGGCGGCATTCGGCTCGCAGGCTGCTTCGAGCAGGCGGTCGCCGTCGTCCCAGGTGTAGCGGGTGACGGCCGTTGCCGTGGTCTGCGCCAGCACGCGTCCGGCCTTGTCGCGTTCATACAGCACCGTGCGGCGCGCGGCGTCGCCTTTCACGGCGCCGATTTTTTCAACCTCGATCAGCTCGCCCGCCGGATCGTAGCGCATGCGCCGCTCGGCGCCATCGGGGCGCATCTCGCGCGCCAGGCGGTCGCCGGCATCGTATTCGAAGCGGTAGCGCGTGCCGGTGTCGCGGGCCAGTTCCACCACGCGCCCACGCACATCGTAGCGGTAGCGCAGATGCTGCTGCGCGGGATCGATGGCGTCGAGCACCTGGCCGCGCGCGTTGCGTACCCAGCGGCGCGCTTGCTGCTCGCCGCTGCGCTGTTCGATGAGCAGACCCGCCGCGTCGTACGCGAATTCTTCGGTGCTGCCGTCGGCCAGCACCACCTGCGTCGGTTCGCCCGTGCGCAGGTAGTGATAGTACGTGGCCTGGCCAAGGGCGTCGGTCAGGCAGGCCAGCTGGCCATCGGCGTTGTACTGGTAGCGCGTGAGCTTGCCCGAGCAGTCGGTGCGCGACGTCATCTGGCCGCGCCGGTTCCATTCCATCTGCTGGCGCCCGCCGCTGGCATCGATGTGCGCAACCGGGAAGGGACTCAGGCCGCTCGGGTATTCGTTACGCTCCTCGCGGCCCAGCGGATCGGTCGTCGCCAGCAAGCGCCCCAGATAGTCGTACTCGGCGCGCCAGCGCGAGCCGTCTGGCACAATCAGCTCGCTGATGCGCAGGCTGTTGGCGTGGTAGGCCGTGCGGGTGACGCGGCCCAGGGTATCGGTTTCGGCGATGACGCGCGTGGCGTGGTCGTATTCGAACGCCACTTCGCGCTCGCCCGGCAGCGACACCCGCTGCGGCATGCCGGCATCGTTGTACGTGATGCGATAGCTGGCGCCGTCGAAATCGGTGCACGCCACGATCTGGAAATGCGCGTCGTATTGCCAGTGCGCGGTGCGCCCCTGTTCGTCCTGGGCCCAGGTCTGGCGCGCCTCGCGGTCGTAGCGAAAGCGTGTGTGATCGCCCTCGCTGGTGCCGCACGCGACCACGCGCGCGGCGCCGTCGATCTCGGCCCACTCGTAGGTGCTGGTCAGGCCGAGCGCGTTGGTGTGGCTGGCCATGCGGCCGTCAAGGTAGCTGAACTGGCGCGCCACGGCGCCGTTGGCGTCGGTGACGGACACCAGCTGGCCGAACCCGTCGTAGCCATACGCGACCAGGGTGCCCGGGGTGCCGCCATCGATGCAATCGATCGCGGTCAGCCGCGATGGCGATTCGGCGTAGCGCAGCTGCAGCTGCTGGCCGCCGCTGGTGCGGATCATGCTCACGCGGTTGGCGTCGTCGCGGGTGTAGCTGTGCCACTAGCCGGTGCGGTCTTCCTTGCGCCGCACCCAGGCGATATCGCCGCCGGCATCGAGCAGGCCGAAGTCGTGATACACCTCGTTCAGGTCATACAGGATGAACTGCCCGGTGGCGGTGCAGGCCAGGTAGCACTGCTCCGCTTCGCTGTAGGCGCAGTGGCCGGGCTGCACCAGCGGGAAACCGGTTTCGCGGCCCTGGGCATCGGTCAACCAGATCATGCCGTCGCGCTGCTGCAGGCGCAAATCCCATGGCAGCACCCAGCCCTTGCCCAGGCTGCCCTCAAAAGCGAGGTCGCTGCCGTAAAAACGTGCACAGACCAGCGGGATGGGACTCTGGAGCACGGCGTCGATTTCGTGCTGGGCCAGCAGCACCTTGCGCCCGGTCGCCACCTCGACCGGGTTGCCCAGCAGGCCACCCATCACGCGCGAGATGACGGGGGCGGCCACGTAGCGGCCGACCGCTTCGCCGGCCACGTAGCCGGCGATGAATTTCGCCGCGCACGGCAGCACCGCGCGCGACAAGCCCCCGGCGGCCTTGACCAGGCCGGCCAGCCCGCCCGCCAACCCGGCCAGCGCGAACGCCCAGTCGACCGTGGTGCGCAGCCAGGGCGGCACTTCGTCGGCGACCGGCAGGTATTCCTTGGTGCCGCCGCCGATGAACACGTTCGACGAACCGCCGTCGATCTTGGCGCCGCAGACCGTGGAGTCGTCCTTGCGCGCCGCGCCGAAGCCGTTGATGAAGACATTGGTCGACCCCTCCGCCACCAGCGGCACCGGGCTGTGCTTGTCGCACAGGACCGTGCTCGCCTTGGCGAAGGCGGCCGCCAGGCCGTTGGTAAAGACAGTGGGCGAGCCGCTGGTGATGGCCCCGGCGGGCGACATGATCGACTTCCCGATCGCCTCGCCTATGCCGAGTATCAGCGAGCCGCCCACGCCGGCCGCCAGGCCAGCGAGCAGCGCGACGCCAAAACCGCAGGTGAAGGTGGCAAACGCGACGGCGGCGATCAGGGCGATGCCGATCAGGGCGCCGACCAGAAATCCGGCCAGCGCGCTGCTGTGGGCGATGGGGTCGGTGAGACGGGCGGCTTCAAACATGGCGGGCTCGTACCTGGTTGGTGAAGGCCAGTGCCGCGGCACGCCTTTTCCGGTTGGTCATCGGACGCCAGCGTGCGCCCGGGCTTGTTATCGGTGCCAGCGTGGCGCTGGACGAAACCACAAGGATACAACTATAGCAACAATTGATCAGTGCAAGAATACACCGAAACGGGCGAGCTTGTCACCACACCGCACAAGCGCAAGTGCGGATGGCGGCGGCTCCGAGGCGGGGGCTTGCCGCCAAGCCCCCGTTTGACACTTCAAATACCCAGCTCCTGCCAGATCGAATCGACCCGCGCCTTCACTTCCGGCGTCATGCTGATGGTCGTGCCCCACTCGCGGTTGGTCTCGCCCGGCCATTTATTGGTCGCGTCGATGCCCATTTTGCTGCCCAGCCCACTGACGGGTGAGGCAAAGTCGAGGTAATCGATCGGCGTATTATCGACCAGCAGCGTGTCGCGCATCGGGTCGACCCGCGTCGTGATCGCCCAGATCACCTCTTTCCAGTCGCGGATGTTCACGTCCTCGTCCACCACCACGATGAACTTGGTATACATGAACTGGCGCAGGAAGCTCCACACGCCGAACATCACGCGCTTGGCGTGGCCGGCGTACTGCTTCTTCATCTGCACCACGGCCATGCGGTAGCTGCAGCCTTCGGGCGGCAGATAAAAGTCGGTGATTTCGCTGAACTGCTTTTGCAGCAGCGGAATGAACACTTCATTGAGCGCCACCCCGAGCACGGCCGGCTCGTCGGGCGGCTTGCCTGTATACGTAGAGTGATAAACCGGGTCGCGCCGCATGGTAATGCGGTCGATGGTAAACACCGGAAAACTGTCCTGCTCATTATAGTAACCAGTATGGTCGCCAAACGGCCCTTCCAGCGCGTGCTCGTAGCCGGTCGGGTGATTCGGATCGGCGTAAATATGCCCTTCCAGCACGATCTCGGCCGAGGCCGGCACGCGCAGCTCGCTGCCGATGGCCTTGGTCAGCACCGTGCGGCTGCCGCGCAGCAGGCCGGCGAACTGGTATTCGGACAGGCTGTCCGGCACCGGCGTAACCGCGCCGAGGATGGTGGCCGGATCGGCGCCCAGCGCCACCGCCACCGGATACGGCTGGCCCTTGGTGGCGATGCCATGTTCGCGGAAGTCGAGCGCACCGCCCCGGTGCGCCAGCCAGCGCATGATGACCTTGTTCGGCCCGATCACCTGCTGGCGGTAGATGCCCAGGTTCTGGCGCTTCTTGTTAGGGCCTTTGGTGATGACCAGGCCCCAGGTGATCAGGGGCGCGATGTCGCCCGGCCAGCAATGCTGGATCGGCAGGCGCGCCAGGTCGACGTCGGCGCCTTCCCAGACGATATCGTGGCAGGCCGCGCCGCGCACTTCCTTGGGCGACATGTCCCACACGGCCTTGACCAGCGAACCGAGCCCCATCAGGTCCTTGAAGCCCTTGGGTGGTTCCGGCTCCTTGAGGCGGGCCAATACATGGCCAATCTTGCGCAGCTCGCCGACGTCGTCGGCGCCCATGCCGAGCGCCACCCGGCGCGGCGTACCGAACAGGTTACCGAGGACCGGAATCGTATGGCCGGTCGGATTTTCAAACAAAATGGCCGGTCCGGCGGCCCGCAAAGCGCGGTCGCACACCTCCGTCATCTCCAAATAAGGTGAAACTGGCAAGGAAATGCGCTTTAATTCGCCCATTTCTTGCATTTTCGACATGAAATCGCGCAAGTCTACGTAATTCATCGGTTTTAAATTCTTTTTTTCATGTGAGCATGGTTGTTCAATTAGCCATGCCAAGTGGTTGATTTCATAGGACTTTGCTGCAACGCAGCACAAAAAGCTAGATCTAAAAGTAATATAGAACGTTTGTGTTAGTATTGACTTAGTATATACCCGCTTCTACAATTCGCCCTACTTGATGAGCAGGCACTGTCTACGGACTCGATTCTAGCCTGTCTCATAACTTCACGGGGTCGGGGCCCCAATGACATTTTAAGGAGTGTTTTCAATAGGCGTCTGCCTTCTCCCCCGAAAAAGTTGTTTAGCTACTGGTCCAATACCACAGGGAACGACCAGCTGAAGCGAGCAATGACGGCGTTAATCGCGCGCCCACGCGGCGGCGATGGACGATATTTCTGATGCACGGCACAAGTCTGCCCGCTGCGCTAACGCGCGGTGCTGGGATGGCTTTTTCCGCGACAAAGGGGAATTCGATGATACATCGTTTCAACGGGGCGACAGCAAAGCTCGCCCAAACCATGGCCAGCCAGCCATTCACGTGGTCTTCCGTGAGCAAAACGGCGCGTGGTCTCCTGACTACAATGCAACACACACTGACGTTTTTCGGCGTTTCCGCACTGGCCATGATGGCTTTGCTCTACATGCGTCCTGAACTGGCGCACGAAGCGTCGCAACTGCTGGCAGCGCCGCACAAGCCGGCGCCCGTCGTCGTGGTCGCGCGCGCGCCTGTGCAGGCGCCCGCCCTGTCGGCCCTGATGACGGCGCCCGCGCCGGCACCCGCACCGGCACCAGCCGTGCTGGCGCCGAACGAGCAGCCGATTCTGGCGCTCGACGACAAGGCGACCCACGCCAACCGCAAGCAGCAGGAGTTCGTGACCACCTGGCTGTCCAAGCGCTACCGCGTGGCGGGCGATGCCGCCAACATGCTCGTTTCGACCGCCTATTCGACGGCGCGCGAAATCAAGCTCGATCCGCTGCTGATCCTGGCGGTGATGGCCATCGAATCGGGTCTGAACCCGTTTGCCGAGAGCCCGGTCGGCGCGCAAGGCCTGATGCAGGTGATGTCGAAGATTCACCATGAGAAGTTTCAGGATATGGGCGGGACCAAGGCCGCGCTCAATCCCGTGGCGAATATCCGCGTCGGCTCGCTGATCCTCAAGGAATACGTGAAACGCGGCGGTTCGGTGGAAGCCGGCCTGAAGACTTACGTGGGCGCCGCCGCCTTCGAAACCGACCAGGGTTATGGTTCGCGCGTGATGAACGAATATCAGAAGCTCAAGCTGGTGGCGAGCGGAAAGAAAGTGCCGACGTTTACGGCACCGGCCGCACCGAAACCGGTCCTGGCGGAGAAAGCCTCGCAGGAGCAGATCGCCGGATTGTAATTTGCTGCTATATATATATAGATGTAAAAAAGCCCGACGCATGCATCGGGCTTTTTTTATGGGCGTTTCGGTTCGGGAAGTAGAGGCCGGCCCCCTGCGCAATGTGCCATCGATTCCCGCCAGTGGCAAAAACGATGGCTTTCGCGGTGCCGGCTGAACGAGCGGACCCCGGCTCCCGGCTCCCGCCAGTGCCGCCCCAACCCTGGAGGCCGGTTGCGCCAATGGCGGGACCGGCGCCTTAGCGCCGGGTATCGCCCGCGACTTCGTCAGCGCGCAGCTTCGGCGCCAGCTTGTCGAGCACACCGTTGACGTACTTGTGCCCATCGATACCGCCGAACGACTTGGTCAGCTCGACCGCCTCGTTGATGACAACGCGATAAGGAATATCCAGGTTGTTCTTCAGCTCGAACGCGCCGATCAGCAGCACCGCGTGCTCGATCGGCGACAGCTCGGCCACGCCGCGGTCGATCAGGGGCGCAAACGCTTCGCGCAGGGCAACCGAATCCTTGATCGCGCCGTACAGCAAGACCGCAAAGTGGTCGGCGTCGGCCTTTTCGAAGCCGTGCGCTGCCCGGATGTTGGTCACGACCGTGGTGGCATCTTCATTGTTCAGCAGCCACTGATACAGCCCCTGCAAGGCGAACTCGCGCGCCCGGTGACGCGGCGTGCGGTTCTTGCTGGGGTTGGCGTGCAAGGTTTTCTCTGTCATGGTGTTCTTACCTTCTTTATTACCGTTTGTTCTTAACTACGTATTCTGGACAATGTATTGCTGACGACCCGGACTCAGTCTTCGTCGGCTTGCAGCTCTTCGAGCGCGATCAGCAGATTGGCCATCTCGACGGCGCAGCGCGCCGCTTCGGCACCCTTTTCCGCCATGCGCGCTTCAGCCTGCTCGTCGTTCTCGGTGGTCAGGACGGCGTTCGCGATCGCGATGCCGTAGTCGAGACCGATGCGGGTAATGCCGGCGCCCGATTCGTTCGAGACCAGCTCGAAGTGATACGTTTCGCCGCGAATGACCGCGCCGAGCGCGACCAGGGCATCGAACTGCTGGGTCTCTGCCATCTTTTGCAGCGCCAGCGGAATTTCCAGCGCGCCGGGCACGGTGACGTGCAGCACGTCTTCATCGCTCACGCCCAGGTGCTTCAGTTCAGCCAGGCAAGCCGACAGCAGGCCATGACCCACATCGGCGTTAAAACGCGCCTGGACGATGCCAACGCGCAGGCCTGCACCGGTCAGATTGCTTTCATAAGTTCCTACGGTCATGGCAGACCCCTTTTTATATGTGTGATTGAATGAGAAGTGTACCGCGTCAGGCGGCCGGCTTGGCGGATGGCTCGCCGTTCGGTCGGGCCCGATAACCGGTCACTTCCAGGTCGAAACCGGTCATGGACGGCATTTTGCGCGGGCTGGCCAGCAATTCCATCTTGCCAACGCCCAAGTCCTTGAGGATCTGGGCGCCGATGCCGTAGGTGCGCAAGTCCATGCTGGCGGCGCGTCCGGTCGGCCTGGTGTCGGCGTCGAGCGCCGCGAACTGGGCAAACAGCTGGTCGGCCGTCTCGCCGCAGTTGAGCAGCACCATGACGCCGCGGTCGGCTTGCTTGATCGCCTGCATCGACGACGCCATGGTCCACGAGTGGGTGGTCGCTTCGCTATCGAGCAGATCGAGGATGGAAACCGGCTGGTGCACGCGCACCAGGGCGTCGAGGTTGGGCGCCAGGTCGCCATGGACCATGGCCAGGTGGGCCGAGCCGCTCGGCTTGTCGCGGAAGGCGATCAGGCGGAACTCGCCGTAGGCGGTCTGCATGTTGCGCTCGGCAATGCGTTCCACCAGGCACTCGTTCTGGCCGCGGTAGTGGATCAGGTCGGCAATGGTGCCGATCTTCAGATTGTGTTCCTTGGCAAACTCCAGCAAGTCCGGAAGGCGCGCCATAGTGCCGTCGTCCTTGAGGATTTCGCAGATCACCGAGGCCGGCGTCAGGCCGGCCATCTCGGTCAGGTCGCAGCCGGCTTCGGTGTGGCCGGCGCGCATCAGTACGCCGCCGCGCTGGGCCTTGAGCGGGAAAATGTGGCCGGGCTGGACGATATCGGCCGGGCTGGCGTTCTTGGCCACCGCCACCTGGATGGTCTTGGCGCGGTCGGCCGCCGAAATACCGGTCGTCACGCCCTCGGCCGCTTCGATCGACACCGTGAAGTTGGTGCCGTAAAAGGTTCCGTTGCTCGACGTCATCATCGACAGGTTGAGCTGCTTGCAGCGCTCTTCGGTCAGGGTCAGGCAGACCAGGCCGCGCGCGTGCTTGACCATGAAATTGATGGCCTCGGGCGTCACGAAATCGGCCGCCAGCACCAGATCCCCCTCATTTTCGCGGTCTTCTTCATCGACCAGGATGACCATGCGTCCTGCGCGCAACTCTTCAACGATTTCGGGGGTACTGGAAATAGACATAAAAGATCCTCTGATGCGACAAAGCTGCTGGAGCGTAATCCGCTATTTTAAAGGATTTACCCGACTTCAACCGCCCTAAGCTTGGGAAGATTCCGAGGAGGTACAGCGACTTCACCCATGCTCGCCCTGATTCGTTGCACTGAGACAACAATATGGGGTAAATGATAAGGAAATGTTACGTTTTTCAAATCGTTCCGAAACAAATCCGGAAAGCGTGCGCCGACCTGCATTATTATCACTGCAGGCCTCGCCTTCCGTGCTTTTGCATGCCGGAGAGATGCCCCGGAGCCACCGATGCAAGCACGTCCCCACTCTCACCGCACACCATCCCGGCCCCCGGAGCCTGGCGTATGTCCACGATCCTGATCGTCGACGACCGGCCCTCGAACCGGCGCTACCTGAGCGCCCTGCTCGGCCACACCGGTCATCGCCTGCTCGAAGCCTATGACGGCGCGCACGCGCTGGCGCAGGTGCGCACCGAGCGGCCCGACCTGATCATCACCGATATCCTGATGCCGGCCATGGACGGCTACGAATTCGTGCAGCAGCTGCGCGCCGACCCGGAACTGGCCGCCACCCGCGTGATCTTTTACTCGGCCATCTACGCCGTAAGCGAAACCACCGCGCTGGCGCGCAGCTGCGGCGTGACGCGGGTGCTGGCCAAGCCGGCCGACCCGGAAGACATCCTGGCCGCGGTGCATGGCGAACTGGGACTGTCCGGCAGCGCCAGCATGCACCAGCAGGGACCGGCACCGGACGACGGCGCGCCGGGCCTGAGCGCGGACCTGGGCAGCAGCATCGACGACGCGCTGGTGTCGGCGCGCCAGGCGCTCGGTGCCCTGCTACAGCGCCATGGCGCCACGGATGCCGCCCTCGGCGCCGACCTGGGCACCCTGCTGGGGGAGCGCATGAGCGGCTTGCGCAGCCTGGCCGCGCGCCTGGGCGCCATGGAGGAAATGAGCCTGCGCCTGACCGGCGAGCGCAATGCCGATGCGATGATCGGCGTGTTCCTGCAGGCGGCCGGCGCCATCCTGGACGCCGACCGCGTGGCCGTGTGCCTGCTCGACAGCGGCGAACAGCGCGTGCGCCACCTGGCCGCGCGCGGGGTCGACAGCGCGCTGCTGGCCGGGCATGCGCTCGATACGCGCCAGCTGCCCGGCGCCCTGCTCCAGCAGCCCCTGGCGCTGCGTCTGCAGGACGGCGCGGCGCTGCCCGAGGGCCATCCGGCGGTGGGCGGTTTCCTGGGCCTGGCGATCCGCGACCGCAACCACCTGTACGGCTGGATGTACTGCGCCCGCGCGCCCGGCGCGACGCCGTTCAGCCATGAAGATGAACGCATCGGCGTGACGCTCGGCGCCCAGCTGGCGGTAGCCTACGAAAACCTCGGACTGTACGAAGTGGTGCAGCGCCACGCCGCCCAGTTGCAGCTGGAAGCGGCCGCGCGCCTGCATGCCGACCGCGCCCTGCGCGACAGCGAGCAGCGCCTGCGCCTGTCGGCCCGCATCCTCGAGAGCACGCAGGAAAGCATCATGATGACCGATGCGCAGGGCTCCATCATCGCCGTCAACCCGGCCTTCGAGCACATTACCGGCTACAGTGAAGCGGAGGTGGTGGGCCGCAATCCGCGCCTGTTGCAGTCGGGCCGCCACGACAGCGCGTTTTACCGCGCCATCTGGGCCAGCCTGAGTTCCAGCGGCCAGTGGCGCGGCGAAATCACCAACCGGCGCAAGAACGGCCAGGTGTACCCGGAGCGGATCAGCATCAACGCCGTGCGCGGGGCAAACGGCGCGGTCGACGCGTATGTATCGGTATCGAGCGACATCAGCGCGCTCAAGGCGGCTCATCACCAGGTCGACTTCCTGAGCAACCACGATCCATTGACCCTGCTGCCGAACCGCTCGGTGCTGGTCGACCGCATGCAGCAGGCGATCGCCTCGGCGCGCCACGGCGACCGCCAGATCGCCCTGCTGCTATTCAATATCGACCGCCTGCAGCGCATCAACGACAGCCTGGGACACGAAGCCGGCGACGCCCTGCTTCAGGAAGTGGCGCGCCGCGCCGGCATGCTGGCCGGTCCCGCCGACTCGCTGGCGCACCTGGGCAGCGACGAATTCGTGCTGCTGCTGACCGAATGCCTGGACTCGGACGCCATCATCGTCGCGGTGCGGCGCCTGATCGAGGAGATCGCGCAACCGTTCCACGCCGACGGCCATGAACTGATCGTCACCACCAGCGTGGGCATCAGCATCTACCCGCGCGACGGCGCCAACCCGAGCGAACTGCTGAAAGCGGCCGACGTGGCGCTGTCGCACATGAAGGATGCGGGCCGTAACGGCTTTCGCTTCTTCAAGGGCGAGATGAACGCGCACGCGCTGCGCTGGATGGCGCTGGAAACGCACCTGCGCCGCGCCATCGAGCGCAACGAACTGTCGCTGCACTACCAGCCGCAGGTGGCGCTGGGCAGTGGCCGCATGTGCAGCATGGAAGCGCTGCTGCGCTGGAGCAGCCCGGAACTGGGCCAGGTCGGGCCGGGCGACTTCATCGCGCTGGCCGAAGACACGGGCCTGATCCTGCCGATCGGGAACTGGGTGATCCGCCAGGCCTGCATGCAAAACAGGGCCTGGCAGGACGCCGGCCTGCCTCCGCTGCGGGTGGCGGTGAACGTCTCGGCGCACCAGTTCACGGCCGGCACGGTGCCGGCCGTGGTGCGCGAGGCGCTGCGCGAAAGCGGCCTGGCGGCGCGCTACCTGGAGATCGAACTGACCGAAAGCGTCATGATGCGCGACAGCGAAGCGGCCGAAAAGCAGCTGGCCGAACTGACCGACATGGGCGTATCGATTTCGCTCGACGACTTCGGCACCGGCTACTCTTCGCTCGGCTACCTGTCGCGCTTCATGCTCGACAAGCTGAAAATCGACCAGAGTTTTGTCCGCAACATCATCAGCGATCCGCGCAGCGCCGCCATCGCCCAGGCCACCATCGCGCTGGCGCACGGCCTGTCGCTGACCGTGGTGGCCGAAGGCGTGGAGACACCCGAGCAGCTGGCGTTTTTGCAGCGCATCGGCTGCGACGAGGTACAGGGCTACCTGTTCAGCCGTCCGCTGGCGGCCGATGCGATGGCGCTGCTGATGGCGTCGGATGCGCGCCTGGCGCTGCCGCCGCCGCAACCGGCGTCGCTACCCGTGTCGGCAAAGGAGTAGAATCCGCGCTCCACCAACACAATTGCAGAGACGCCGATGACCAAGTATTTCGTTCGATCCGCCTGTGCGGCCACCCTCCTGCTGGCGTGCGTTATCGGCGCCCAGGCCGCCATCAAGCTGGACGACGCGATACCGGTAGGGCCGCAGGTCAAGGTGGGCAAGCTGGCCAACGGGCTGACCTACTACATCCAGAAAAACGCCAGGCCCGAGAAAAAACTCGAACTGCGCCTGGTCGTCAAGGCCGGCTCGATCCTGGAAGACGAGGACCAGCAAGGGCTGGCCCACTTCACCGAGCACATGGCCTTCAACGGCTCGACCAACTTCAAGAAGCACGAACTGATCTCGTACCTGCAATCGATCGGCGTCAAGTTCGGCGCCGACCTCAATGCCTACACCAGCTTCGACGAGACGGTGTACATCCTGCCCATCCCGACCGACAACCGCGACAACATCGACAAGGGCTTCCTGGTGCTGCAGGACTGGGCGGGCGGGCTGACCATGAACGCGGCCGACATCGACAAGGAACGCGGCATCATCCTGGAAGAACTGCGGCTGGGCAAAGGCGCCAACGACCGCATGCAAAAGGTGCTCATTCCGAAGCTGTACAACGGCTCGCAGTACGCCAGGCGCCTGCCGATCGGGCAGGAACACGTCATCAAGGGCTTCAAGCACGAGGCCATCCGGCGCTTCTACAAGGACTGGTACCGGCCCGACCTGATGGCGGTGGTGGTGGTGGGCGACATCGACCCGCTTGATGCCGAGCGGCGCATCAGACAGCATTTCGGACAGCTGAAGAACCCGGCCAGCCCGCGCGCGCGCACCTACGCCGCCATTCCCACGCGCGCCCACACCGAGGCGCTGGTCGTGACCGACAAGGAAGCGACCTCCAATGCGCTGCTGATCCGCTACCCGGTGAAGGAAGCGATCGACAAGGGCACCTTCGGCGCCTACCGCGAAAAGCTGGTCGAGGCACTGTTTACCGGCATGCTGGGCCAGCGCATGCAGGAACTGGCGCAGCAGGCCGACCCGCCGTTCATCGCCGGCAGCAGCTCGGTGGGCAAACTCACGCCGCGCTACACGTCCTTCAATGCCTTCGCCGCGCTCGGCAAGGGCGGCGCCACGCCGGCCATCGAGGCGCTGGTGCAGGAAAACGCGCGCACGCGCCAGTTCGGCTTCAGCGCCCAGGAATTCGAGCGCGCCCGCAAGAACATGATGCGCCAGTACGAACTGGCCTACAACGAACGTGACAAGACCGACTCGGGCAGCTACGTCGGCGAATACGTGCGCAACTTCCTGGAACAGGAAAGCATCCCCGGCATCGAAAACGAATACGCCTACGTGCGCGAGCTGCTGCCGGCGATCACCCTCGACGAGATGAACGGCTACGCGCGCGCCACCATTCCGGCCGCATCGGCCAAGCTGGTGGTGTACACGGGCAGCACCAAGAGCGATATTCCGGTGCCGACCAGCGCCCAGCTGCTGGCGGCGGTGGCCGCGGCCGAAAAAGTGACGGTGCGCGCGCTCGAGCAAAAGACGCTGGCCACGGAGCTGATGGACAAGCCGCCGGCGGGCGGCAGCATCGTCGCGCAGAGCGAAGACAAGGCGCTGGGGCTGACCAGGCTGACCCTGTCGAACGGCGTGAAAGTGATCCTCAAGCCGACCGACTTTCGCAACGACCAGGTGCTCATGAGCGCGGCGCGCTTCGGCGGCCAGACCCTGTTCGGGGAGGCCGACATCATCAACGCGCGCTACGCGAATGCGGTGGTGGGGACGATGGGGCTGAAGGACCACTCGCCGCTCGACCTGCAAAAGATCTTGGCCGGCAAGGCCGCCACGGTCAGCGTCACGCTGGGGAACCATGTGGACGGCATCACCGGCAGCACCGCCAACGACGACATGGAAACCATGCTGCAGCTGCTGTACCTGCGCATGACGGGCGTGCGGCGCGACGAAGGCCTGTACAAGTCCTTCGTCGGCAAGCAGGTCGAAGCTGCGCGCAACGCGATGGCGCAGCCGGAATCGGTGTTTCGCGACACGCTGGTGAGCACCCTGTATCAAAACCATCCGCGTGTGGCCCGCACGGCGCGCCCGAGCGACTTCGACAAGCTCGATCTGGAGCGCGCGCTGGCGGTCTACCGCGCGCGCTTCTTCAGCGCCAAAGACATGACCTTCATTTTCGCGGGCAGTTTTGACATGGCCAAGGTCAAGCCGCTGCTGGCCACTTACCTGGGCGCGCTGCCGGTGGGCGAGATCGAGATCGGCTACAAGGATGCCGGCGTGCGTCCGGTGCGCGGGGTGGTGAAGAAGGACGTGCGCAGCGGGTCCGAGGCCAAGAGCAGCGTGTCGCTCAACTTCAGCGGCGAGGCGCCGTATTCGGACGAAGAAGCGATGCGCTTCCAGGCGATGCTGGAAGTGATCAACATCCGGATCACCGACATCCTGCGCGAAAAGCTGGCCCTGATCTACGGCGGAGGCATGAGCGGCAGCTTGAGCAAATACCCGTACGAGAATTATCTGATCACGGCCTCGCTGCCGACCGGGCCGGCCAATGTGGACAAGGTGATCGCCGCCACGATGGCCGAGATTGCGCGCATCAAGGAGCAAGGACCGGATCTGGCGGACCTGAACAAGGTCAAGCAGAACTGGCTGCAGAACCACCAGAAATCGCTGCGCGAGAACGGTTACTGGGTCAACCGCCTGCAAGCGGCCGAGCTGCAGGGGAACGATCCGCACGAGATCCTGGCGTATCCGAAAAAGGTGGAGGCCATCACGCCGGAACAGCTCAAGCAAGCCGCGCGGCGCTACTTCGACATGAACAACTACGTGCAGCTGGTGCTGTATCCGGAAAAATAAGCCTTGGGTGCCCTGTCGGGTACCCAAGGCTTGTTCCAGCTTATTTTAAATAGCGCTCGAACCACCCCACCGTGCGGGCGCGCTGATCGCGCTGGTGTTCGGGCTTGCGGATCGCGTGGCCTTCGCCATCGTAGATCACCAGCGTGGTCGGCGTGCCCATGGCGCGCAGGCCGTGCCAGAACTCCATCGATTGCACCGCCGGCGTTTCGACGTCGCGCTCGCCCACGTAGAGCAGGGTCGGCGTCCTGGCGGCCTTGATCGATTCGATCGGCGAGGCAGCCCGGTACACCGCCGGGTCGTCGTAGGCCGAGGCGCCGAAGAAGGGAATCATCCACTGGTCGATGCCGTTCTGGCCGTAGTAGCTGATCCAGTTGGCGATGCCGGCGCCGGCCACCGCGGCCTTGAAGCGCTGGCTGTGCGTGACGCCCCACATGGTCATGAAGCCGCCGTAGGAGTGTCCCATCAGGCCAAGGCGGCCGGCGTCCACCGGCGCCGTCTTCACCACGGCGTCGACGCCGGCCATGATGTCGCGCCAGTCGCCGCCGCCGAAATCGCGCTTGTTGGCGCTGCTGAAGGCGATGCCCTGGCCAAAGCTGCCGCGCGGATTGGGCAGGAACACGTAGTAACCCTTGCGCGCAAGGTCGCGCAGCAGCGGATTGGCCTGTTCGCCCTCGGAGACGAAGCGCGGCGAGGCGGCCGATGCCGGTCCGCCGTGCACCTGGACCACCATTGGATATTTTTTACCCGGCTCGGTCGCCAGCGGCGCGACCAGCCAGCCCTGCATCTTGAAGCCCTCGTTGGTCCATTCGACGCTGGTGGCGCGCACCTGCGGCGCGAAGCCGTCGTTGTCGCGCGTGATGGCGGCCAGCTGCGGCAAACGTCCGGCGACGATGCGCGGGGCGCGCGCGAAGTCTTCATGCACCGAGGCGGCGAGCGCGCCATCGGCGCTGAAGACGAAGCGGCCCTGGCGCGAGCCGGTGGCACCCACGGCGCCCGACCACAGGGTACGCGTGCTGCGCCTGGCCGGGTCGATGCTCAATACCGCATGGTCGCTGCCGACCAGCGCCGAGGCGATCAGCTGCCTGCCCTGCCAGGCCAGAGCGTTGAAGGAGCCGGCGAAGCGCGGGGTGACGTTGTGCGGCTCGCCGCCCGACAGGGGTATCGTAAAGACGTCGCCGCCGACCGAGCCGAAGTCGCTCATCAGGCCGCCGATGAAGGCGACGCTGCGCCCGTCGGGCGAAACGCGCGGGATATTCATCTGCATCTTCGGGGAAGCCAGCATGCGCAATGTGCCGCTGGCGGCGTCCACATGGCCCAAGGTGGCAACCCACCAGTTGTTGTCGCCGTTGCCCTTGGCGCTGGTGACGACGAAGCCTTTGCCGTCCGGGGTCCAGTCGTATTCGTAGATGTAGCTGTCGGGCGGAGAGACCATGGTCAGTTCGCCGCCGTGCGGGGCCACCAGGGCGAGGCGCTGGGCGTCGTCCTGGGTGCCGATTTCGCCGACCTGGCGCGCGCCCGCTTCGACGGCGCCGCCGAGTTTTTTCGCGCCGGGGGTGGCCAGCAGCGACAGCAGTTTGCCGTCCGGCGACCAGCGCACGGTACTGGCCACGCCCTTGATCGAGGCGACCGGCGCGGCGCCAGCGGGGCTGGCGACGTAGACGGTGGCCATGCCGGCCTTGGCGTCGGCGCTGATGAAGGCCAGCGATCGCTGGTCGGGCGACCAGGCGGGATGGTCGTAGGTGCAGGCGGCGCACGGGTCGTACTGGGCCAGGATGGCGCCGCTGACGGCATCGCGCACGACCACGACGGTGTGCGGGCGAAGCGGCAGCCCGCCCGGGTCGAGCGATTCGAGGGCGGCGATACGCTTGCCGTCCGGGGTGATGGCCAGAGCGCGGTAATCGCGCAGCACGGCTGGCTCGGCGGCCAGTGCGGAAGCGGCGGCGCCGGCGCCGGCCATCATGGCCGAGAACAGGACTGTGTGGAGTTGTGCCATAGTGAGTTTATGTGGGTGAGTTTCTGTCAAATCCGGCAAAAGGAAAACCGTGATCGGCCAGGCGACAGGGCCGGCACGTTCAGGGGACTCAATATATACGATTGCGCAGTGCGCTACACAGGCGGGTCCGCGTTTGCTTGCATCGGGCAGGTGAACGGTGTCATCGAATGGGCGCCGGATAAACTCATCGTCATGGCCGTTGAGCAGCGCCGGGCAGGATCAGAAGCAACCGGGTCCGGGCGCTGCTGTTCAAGCGCAACTGGAGACGCTCAGCCCGGTTTTAGTACGACAAGCAAGACGATCGCCGTCACGCCGCACAAAACCGCTGCGGTGGCGTGCCGCAAGCACGCGGGTGGACGGCGCGCTGGGCTGGCAACCATGCGCCGCAGACTGCCGCCCTGAATCCCATGCAAGGCCGACAGGGCGAGCACCAGCACCATCTTCAGGCTCAGCCAGGGCGTCATCCACCAGTGTCCAAGGGTGGCCAGCCCCAGTCCGCACGCCCAGGCCAGCAGCATCGCCGGTGCGATCAGGAGCCGGTCCCAACGCACCGCCGCGCCAATCACGCTGCGCTCATCCGGCAACAACGGCAAGGGCTGACGCGCCACCGTCCGCAACAAGAAAGCCTGCATGAGCAGGCCACTAATCCAGGTCATCACAGCGACGATATGCAGCGTTTTCAGGAGCAGGTACATCATGCGGCCGGTGTGACGATCCCTGCGGCCTTGCGCTCGATCAGGCCGATGCTGAACCATGCGCCGAATGGCAGCATCGCGCAGCCAATCAGTTGCGCGACTTCGGTACGGGTCCAGTCTTCGGCGGTGACGTTGCTCGTCACGGTCCAGAGATAATAGAGAAATGCCATGCCGTGCACCGGCCCCATGAACGTGACCAGCGCCGATTGGCCGGCGATATGTTTTAGCGGTACCGCAATACCGAGCAGAAGCACCAAGGTCGCCCCTTCCCACAGCGCAGCGTGGCGCAAGCGCCGGAATTGCTTCAATCGTGATTCCATCGCCCACCCTTGCCGTTGAATAAAGCACGATTATGGCGACGCAATTTCCAGCTGAACATTGGCCGCATTGCCATATTGCGCATGAATCCGGCCAAACGCTATCCAGAGACTGACACGACAGCCTATGGTCGCTAGAATCGCGCCATGCACAAAATCGCCATCCTGGCGCCCCACGGCGTCATACCATTCGATCTGGCCACTGCCTGTGAAGTGTTCAGCCGCGTTCGCGTTGCGGGCTTGCCTGCTGCATACGAGGTCGTCGTATGCGGCGAAGCGGCGTCGGTGACAGCCAGCCTGTTCGATTTGCACACGCGATGGAATCTGAGCCATGCGGCCGGCGCCCATACCTTGATCATTCCGGGCATCGACGACATCGACGCGCCAGTGTCGGAACCGGTGCTTGCGACGATCAGGGCCGCTGCAGCGGGAGGGGCTCGCATCGCCTCGATTTGCAGCGGCGCCTTCCTCCTTGCGGCAAGCGGCTTGCTGGACGGCCAGCGTGCCACCACCCACTGGATGGCGGCGGGCGAACTGGCGCGCCGATTTCCGGCAGTTACCGTGGACCCGAACGTGCTGTTCGTCGACAACGGCAAATTCCTGACCTCGGCGGGGGCTGCGGTCGGACTCGACCTTTGCCTGTATCTGGTGCGGCGCGACTACGGCGCCGCGGCCGCGGCCGATGCGGCCCGCGCCGCGGTGATGCCGCTGGAACGTGGCGGTGGCCAGGCCCAGTTTATCGTGCATCCGGAACCGTCATCGTCGCTGGCTCTGCAGCCGGTGCTCAAATGGATGGAATCGCAATTGCATTCTGCGTTGACGCTGGAGGCCATCGCTGCGCATGCCGCGCTCAGCAAACGCACCCTCAGCCGCCGCTTTCTCGAGCAGACGGGCACCTCGCCCCTGCAATGGCTGCTTGGCGCGCGCGTGAGGCGCGCCCAGTATCTGTTGGAAACGAGCGCGCTATCAATCGAGCAAGTTGCCAACGCGACCGGATTCGGTTCAAGCGCCGCCCTGCGGGCTTGTTTCGGCAAACAGGTCGGTACCAGTCCACATGATTATCGGCAAAGTTTCCGGTCGCGTTAAGGGCAAGCAGGCATCCACGCAACCTTGCGACGTAGCGGGAGGGATTCCACGACCGAAGTGACCGCCCTCGCCGGCCTTAAGGATGTTACAGCGATGGCGCCGCGCAAGCGCCGTCCAGCCGGATTTCGGCGATCATGTCGCCGTCCTCGTCCAGGCCGGTCTCGACGAAGCCCAGACTGCCGTAGAACGCTTTGGCGACCGGGTTCTTGGGCAAGTAGCAGATGTAGATCACAGTGGCACCCGGACGGCTGCGTATCTCATCGAGCACCAGAGCAATGGCGCGCCGGCCGTAGCCTTTGCCCTGTTCTCCGCTCTCGACCATGAAGCGGAAGATCGAGTACTCATCCGGCTGGCCGTCATCGAGGAGTGACGCGTACATGATGAACCCGATCGGCTTGTCGCCGAGGTAGATGGCACGCGGGAAGTGCGTCTCGCGGAAGAAACTTGCTTCCGCAATTGAATAGGCATTGCTGGCCAGGTAGCCTTGCTGCTCCGGCAGCAAGGGCAGCTTGATGATGGCGTCGAAATTGTGTTCCGCGACAGCTTGCAAGGTGATCGTCATGCGGCTCCTGGCGGTTGTACTGGGAGGCGGCGCGGCAACGGGCCGGCCGCCGGATTGATGCCGGTCAGGCTTTGCCGACCGAGAGCATGCGCTCGACGTAGCGGGCGATCAGGTCGATTTCCAGGTTGACCTTGCTGCCAACGCGTAAATGCTTGAGCGTGGTGACGGAAATGGTGTGCGGAATCAGGTTGATCGAGAAGCGGCACAGCTTGCCCGAAGCGGCGTCCAGGTCTTCCACGCGGTTGACCGTGAGCGAGACGCCGTTGATGACGACCGAGCCCTTGAAGGCGAGGAATTTGGCCAGCTCGTGCGGAGCGTCGATGACCAGTTCCCACGATTCGCCCACGGCTTCAAAGCGGTGCACCCGGCCCAGCCCGTCGACGTGGCCGGACACCAGATGGCCGCCCAGGCGCTCGGCCAGGGTCAGCGCTTTTTCAAGGTTGACTTCACCGGGCGCGTCCAGGCCGGCCGTGCAATTGAGGCTTTCGCGCGAAACGTCGACGCTGAAGGTGGCGTCGGTCTTGGCGACGACGGTCATGCAGGCGCCGTTGATGGCGATCGAGTCGCCCAGGGCGACGTCGGCCAGCGGCAGTGCGCCGGCATCGATGTCGAGCCGCACGCCCGCATCGAGGCCGCCTTCGAGTGGTTGGACGGAGCTGATCTTGCCGACGGCGGCGACGATTCCTGTAAACATGCTGGTCTATTCCTTGGTGTGAGTAAAGCGGGCGAGGATGCGCAGATCGTCGCCCAGCGGGTGAATGGCGTGAAAGCGCAGGCGCTTCTGCTGGTCGAGGCTGGTCAACGCCGGCATTGAAAACATGCCGCGCGCTTCGCCCAGCAGGCTCGGCGCCAGATAGACGAGGAGTTCGTCGACGCAACCCTCGCGAATCAGCGATCCGTTAAGCTGGGCGCCGGCTTCGATGTGCAGTTCATTGATTTCGCGCCGGCCCAGTTCGCGCATCAGGGCCGGCAAATCGACCTTGCCGGCTTCGTTGGGCAGCAGGATGACCTCGTGGCCGGCGGCGCGCAGCACGGCTTCCCTGATGGGATCGGGCACGGCGCACACGATCCAGCTCGGGGCGCCGGCCAGCACGCGGGCGGCGGGATCGATCTCAAGACGGCTGTCGACGATGATGCGGCGCGGCTGGCGCGTGGTGTCGACGCCACGCACGGTCAACTGCGGATCGTCGGCCTTGACGGTGCCGATGCCGGTGAGGATGGCGCAAGCGCGCGCGCGCCAGGCGTGGCCGTCGGCACGCGCCTCGGGTCCGGTAATCCATTGGCTGGCGCCATTGTGCAACGCCGTCATGCCGTCGAGGCTGGCGGCGGTCTTGAGGCGGACCCATGGCACGCCGCGCTGCATGCGCGACAGGAAACCGATATTGAGTTCACGCGCCTCGGCTTCATGCAGGCCGGAACTGACTGCGATGCCGGCTGCGGCCAGCTTGGCCAGGCCCTGCCCCGCGACCAGGGGATTGGGGTCGACCATGGCGGCGACCACACGGCCCAGGCCGGCCCGCACCAGGGCGTCGGAGCACGGCGGGGTGCGGCCATGGTGGTTACACGGTTCCAGCGTCACATAGGCGGTAGCGCCGCGTACGTCGTTGCCGCGGGCCGCGGCGTCGCGCAGGGCCTCGATTTCGGCATGAGCCTGGCCAGCCGGTTGTGTGTGCCCGGCGCCGATGACGACGCCATCGCGCACGATCACGCAGCCGACGCGCGGATTTGGCGAGGTCGTGTACAGCCCTCTTGCAGCCCAGTCAAGGGCGAGGGTCATGGCGGCAGAATCGGTAAGTAGTTGCACGGATATCCCAGCGTAAATGGCTGACCGCGATTTTACGCCAAGACGGCCGTTCCCGCCCGGTCTTGCCAAGAGCCTGTTCCGGTAGATAGAAGGATGTAGATGGCGACATGCGCGTAGGCGACATGCGCGTGGGCGACATGCGCGTGGGCGACATGCGCGTAGGCGACGCATGTTCCAGCGCAGGCAAGGCGCGAGGACGATGCGTGGCTAGCCATGCGGCGACGAGGGCGTTCCGCAGGACTGTCGAGGCCGCTCCTCGTGGCAGGCCCGCCAGCTGCGACTCCTGTATGCCGGAAAAGGCTCTACGGCTCCTCCTCTTCTCCGGCGCAGTTGGCGCCGTCGCGCGCGGGGTCGCACACGCGGGCCCGGCCGAGCATGTTGATCTTGATGCGGCGCGTCTGCCCGCCCTGGAATAGCGACAGCGTGCCCCAGCGCGCCGCTGCGCTGCTGTTTGCGCTGCAGCTGCGTCCGGCACTGTTATAGGCCAGGTAATCAGGCAAATTCTGGCTGGTGAACACGGCGCTGACGACGATGCCCTTCCCGACCGGGCCATGCATGGAGATCAGTTCGTCGGCGGCGCCGGGCCGGCGGTCGCCATCGCGGTCGACAAACGCCACCCAGCCGAGACTCCAGTCGGCGCCGCCAACGTCGGCCGGCGCAAGCATGACACGCTGGCCGCGCGCCATGGCTTGCGTACGCGTCATGGCGATGGCGCCAGCGAGGTCGTTCACGGCCGCGTTGAGCTGGTAGTGGCGGATCAGCGCGCGCATGTCGGGAATGACGACAGCGAGCACGATGGTGGCGATGAATAGCACCGTCATCAGTTCGACCAGCGAGAAGGCATGCAGGCGCCACGCCCGCGCGTGGTTCATGGCCAGCAACCGGCGCCACCGCCGCTGGCCGCGTGTTCGCCGACGCTATTGAGCGTCAGGGTCTCGCAGTGGCCATCGCGGAAGGTGGAGTCGACCCGGTCGGTGCCGGGAATGGCTTCGATGATGATGCAGCGCGCAATCGTCTGGCCGGCGCAGGCGTGCCCGCGCAACTCGTACGCGCTTGACGCGGCGCTGCTGCCGGACCACCACTTGAAGTGTCTTTGCTCCGGGCTGCCGGCGTCGGCCGAGAAAGCCAGGTAGCGGTTGTGCTGGGTGTAATAGCGCTCCTGCTTTTGCATCAGTTCAAGCAGGACCGCCTGGGCTTCGGCGCGGCGCGCCTTGATGAGGAAGTCCTGGTAGCCGGGATAGGCAAGCGCGGCTAGCACGACGACGATCGTCATCACGATCATCGTTTCGATCAGGGTAAAGCCTTGACTGCGTTTCATTGCCGACTCCCTTCGCTCAAGTGGTCATTTTTTCTTGCTTGCGTCGTGCAGGTCTTGCCAGTTGGGTATTTCGCGCCAGCCGAGGCGCCGCGACGGGAACCTGACGATGACCTGCTGCGCCGGCGCAGCCTTGCCGTCTTCCTGCGGGCGAACAATGGCGTAGGTGTGTGCCGCCTCGGCACGTCCGGTGGCCGTGCGCACGCCCGTGCTGGCGCTCATTGCGATGATCATCGGGGCCACGCCGGCAAGGGCTGCGTGGCGCTCGCCCGTGCTTTCCCCGGATCGGGCCAAGCCGTCGGCGTTGATGGCAAAGCCGCTCAGCGCGTCGATCACGTAGCTGCGCGACGCCGGTGCGGTGCACAGGTCGGCGCCGGGCAGCACGGTGTCGACGATCAAGGTTCCCGCCCTGGACAGCGGGCTGCCGGCGACCCGTTCGCCGTCCAGCGCGGTCTGGGGGAAATCGAAAAACCAGCCCTTGGGCGCGTCTGGCGCGTCCGGCCCGCCCAGCCCGGCATGCGCACCAGTGACCGCATAGCGCGCCGTGCCGGTCAAGATGCGCGGCACGAGCCGGGCGCGCGACAGCGGCGGCTGCGGCCTGCCGGCGGCATCGTGGACGGCGTAAAACGATTGCGGCAGGTAGCTGCCGCGCTGGGTATCGGCCAGTTCGAGGAACTTGCCGGTGCCGAACAGGACGAGGTAGCCACCGCCGGGCGCGAACACGATACGGGGTGCGTGCGCGACCGGCTGGCGCCGCCCGCCGGCGTCGCGCGCATCGAACAAGGGCGAGACGGCCGAACCCCATGGCGCCGGGCCGCTGAAATCGAAACGCCACAGCCGGCCCTGCAAGTCGCCCGCGTAGGCGTGGCGCACGCTGGCGTCGCCCGCCATGGCCAGTGCCGGCGGCGCCAGCGCGTTGGCCAACGACGGGACCGATGCCGGGGCATCGAAGCGGTAATAGTTGACGCCGCGCCGCCATCGCTGGGAGGCAGGCTTGTCGGGCGCGAGCAGGAAAAGCGCACCGTCGCCATCCTCGCTGCCGCTGTTGATGCCGCTGGCCACGACGACAAAGTCGCGGTACTGGGGCACGCCATCCTTGACGGCGGTGCGAAAGCGGGCAATCAGGGGCGGCGCGGCCACATGGCCCATGGCCGGATCGTCGCGCTCGGTAAATTCCCACAGCGCGCCCAGGCCCGCATGAAAGGCGGCCGGGTCGGAGATATCGAGCGCAAACACACCGCGCGCGCCCATGCCCATGCCGGAAGCGAGAATGGTGCGCCAGCGCCCGTCCACCAGCGCTTCGCCGCTGCCGGCGCTGGCGTCGACATAGGGCCGGTGACCATAGCCAGGGCTGGCGAGGAGCGGCAGCGCCGGCAACAGCGCATGGGGCACGTAGGCGAACAGCTCGGCGCCGCTGGCCGTGTCGAAGGCGTGCAGCATGCCATCGTTGGCGCCGACATAGGCCACGCTGCGCCGTGCGTGGTGGCGCCGGTGGAAGTCGGCATAGGCCGGGTCGGACCGGGATGCCGGCGGCGGTCCGACCAGCAAGGGGACGCTGTGGACGATGTCGCCGAGCACACTGCTGCGGCGGCGGAACACGCCACCGGGGCGCCCTGCTTCCATGCCGCGTTCGCCGCGCAGGAAGGCGGTGCGGGCCTCGCCCAGTGCGTCGGCGACGCCACCGGCAACAGGAACATCGAGCAGCGCGCGCGATTCTTGCGGCAAGCTGGCCCAGTCGAAAGCGATCGTGACCGTTCTGTCCGGGCGGTAGTCCAGCGTGTAGATCTTGCGCGCCGCCGCGCTCGGCGCTGGCAACGGCGGCACTGCACTGGCGTTCCCGCTGAGCAGGTCGGACGCGTCCCAGTCCGGCGCCGGAGCGATGGCCGGCTCGCCGCCGTTGCCGATGGTCAGCGCGCGGCGCTGCAGGCTGCCGCTTCCAGTCGCCAGATCGTGGCTGGCCTGGACGATGAAGCCGCTTCCCTTGCTGACCGGGCTGGCCACCACCGCGCCCGGCGTCTTGCCGCTACCGCTGCGGGCAGCGGCGAACAGGGCGTCGATGGCTGGCACTATCGCCGGCGCGTCCCTGGCGGCAAAAAAGCCCGTCGGCGTGCTGCCGTCGGCGCTCCATTCGGTGTTGTCGCGCCGGTTGCCGGTGGTGATGAAGGGATTGCCGTCGTCGTTGCGGTCGTTAAAGGCGCCGTACTTGGCGGCGAGGTAGAGCGCGCTGGCGCCCATGCCCGCGCCCTTGTCCGATTCTGCGCCAAGTTCGAGCGCGATGCTGCTGACCGTGACTGGCTTGTCGCCCCGGATCGGGTTGGTGTGCGCCCAGTAAGCGGCGCCGGCGAGGTACAGGCTGCCCGCGCCGTCGGGGCCGTCGTTGCACAGGTCGAGCCCGTCCAGGTCCGGCCGGGGCGCAGCGTTGCCGAAGGCGCCGTTGCGGTCGGCTTCCATGTCGCCGACGCGGCGCGTCGCCTGCATGACGTCGAAGCGGACCGGCCCGAAGGTGTCGACGGCGCGCGCCGCATCGTTGCGGCCGCTCCGGGTGTTGCCCGGCACATGACGGTCATCGATGAAGGCGGCGTGGCCGATGGTGGCGATGACGTTGCGCTGGCAGGCGGCGCTGACGGGGTCGGCCCGGCTCGACCAGGCGGGCAAGCCATCGCCGGGCACGGCGCCAGTGCCCGGTTCGCGCCCCTGCAGGTAGCGCAGGGCTTCGTAATACAGTTCGGCCCCGGGATCGCTGGCCGCATAGCTGCCGGCGGTGGCGGGATGGCTCCTGCCCGCCAAATTGATGGCCGCGATCGTGCCGCTGGCCGCGCCGCTGCTGCGGTCGGGATTGGGTACGAGCACGCCGCTCACTGCACTCCATTCGGCGCGCTGATTGACCTGCGCTTCGTAGCGAGGCGCTTCGACGGCCTTCTCGCCGATGAACTTGAGCGGGGCGCGCAGGACGCCACTACCCTGCACCGCGCCGTCGGGCGCCGCGCCGTCGTGCGCCGCGCCACCGTGCGCCGCGCCCTTCTCGCGCGTGACGGCCGGGTACGCCATGAGGCCGATGCGCCCCGCCCCCGCATGCCGCTGCAGCGCCCCCTCGGGCTTGAAGGCGGCGCCGTAGGGACGGCACAAGCCGGGCCGGCTGGCGCTGTCGTCGGCGCCGCAGACGCGCACGCGCGCGAGAAATTCGCCGTGGTACTTGTCGGACACCAGCCGCGTGCCGCTGGCGCCGTAACGGGGCGCGTCGCAGTTGCTGCCTTTGCCGGTGCCGCTGAACAGCACGCGGTTGCGGCACGACACGATGTACAGGTCGGCGTTACCGAACGGCGTGAGCGCCGCGCTGTGTGCCGCCGCCAGCTTCTTGCGCGGGAAATGGCGCGGATGGGCGTAGAAATCAGGATGCGCCGCGCCATCGGGCAGCCATGCGCGCTGCAGCACGGTGATGCCGGTTTCGTCGATGACGCGGTCGCCCCCGGTCAGGCCGAGCCGCACCAGGTCGAGCGTGGACGCCGTGGCCCAGTTGAGCAGATGGCCGCTGAAGGCGTCGCCGCCGCAGCCATGCTGCCCATCGGCCGGCCCGACGGGTGAAAAATACCCCTGGCGCTCGTCCAGGTCCGGCTCGCGCACCGAGTGCGAGCGCGCCCTGGTCGGGTACTGGTAGCACAGGCGCGAGTTGAAGTAGCCGGGGTAATCGGCCCCTTGTGCATATTCGCCACGGTAAGCCGCGCCCGCATCCTCGAACGTGAGCGACAGGTTGAGCAGCAGATTGGGTGGCAACTGGCCGGGTGCGCCGAGCACGCCGTCGGGCAGCACCAGCGGCGGCGCGGCCGAGGCCAGACAGGCGCCGCAGACAAGCACGAGCGCCAGCAGGCAGCGAAGACAGGCGCGCAGCGGCTTCATGGCGCCTCCTGGGGCGTGGCCTCCGGCACGGCCTTGAGGTAGAACGATTGCAGCACCACGCGGGTGGCGTCGAGCGCGCCGAAGCCGACGGCGGTAATCCGGTAAAAGTTGCCCGGCGGGCGGGCAGCGTCGGCGCCGGCCTGAGTGTGCGGCAACAGTTCGATCAGATAGCGCGGAGGCCGCAGCGGCAGTGTGCCTTTGCCAGACGGCAGCTGCGCGCCGGTGAAGCGGCCGTATTCGACCCCGTCCGGCCCCGGTCCGTCATTGCCCGACAAATCGGCGCTTTGCCACGCCGGCGTCCCGGGCACATGCTGGCACAGCCCGGCATTGACCTCGCGTTCGGCGCCGCAGCCGTCGACGAAGCCGAGCGCATAACCACGGGCAAACAAGGCCGCGCGCGCCGACGCGGGATCGGCGCCGCCTTCGATATCGTGCTCGGCGTCGGCCAGCGCGGCCTCGGCGGCCTGGAAGGCGATGTGCCGGTCGCGCTCGTGGCGCGCCGATTTTTCGCCGTCGAGCGCGCTGCGGGCAGCCGACACGCCGATGATCATCAGCGCCAGCAGCACGAACAGGGCCGCCAGCATGACGGCGCCAGCTTGGCGGTCGAGGGGAGAGGGAGCGCAGGGCATGGCGTCTCACAGGGCCGCGTTGCGCAGCACAATGGTGGCGGCGAAACTGCGCCGTTCGCGCCAGCGCAGGGCTGGCGGCATGCGCGCTTCGTCAAGCCGGGTACCGGGATCGGCCGCACCGCTGTAGCCCGCGCCGAACAGGTCGAAGGCGTGCGGCTCGCGGTCGGCCGCGCCGCGCCGGGCGCCGTGCAGCAGCAGCGCCACCTTGATGCTGGCCACCCGTTTCCAGTGGGTTTTGCGGCGCAGGTCCTGCTCGCGCTCGGCAGCACTTGCCCCGTCAAGCGCCAGGACGGCATCGAGCGCGTTGACGGCGCCGGCGCTGAGGTACTGGTTGGGCAGGCCGTCGGCCGGCGCGTCGGTGTCGAGTCCGTACAGCACCTGGAAGGTGTCGACCCCGGCCACCAGCGCATCGCTGCGCCAGTTTCTCTGGCCACGGTATTTGCAGCGCAGTTCGGCCTCGCCCCCCGCTGCCGGCGCGACATAGAAAATGCTCCAGCCCTCGCTGCCGGCACCCACGCCGAACCCGGCGCAACTGAGCATGCTGCCATCGCCCTCGGCGCCCTCGCCCACGCCATCGAAGCGCAGCGCCAGCACGTCGCTGCCGTTGACGCCGCCCGGGCGCGCGCTGGCGATGCCGGGCCCGCCGCCGAGCACCTGGTCGTCCAGCCCGCCGATGCGGGCGGCGGCGCTGGCTGGCGACGACGGGGCGTCTTCACGGTCAAGATCGACAAAAGCGCCCTGGCGCGCCGCGCGTTCGATGGCGTCCAGCGCAAAGCGGCCGGCGTCGTCCACCTGCGCCAGTTCGCCCTGGGCGGCGTAGCCGGTCTGGGCCGACACCAGCACCGATGCCGCAGCGAGGGAAACCAGCAGGCCGAGCAGCAGCGCGACCAGCAATTCCAGCAGCGTCAGGCCGGCCTGATGCCATCCGCGCCGGAGCGCTGCGTGCGCGCTCATGGGGCACCCGTGCCGAGCATCACCGCCACGGCCGGCGCGGATGGTGCGCCGGCGGCGGCATCGGCAGCGCCGTCGGCCCGCTTTGCGCGCCAGCCGAGCTTGATCACGACGGGTGCCCCGGCCGCGCCGGCGCACTCCCAGGCCAGCGCCTGGCGCGCCTCGTCCCACACGGTGGCGTCGCGGCAGACCGCGATGCGCCCGCCGGGAAAGCCCGCGTGCAGCGCCGCGATCGTGTCGGCGATGTCGAACTGGGCCAGCTGGGCGCTGTCGCAGCGGTTCATGCCGTAGCATTGCGCCGGCGCGGGCGGCGGCGCGCCATCGGCCGCATCGTAATGGAGTTGCAGATAGGGATTGCTGAGATCGTCGCGTTGCATTTGCCCGGCGTTCGCCTGCATGCGCCCGGCCAGGCCGCTGGCCAGTTGCACCCCGCGCGACATGAGGCTCGCTCCCTGGTGCGTGCGCAGCGCGGCGACCTGCGTGCCAAGGGCGCCCAGAATGCCGACGGTCAGCAGCAGCACCGCCACCAGCACTTCGGTCAGCGTAAATCCGCCGGCGACACATTTTCGCGATAAGCGCATGACTCCCCCGCAACGTTGAACAGACACGTCCGGTCATGACGCCGCGGCCCGGCAGGCGTGGCTGCAAGGTGCGTGGACGGGTGATCCGGATCGCTTGTGAGCTACGTTAACAGCAGTGCGCGCAGGCACGGATGGCCTGCCTCAAGCGTGTGAGCTGAACTATTTGCGCGGTTTGCGCTCGTGGCCTACTTCGGCAATGGCTTCCTGGAACTCGGCCAGGTCTTCGAAGTTTTTATAGACGGATGCGAAGCGGATGTAGGCAATCTTGTCGAGGCGTTTCAGTTCCTGCATGACCAGTTCGCCCACGTGGCCGGTATCGACCTCGCGCTGTCCGCTGGTAAGCAGCTTTTCCTCGATCGAGGCGACCGCGCTGTCGATCGCTTCGGCCGACACGGGCCGCTTGCGCAGCGCCAGCATCAGGCTGCCGCGCAGCTTGACCAAGGCGAACTCGGTGCGGCTGCCGTTTTTCTTGACAATGATCGGCATCGATAATTCGATCCGCTCATAGGTGGTGAAGCGCTTGTCGCACTTGACGCAGCGGCGCCGGCGCCGGATCGAATCGCCCTCCTCGGATACGCGCGTATCGAGCACTTGCGTGTCTTCATGCTGACAGAAAGGACATTTCATGGGGGCGCCGGGCTGCTGGTGTGAGGTTAAGCCGCGTAGACCGGGTACTTGTCGGTCAGCTTCTTGACTTCGGCCTTGACGCGCAGGGCGACGGCGGCGTCGTTCGGGTTGTCGAGGATGTCCGCGATCAGGTTACCGACCGTGGTTGCATCTTCTTCCTTGAAGCCGCGCGTGGTGAACGCCGGGCTGCCGAGACGGATGCCGGAAGTCACGAACGGTTTTTGCGGGTCGTTCGGGATGCCGTTCTTGTTGCAGGTCATGTGGGCGGCGCCCAGCAAGGCTTCGGCTTCCTTGCCAGTCAGGTTCTTCGAGCGCAGGTCGACCAGCATCACGTGCGATTCGGTGCGGCCGGACACGATGCGCAGACCGCGTGCGATCAGCGCCTTGGCCAGCGCGTCGGCGTTCTTGACAACCTGCTTCTGGTACTCGGTGAACGAGGGCTCCAGCGCTTCCTTGAACGCGACAGCCTTGCCGGCGATCACGTGCATCAGCGGGCCGCCCTGGATGCCAGGGAAGATCGCCGAATTGATGGCCTTTTCGTGCTCGGCTTTCATCAGGATGATGCCGCCGCGCGGGCCGCGCAGCGATTTGTGCGTGGTCGAGGTGACGAAGTCGGCATGCGGCACCGGGTTCGGGTACACACCGGCGGCGATCAGGCCGGCGTAGTGCGCCATGTCGACCATGAAGTAAGCGCCCACTGCCTTGGCAACCTTGGCGAAGCGCTCGAAATCGATCTTGAGCGAGAAGGCCGATGCGCCGGCGATGATCATTTTTGGCTTGTGCTCATGCGCAAGACGCTCCATGGCCTCGTAGTCGATGTCTTCCTGTTCGGTCAGGCCGTACGACACCACATTGAACCATTTGCCCGACATGTTCAGCGCCATGCCGTGGGTCAGGTGGCCGCCTTCGGCCAGCGACATGCCCATGATGGTGTCGCCCGGCTTGAGCATGGCGAAGAACACGCCCTGGTTGGCCTGGGAGCCGGAGTTCGGCTGCACGTTGGCCGCTTCGGCGCCGAACAGTTGTTTGACACGGTCGATCGCCAGTTGTTCCGCGATGTCGACGAATTCGCAGCCGCCGTAGTAGCGCTTGCCTGGATAACCTTCGGCGTATTTATTGGTCAGCTGCGAGCCCTGGGCTTGCATGACCGCTGGCGAGGTGTAGTTCTCGGACGCGATCAGTTCGATGTGATCTTGCTGGCGTGCGGTTTCCTTCTGGATCGCGCCCCACAATTCCGGGTCAACATGGGCGAGCGTGTGTTCTTTTGAAAACATGAAAAAACTCCAATCGATAAGAGTGCGAGGCACCTGATTGCAAGGATCGAATGAGGGAAGCCGTCGGAAATGGAACAGGCAGCCTCATCGTGCGCTTCCATCGGTGGCTGCCCAGGCGAACGGCTGATGAAATCTCACGTTCCCCGGTGGATGCCCACCTTTCGCCGCCAGGCAGCAATGCGCCGCGACTTTTCGCCAGTTACGTGAGACATAATGGAGCCCAAATTGTAAGTTAAGTCCCTGATTAGGGCAAGGAATGGGATTGCCTAAATGGCAGGTCGCGGCCAATATCGTCACTTGGGCTACAATCCGGCATAGTTTCGGACTTCTTCAGGACACAACATGATCGTTTTCATCACCGGCGCCTCCGCCGGCTTCGGCGCCGAAATGGCGCGTACCTTCGTCAACAACGGCCATCAGGTCGTCATCAGCGGTCGCCGCAAGGATCGCCTCGACGCCCTGGCAGCCGAGCTTGGCGACCTGGCTTTGCCGATCGTCATGGATGTCACCTGCAAGGAATCGATCAATGAAGCTTTGTCGATGCTGCCGCAATCGTGGCGCCAGGTCGATGTGCTGATCAACAATGCCGGGCTCGCGCTGGGGACGCAACCAGCCTACGAAGCCCCGCTGGCCGACTGGGAAACCATGATCGCGACCAACTGCACCGGGCTGGTGACGATGACGCGCGCGCTGCTGCCGGCCATGGTCGAGCGCGGCAGCGGGCTGATCATCAACCTGGGGTCGGTGGCGGGCCACTATCCTTACCCGGGCGGCAATGTGTACGGCGCGACCAAGGCCTTTGTCGACCAGTTTACGCTGAATCTGCGCGCCGATCTGGCGGGCACGGGCGTGCGCGCGACCAACCTGGCGCCGGGATTGTGCGGTGGGACGGAGTTTTCCAACGTGCGCTTCAAGGGCGACGATGCGGCCGCGGCCAAGGTGTACGAAGGCACGGTGCCACTGACGGCAGCCGATATTGCGGCGACGGTGTTCTGGATCGCGACGCTGCCGCCGCATATTAATATCAATACGATCGAGATGATGCCGACTTGCCAGGGGTTTTCGCCGTTTGCGATCAAACGGACCTAATTCCCCGTCGTACCGCCTCCACGTCGTACCGCCTCCACGTCGTACCCGCGCCAAGGCGCGGGTACGACGCAGATGGAGGCCAAAATGACGAGATCGACGTGGCGGAGTGGTAAAAACGGCTGCAGTACGTAACACAACTACACCCCATGTAAGCGATTGTTACAGAACTTGGCACTTCGCTATCGCTCACGTCTACTTGTGCCCCACCCAACCCGCGCCGGGTCATCTTTATGTGCGCTTGCGTACATTTACAGCCCGGAAATCGCGTAAAATGTTTCCGATATTCACTTATGGCAAATGAAATGCCCTCAGTATTCAGTTGGCCGGTACGGGTCTATTACGAAGACACCGATGCAGGCGGCATCGTCTTTTACGCGAATTACCTCAAATTCTTCGAACGCGCCCGCACCGAGTGGCTGCGCGCGGCCAACGTCGGCCAACAGGCGCTGCGCGACCAGGATGGGGCCATCTTCGTCGTCAAGAACGCCAGCATCGACTATCACGCGCCAGCCCGCCTCGATGATGAATTAAACTTGAAATTGAGTATAGAAAAACTGGGGCACGCATCGGTCCAGTTCCTCCAGCAAGCCTGGCACGGCGACGTCTTGCTGGCCAGCGCGCGGGTCAAGGTCGGTTGCGTCGATGCCGCATCCTTGCGTCCACGCGCCCTGCCCGACGCAACGGCTGCTAAAATGCGTGCCGCCTGACACTTCACATCCAGAAAAATCCAACGCCCATGAATGCAGCCCAAGACCTTTCCTTTCTCGCCCTGATCAGCAACGCGCACCTGATCGTGCAATTGATCATGGCACTCCTGCTGGGCCTGTCCATCATGAGCTGGACCTACATCTTCCGCAAAGCGTTTGCCGTGCGTGCCGCCCGTCTGCAGACCGAACAGTTCGAGCGCAGCTTCTGGGCCGGCGGCAACCTGCACACCCTGCACCAGAACGCCAGCACCACGCGCGAGCAGAGCGGCGCGCTGGCGCGCATCTTTGAAGCCGGCATGGGCGAATTCATCAAGGGCAAGCAAGCCTCTTCCCAGCGCGATCCGCTCGAGACCGGCGCCGTGCTCGATGGCGCCCGCCGCGCCATGCGCGCCGCCTTCCAGCGCGAACTCGACGGCCTCGATTCGCACCTGAACTTTTTGGCCTCGGTCGGTTCCGTTTCGCCTTACATCGGCCTGCTCGGCACCGTATGGGGCATCATGAACGCCTTCCGCGGCCTGGCCAACGTGCAGCAAGCGACCCTGGCAGCGGTTGCGCCCGGCATTGCCGAAGCGCTGATCGCCACCGCCATCGGCCTGTTCGCGGCGATTCCGGCCGTGGTCGCCTACAACCGCTTCACGCACGATATCGACCGCCTGGCCATCCGCTTCGAGAGCTTCGTCGAAGAATTCTCGAACATCTTGCAGCGCCAGTCGCGCTGATCGGAGTCACTCATGGCATCGTTTTCCAGCAGCCTGCGCGGCGGACGCAAACGCAAGTTCAAGTCCGAAATCAACGTCGTCCCCTACATCGACGTGATGCTGGTGCTGCTCATCATTTTCATGGTCGTGCCACCGGCGAACAGCCCGAGCGTGATCAACCTGCCGAGCGCCGAGAAATCGGCGCTGCCGCCGGACGACTACATCCAGATCGTGATCAAGCCCAACGCCAGCCTGAGCATCGGCGTCAACGGCAAGAACAGCGCCGCGCCCGAGGAACTGCCGAACCGCGCCGCCGTGCTGCGCCGCCTGCGCGCGCTGCATGCCGAGCATCCCGAGTATCCGGTCATGATCGCCGGCGACCGCGACAGCAAGTACGACGAAGTGATCCAGTTGATTTCCGAAGCGAAGAAAATGGGCATCAACCGGGTCGGCCTGGCCACCAAGTGACGACACGATGGCGCCCCTGAACCCTCCCGCCAGCACTGGCGGCCCTTACATTGTTCCGCCCGAGCCGAGCCGCACCCCGGCCATTTTGCTGGCGCTGGCCGTGCACGCCGGCTTGCTGCTGTTCCTGTGGGCCGGCATCAGCTGGCAGAACGTCGCCCCGACCACCACCGAGGCGGAAGTGTGGGACATGAAAGTGCAGGACGCGGCGCCGCCGGCCCCCGAGCCGCCGCCGCCGCCGCGCGAGGTGAAACCGGTGGAGCCGCCCAAGCCGGTCGAGAAACCGGTCGAGAAGAAAATCGAAAAACCGGTGGAGAAGCCGGTCGAAAAACCGCCGGCCGTCAAGCCGCCGGACATCGCGCTCGAACGCGAAAAGAAGCTCAAGGAACAGAAGCTCAAGCAGGAGGAGCGCCTGGCCGAGGAAAAGCGCGAGCTCGAGAAAGCCCGCAAGGAGCTGGCCGAGCAGAAGAAGCGCGAAGAGAAGAAGCTCGACGAGCAAAAGAAACTGGCCGAGCAGAAGAAGCTCGAGCAGCAGAAGGCGGAACAGGAAAAGCTGGCCGACAAGCAGGCCGAGAAGCAAGCCGAGAAGCTGGCGCAGGAAAAGGCCGCCAAGGCGGAAAAAGCGGCCAAGGACAAGAAACTGGCTGAAGAGAAAAAGATCCTCGACAAGCTGCACGCCGCCGAAATGCGCCGCATCACCGGCGGCGCCGGCGGTGCCGGCGAGGCCGAGCAAAAGAGCGCACCGAAAGGCGATCCGAGTTACTTCGGCGCGATCGGCGCCAAGATCAAGAGCAACCTGAATTACACGGGGAGCACCAGCATGGCCGGCGATCCGGAAGCGGTATACCAGATCGAACAATGGCCGACCGGCGAAATCAAGTCGGTCAAGAAGATTAAAAGCAGTGGTGTGCCGGCGTACGACCAGGCAGTGGAAAACGCGATTGCCAAATCGTCACCGCTGCCACGGAAAAAAGATGGTACGGTAGATCGTTCAGTTCCCGCAGCATTCAAATTGAAGGAAACCCAGAAAAACCATGACTAAACTCAGCACATTGATCCTGACCGGTGCCCTGATCACCGGTTCGTCGGCCTACGCGCAAATGCGCGTGGAAGTCGTTGGCGTCGGCAGCAACCAGATTCCGATCGCCATTGCCGCTTTCGCCGAAGAAGGCGTGGCGCCCGCGCAGATTTCAGCCATCATCCGCGCCGACCTCGAGCGCAGCGGCATGTTCAAGATCATCGACGCCGGCAGCACCCTGTCGGAAACCTCGCCGATCGATTACAGCCAGTGGAAATCGCGCGGCGCCGATGCGCTGGTGGTGGGCAGCGTGCAAAAGCTGGCCGACGGCCGGTTTGAAGTGCGCTACAAGCTGCACGACACCATCAAGACCAACCAGTTGTCGAGCCTGACCCAGGCCGCGCAAGCGAAATACACGCGCCTGTCGGCCCACAAGATCGCCGACGATATTTACGAAAAGCTGACCGGTAGCCGCGGCGCCTTCGCCACCCGCGTCGCGTACGTCAATGAAAACCGCGGCGCGCGCGACTACCGCCTCGAAATCGCCGATGCCGATGGCGAAGCGGTGCAGGTGGCGGTGCGCTCGAACGAGCCGATCATTTCGCCAGCCTGGTCGCCGGACGGCACCAAGGTCGCTTACGTGTCGTTTGAAAAACGCAAGCCGATCATCTACGTCCAGGACCTGGTGACGGGCGGCCGCAAGATCGTGGTCAATGAAAAGGGCAGCAACTCGGCGCCATCCTGGTCGCCCGACGGCACGCGCCTGACGGTGGCGCTGTCAAAGGATGGCCACACCCAGGTCTACGTCGTGGGCGTGGACGGCAGCGGCTTGCGGCGCGTCTCGAACAGTAACGGCATCGATACCGAGCCGCAATTTTCGGCTGACGGACAGACCATTTATTTCACGAGCGACCGCAGCGGCGGCCCGCAAATCTACAAAATGAGTGCCAACGGCGGCGCGGCGCAGCGCGTCACCTTCAATGGCAGTTACAATATCAGCCCGCGCGTCTCCTCGGACGGCAAAACCCTGGCCTGGGTATCCCAGCGTGACGGTGGCTATTCCCTCTATGCGATGGACCTGGCCAGCGGCCAGGAACTGCGCCTGGCCGATGCGGCCACCGAACCGAGTTTTTCGCCCAACGGCAAATACATCATGTACGCAACCAAAGGCGGCGGCCGTACTTCGCTGGCTGTGGTGTCGGTCGATGGAAGGGTCAAGCAGCGCTTAACAACCCAGGCAGGAAACATCAGGGAGCCCAACTGGGGTCCCTTCATGAAGTAAAAAAAAGAAGTCCAAACATTCACGTCATTTTTAACACCGACCAGGAGAAGAACCCATGCGCAATTTTAAAACCCTCGCATTCATCGTCACGAGCGCCGCCCTGCTCTCAGCTTGCAGCACCCCAGTAAAAGAAGAAGTCGCGCCAGTGACCGAGCGTCCGGTCGCCGCCAAGCCAGACGTCGCCGCCGACAAGCGTGATGTCAACCCCGTCGAAACCGGCTCGGTCGATCCGGTCAACGATCCAAAAGGCGTGCTGGCAGCCCGCAGCATCTACTTCGACCTCGACAGCTATGTCGTGCGCGAAGATGGCAAGCCAGTCGTCGAGAACCACGCCGGCTACCTGAGCAAGAACAAGGGCCGCAAGATCATCATCCAGGGCAACACCGATGAGCGCGGCGGCACCGAGTACAACCTGGCGCTGGGCCAGAAGCGTGCTGAAGCTGTGCGCAAGTCGATGGCATCGCTGGGCGTAGCCGAGTCGCAGATGGAAGCCGTCTCGCTGGGCGAAGAAAAGCCTAAAGCTACCGGTGGCGGCGAAGCAGCATGGACGGAAAACCGTCGTGCCGATATCGTCTATTAATCGCTTGCCGTAACGGCATCCGGACCATCGGGGCGGCGCGCAGTGCGAACTGTGCCCGCCCCGCTGACCTTGCGCGGCTGTTCGACCGCCGGGTCCCGTGGTTTTCAGTTTCAACGGTTTTGAAAGAGTCACGATCATGATCACACTGTCCAAGTCCCGCATTGCCGCCGCCTGTGTCGCGCTGGCCGCCTGCATGCCGCTGCAAGGCCACGCCGGCCTGCTCGACGACGATGAAGCGCGCAAGGCCATCATCGACCTGCGCGCCAAGGTCGAGAACATGGCGCGCGAGCTCAACGCCCGCATCGACACCAAGTCCGACCGCAGCAGCGCGCTCGACATGGTGAACCAGCAGGAACAGACCCTGTCCGAAATTGCGAAATTGCGCGGCCAGGTGGAAGTGCTGAGCAATGAACTGGCCAATGCCCAGAAACGCCAGAAAGATTTATACGCCGATCTCGACGAACGCATGCGCAAGCTCGAGCCGCGCCAGGTGACCATCGACGGGCGCGAAGCGGCGGTCGACCCGAACGAGCAGCGCGCCTACGATGCGGCCATGGGCCTGTTCAAGGGGGGCGACTACAAGAGCGCGGCGGCGGCGCTGGGCGACTTCGTGCGCCGTTATCCATCGTCGGGCTATGCGGCCAATGCGCAATACTGGCTGGGCAATGCCCACTACGCGCAGCGCGACTTCAAGGGCGCGATCGCGGCCCAGGAAGTGGTGGTGAGCCAGTACCGCGACAGCGCCAAGGCGCCGGACGCCATCCTCAACATCGCGAGCAGCTATACCGAGTTGAAAGATATTAAGAATGCCAAGAAGGCACTGAAGGAACTGGTACTCAAGTATCCGGACTCGAGCGCGGCGCAAGCGGCCAAAGACCGGCTGGCGGTGCTCAAGTAGGCGCTTGATGTAACACTGCGGTAAAAAATGTATGCAGGGGCATTTGACAGAAGCACGGATGCCCCCTATAATCTTGCTTCTTCGGGTCGTTAGCTCAGCTGGTAGAGCAGCGGACTTTTAATCCGTTGGTCGCAGGTTCGAATCCCGCACGGCCTACCACGAATACAGCAGTAAGCAAATGAAGCAGTTACGAGCGATCGTAACTGCTTTTTTTGTTTGGGGAATCTGATCCGTTTAGCCCCCCCTGTGCCGCAAGTGTGTGGTGATCCACGGCATGCTTGGGGCCAGCGACCGGCGGCATGCTTCGCTTTCTACGCCGGCGTCAGGTGTGCATACCGCGGCACCATGTCCGCCGACTTCCGCCTGCCCATTTCATGCAAGTCGTAGAGCGGCTTGCCTTTCTGGCCCCGCCAGCTTGCCCAAGTGTGGCGCAAATCGTGCTAGCGAAAATTCTTGATTCCTGCCCGCTCCAGTGGGCTTCGCCACGGCTTGGTGTTGACGTGCTTGAGTGGCTAGGACCTTATAGAACGAGGAGATTTTCACAAACAGACTGATGGAGTGAAATAGGTCCCGTTAGGTTCCAAAATCTAGAAGTGTGTCAGGGCCGGCGATCGAACATGGTGGAACTAATCGACAGTGGAGAAGTTCGCCGATGTCAGATTGCCGGACCCTATGCCTCAAATCGTGCCAAGATAGTCTATGGCTACGCTCTTCGAATTCGGCAAATTTGAATACAGATGCCTACTCAGCTAGATTTTTTAAAGCGAAAGCGCTTCATCAGGATGCAAACGACACTGAACTAATACCAAAACCAAACACGACTACCAAACCAAGGTGACCTTACATGGTGCGAAAACCCGCAGTACCCTCGCTAATAGTTATTCCTGGATCGACAAAAGACGATTACCGCGCGATCTTCGCAATCGCCATGGCCTATGCCCAGTCCGGTCTGATATTAAGCGACAGGGCGCATCGCTCCCACGAAACAGAGTTTGTCTTCCCGGCAGTCGTATGCTCGAGCTTTTCCATCGAGCTTTTCCTCAAAGCCTTCATCACGTACGAAAACACCGAGAAGCAGCAAAATTTAAAGGAAAAAGCATCTGGACACACTTTGCCTGCATTATGGCAAAAAATAAGCCTTCCCCGGCGGAAGATGATCGTTGGCATGTTTCGAAATCCAGACCAATATCCGCACGAAAACGTAATTGAAACCCACTTGAAGCTTTTCGCCGAAGCGCTTGATGAAGTCGGCGCGCAACCGTTCGTCAAATGGCGATACGCCTATGAAATCGGCGGGCCGGAACTCATGTCCCACGCTGCACTGGTCGAACTCACGAATGCGCTAAGTGGAGCGGCTGCCTACCTATTCCGGCCTCTCTCGACATCCGATGCCGACGATAGGGCAATCGACAGCTCGGCGGGCGAACGCATCGAACTTCCAAACCTCCGCGCCTCAAGCGCGTTGATTCTGGGGCGAGAGTCGCCTCTTCGATGTATACCGAGCAACATAGACTCCAAGCAGATGCGCTGTCTCAACGCAATCCGCCACGCAGCCGAGACCATGGATATTGCGTTCCTGAGGCTTCGCGAAGGACTCACCGCTAACGCGCTGAACCCTCCAAAGGAGTTGGAGCTCGCTTCATTCATTTCTCATGTGTTTTCGGACGCATGGTTGTTCGTTCGTGCAGTCGCCCGAATAGCGCACGAGTTCGAAAAATTAACCAATGGCGATCCCCGTATACTACCGAACGTTGAATCTCTAGCCGAAAGCACCAAACCGTTCCGGGATTTGGCGGAATTGGAACATCTCGGATGGGGGAGTCTCTCATGGCTGACAGGAGTCTCGCTTCTTCCAACCCCTAGTGCATTGCATTGTGCGATCTACCCAGGGTCCTTGTCGGAGCCGCCACAAATCAGCACCGCCCCGATAGTCACTACCTTGGATTGGCCCACCGACCGAATCCGTCTGGCGTGTGGAGAGGTTGAAGCGGATCTTTCAACGGTACGAAAGCATGTCGCTTTTCGCTTGTCGCTTTTGGAAGGTCTACTGGAGAAAGCATTTGACGGTTCCGACACGTCTAGG
>NZ_JAVCWL010000042.1:0-63262 GCF_030846505.1 Massilia pseudoviolaceinigra | reverse complement strand
CAATGAAAAAACGCCAGCCTCGCGCTGGCGTTTTACATATTGAAACATTATTTCTCGTGGATGTTGTGTATTTATCAGGAAAATTGCGTTATAATAACTTTCTTGCTTGAATAATATCAACACGTGCCTTATACTACGCCCCCGTTTCAGCATTTGCACCAAGCGCTGCCTAATCCTCGCAATGCTTGTCCACTATTCTCCCTCATCGGAAACGACATGAAAAACATTGCTAAAAATATTACTATTGGCGCGGCACTCTGCGCATCCGTCCTGTTTACCTCGAGCGCACAGGCGACCTGGAGCGGCAATACCAGCAAGAGCGACGTCAAGCTCAACGGCGCCGGCGCCGATGCGGCCGACTACGCCTTCCTGGTCAATCCACAGGGCTTTTTCTCCACCAAGGGTGGCAGCGGCGGTTTTGCCAGCGACTTCGCCCTGTACGGCTCGAAGCAGGGATGGACCTCGATCGCCGCCTTCGGCGCCAAGGCCGACAATGGCGTTGCCGTCTCGACCAACAAGCTCGGCACCAACCTGACCTTCACCTTCGACAAAACCGATGGCCGCCACGGTTCGTGGACCGTTGCCAACAATGATGTGAATAACAATGTCAAACTCGACCTCGTGTTCGCCATGTACGGCGGCGTCGGCAGCTCGGCCTTTTTGTTTGATAACGAAACCCTGGCCGCCGGTTCCACCAGCAACGGCAGCTGGACCTTCAACGCGCTGAACTTGTTCGGCAGCAAGGCCGAATACGCGAACCTGACCATCTTCGCGCGCGACGTCAGCAAGACCGCCTTCGAGGTACCGACCACGCCGGTGCCGGAACCGGAAACCTATGCCATGCTGCTGGCCGGCCTGGGCCTGGTAGGCTTCATGTCGCGTCGCCGCAAGAGCGCGCAGCCGCTGTTCCACTGATCCGCCGCGGTCAGCCAGTTAAAAAACGCCAGCCTCGCGCTGGCGTTTTTGTTGGATCGAAACAACGCTCCGTGCTGCGCTGGGATGCAACGCCCAGCGCCTCCCGGGCGCCCCGCCAACGCCATACGTCCCGCCGTTGAGCCTGATTCGGCAAGCCGGCTTGCGACTATGTGTTATTTTTGGGAAGCAATATATCGGGCGAAAGTTATGTTTTTATCAGTTTCATTAAGTTAATATAACTTTCTCGCTTGAATCTCATCAATACGTGCGGTACTATCTACTCCTGTACTACTGCATTTGCATCAAGCGCTGCCTAACCCCCGCAATGCTTTCTCGATCAATTTCTAATCATCGGAAACGACATGAAAAACATTGCTAAAACGATTAGCTTGGGCGCAGTGCTTTGCTCGTCCGTCCTGTTCGCCACCGGCGTGCATGCGGCTGCCAGCGGCAGCGCCGGCAAGACCGCCAAGGGCGACGTCAGCCTGAGCGGCGTGAGCGCCGATGCCGTCGACTATGCCGGCGGCGTCGATCCCCAGAGCGGCAACGCCACCAAAGGCGGCAGCAGCGGTTTCGCCAGCGACTTTGCGCTGTACGGCTCCAGGCAGGGCTGGACCTCGATCGCCGCCTTCGGCAGCAAGGCCGACAATGGCGTTGCGATCTCGACCGGCAAGCTGGGCGCCAGCCTCACCTTCACATTCGACAAGACCGACGGGCGCCATGGTTCGTGGACGGTCGCCAACAACGACGTGAAAAACAATGTCAAGCTGGACCTGGTGTTCGCGATGCACGTCGCCGGCGGCAGCTCCGCCTGGCTGTTCGACAATGAAGTGCTCGGCGCCGGTGCGACAAGCACGGGCAGCTGGACCCTGAATGCGCTCAACCCGGGCGGCAAGCTGGCCGATTACTCGAACCTGACCATTTTCGCGCGCGACCTGAGCAAGACGGCCTTCGAAGTACCGACCACGCCGGTACCGGAACCGGAAAACTATGCCATGCTGCTGGCCGGCCTGGGCCTGATCGGCTTCATGTCGCGTCGCCGCAAGGGCGAGTACGACACCTTCCGCTGATCCGCGACGCGCCTCTCGGACGAAAAAAACGCCAGCATTGCTGGCGTTTTTTTTGGCTTGTCCGCTTACACTTTCGGCGGATCGGTTTCGCGCGCAAAAGAGCGGTGGCCGGCCAATGCCGTCTTGAACGCGGCCAGCGCCGGCGCCAGGGCGCCACTTTCGGTTCCGATCAGGGCCGGGTCGGCCGAACCGTCCGGCAGCGCCGGCGGCACGCCTGCCTTCTTCAGCAGCGCGGCGCCCGCGCCCACGACCAGGATCGGCTTGCAGTGACGATACTGCTCGCGCACAAAATCGAGCGCATGGGCGTCGCGGCCGAGCACGGTGACCGCATCGCCATCGGGCACGACCACCGCGTCATACAGCACCGACGGACCGGCTTCGAGCGTGATTTCCACGTCCAGGGTAGCGCCGTCGCTGGTCTTGACCTTGCCCAGCTGGCTGCTGACCACGCGCGGCACGGCGCCGTCTTCCAGCAGCGAGCTGTAGATGGCGCGCACCATGGCGCCATCAACCCCGTTCGCCACCAGCACGGCCACCTTGCGGGTGCGGATGCCGGTTTCGCCCGGACGGCTCAGCAGCGACAAGGCCGGCGACGGCTCGTACTCGTGCAGCGGACGGTCGGTCGCCAGCGGCAGCGGCGGCGGCACGTCCATGCCCAGACCGCCCGCAACGGAACCGGCCAGGACCGGGTTGACATTGGCCAGGGTAGCGAGCACGCGCTCGCGCACGGCCGGAGTCTGCACGCGCGTGAGCTCGAAGCGGAAGGCGGCCGCGATGTGGGCCTGTTCGACCGGGCTCTGGCTGTTAAAGAACAGGCGCGCCTGGGAATAGTGGTCAGCAAACAGTTCCGGATTGCCGCGCACCTTGTCTTCGGAAATCGTCTGCGGGAAGCTGGTGAAGCCTGACTTCATACCGGCCTGGAACGGGCAACCGCCGGCCAGCGAGTTCGGCTCGTAATTGACGCGGCCACGGTGGATGGCCTGGCGGTGCATGCCGTCACGCTGGTTGTTCTGCACCTGCGCCACCGGCGCATTGACCGGGATTTCATGGAAGTTCGGCCCACCCAAGCGGCTGATCTGGGTATCGAGGTAGGAATGGATACGGCCTTGCAGCAGCGGATCGTTACTGAAATCGATGCCGGGCACGATGTGGGCGGTACAGAAGGCCACCTGTTCCGTTTCGGCGAAGAAGTTATCCGGGTTACGGTTGAGCACCATCTTGCCGACCGGGGTCAGTGGGACCAGTTCCTCGGGAACGATCTTGGTCGGATCGAGCACGTCGAAGGCAAACGATTCGGCTTGCTCTTCGGTGAAGATCTGCAGCGCCAGCTCCCATTCGGGGAAATTGCCGCTGTCGATGGCTTCCCACAGGTCGCGGCGGTGGTAATCGGGATCGGCGCCCACCAGCTTGGCGGCCTCGTCCCACACCAGCGAGTGCGTGCCCTGGAGCGGGGTCCAGTGGAATTTGCAGAACACCGACGCGCCGGCTGCATTGACCAGACGGAAAGTGTGCACGCCGAAACCCTGCATCGTGCGGTAGCTGCGCGGAATCGCGCGGTCCGACATTTGCCACAGCAGCATGTGGGTCGATTCCGGCATCAGGGACACGAAGTCCCAGAAGGTATCGTGGGCGCTCGAAGCTTGCGGCATGGCGTGGTGCGGCTCGGGCTTGACCGAGTGCACCAGGTCCGGAAACTTCATGGCATCCTGGATGAAGAAGACGGGCATGTTATTGCCCACCAGATCCCAGTTGCCTTCGTCGGTGTAGAACTTGACGGCGAAGCCGCGCACATCGCGCACGGTATCGGAGGAACCTCTTTCGCCGGCGACGGTCGAAAACCTGGTGAAGACGGGAGTGCGCTTGCCGGGCTGGGCAAACAGCGAGGCGCGGGTCACCGCGCTCAGGTCCTGGTAGCTTTCGAAATAACCGTGGGCAGCGGAGCCGCGCGCGTGCACCACGCGCTCGGGAATGCGCTCGTGGTCGAAATGCGTGATTTTTTCGCGCAGGATGAAGTCTTCCATCGCGGTCGGCCCGCGCAGGCCGATCTTGAGCGAATGCTGGTTGTCGGCGATCGGCACGCCCTGGTTGGTAGTGAGGCGCTGGCCGCCGCCGTCGACGCGCACGCGGTCGAGCGGGCCCACGGTCGGGTTCTCGCCGACCGGCGGCACGCCGGCGCCGAGCTTGCTGGACGCGATGGTTTCGGTACTGGTGCTGCCGGTCGCGGCCGGCGTCGATGGCTCGGCCGTCGCGCCAGGCGGCGGCGTGCGCGAAGCGTCGCCGTACTCGGCTGGCTTGTTCGGATTGAAGGGCATCGCGGCGGCGAGCTGTTGACCGGAAACGGTCTTGATCAGGAGCTGCTCGGCGATCGGATCGCTGCTGCCCAGGCTGGCGGGAGGCTGGGCGTTCGAGGGACCGGAGACCGTGCTCAGGATGGAGCCGGCACCATCTTCCGTGGCGCCAGTTTTCTTGCGTGTGACCATTAAATACCTCAACTAATAAGTGTTTGACGAGAGACCGGCGCGGGAATGCGACACCACCTGCCTGGGCACGGTAGCGAAACGATCAAAACGGGAGTGTAGGCATGTACGGACTTGACCCGGACGGCGTGAGCCGACCGGGCCGTGCCAGCGCATGAGCGCGCTGATCAGTGACGACGGCCCAGCAGTTTCGACAGCGTGTAGCCGATGCCCAGGGCGACCAGCACCGAGGTCGCCGGGCTGGTGCGAACGTAGTCGCGGCCGGTTTCTGCGAAGTTCTTATACGCATCGGTCAGCTGGCGGGCTTTTTCGTCCACGCGACCGGTGACGCCGTTCAGGGCACCGCTGACTTTGTCGACGCCGGCGTGCGCGCTGGAGGCCAGGCGATCGACCACTGGCTGGGCAGCGTCGGCTGCCTTGTCGATAGTTTTGTGCATGTCGGTCGCGCTCTTGCTCAGATCGCTGCCTTTATTGTTGTCGTTACCTTTGTTGCCATCGCTGCGGCCTGCACCGAGATCCTTGCCCATGCTGCTGCCCGAACCTTCGTTACCAATATTGCTTCCGTTGCCGCCATTCGATTTCTGATTGTCCATGATCCATTCCTCTAAAAGTTTTATACCAGCGCGGTGGTGACGTCTTGGGGACGCCGAATACAAAAAATATAACGATTACTCTTTGTTCACTGTGCGGTGACTAACAGAGTTGCCATGCATGCCGGACGGCATCGTTGTGCAGGACGACAGCTAGGCGGACGTTGAGCGCTTTGCGCAGCCTCAACCGGGCGTCATTGACGCCTGCCGGTACGGGCGCAAGATGAGTAGATCAAGCGACTCGATCAAGGGCGTAGCAGGTACCGCGACAGTCAGCCCCGGCGATTGACAGCAGGCACGCAGTGCCGGGTCCGCTGTCGTCCATTGATGTAAAGCGACAGAGGGTGGTCAGCTACTCGCTTTTTCCGTGCGCTCGTCTGGCGCGGCGCGCCCTCATCGGTTCCGAATGATAAAACTGGAACCCGATCCACAGAATCGATACGAGCGCCGCGAAGGGCGGCAGAAATCCCAGAAAAGTGCTGACAGCAAGACCGTACGAAATGCCGTCGAAAAGACTTTTTATGTATTCCATGGGCTTGCCTTTGCCGGAACCGCGATGCGACAGCGGCGTGGTGGGTGCCAGTGGCGCTTCAGGGGCGCATGTTGGCAAAGCTGGCCAGCGGCTCGCTGGCGCAGTGGGTCCGCGGCGTGCCAGCGCGCACTGGCCGAGGACCGGAGAACGCCAATGCGACTGGTCGGCGTGGGGCAGTGTGGCCGGTCCGCGTGGGTCGGTGCGGCCGGTCCGCGTCGTGCCTGCATGCGCCAGTGCAACTGGCCCGCATCTTGTCCTCGCGTAGGGCGCAGTTGGCCGGCGGCGCAAGGGCCCGCGCTGGTGCGACTGGCCCGCGTCATGCGAGCGCGCCCTGACCTCAGCGGCCGGCGACGCGCGCAACCGGCTAGCAGTCGGCCCGATGGCCGCCATGGTGCGGCAAGCCAAAGCCGGCCCCATGCGCCCTTCCCGTCGGGCCGAACAACGCAGCAACCAGCGGATCGCGGTAGGGGTGGCCCTTCCATTCCGACGCCAGGACGCGCTGGATCGGGTGCGGATCCGCCTCGGCGGCCTCGGGCAGGCCGCCGGCCCGGTACACCATGCGTGCGCGCCGCGTGCGCGGATCGCGCCCGATGGCCCCTTCGCGAAACAGCTCCAGGCATTGCTGGCGCACTTTTTCGGCGTCGGCGCCCAGGCGTTGGGCCAGCGGGGCTACTTGCGTGGGCCCGTGCGCGAGTGCGGCCAGAATGTTATAGCGAAGTTGATCGACCAGATGACGTCTCATGCCGCCCTCCAGTAAGCGTCGATGGCTTGGGCCAGGGCATCGCTGTCGAGGCGATGGCGCAGCGCGGTCAATTCGCCGATCACGCCACCGGCGGCGATGGTGGCGTTGCGGCTCGCTCGCCAGGCGCATGCGATGGCGAGCAACTGGCGCGCTTCATGATTGAGTTCTGGTTGGACGGTCATCTGTTCTCCTTGGTGGAATGCCTGCCGCTGGCGCGGGCGTGGCGGGACGGCCGCCATCGCAATTGGCAATGGCGCCGGACTTGGGGTCAAACTGGTCGAACTGCCGGGTCAGGCCCGGCGGGCATCAAGCTGCGCGGGCACTGGTGAGGCAAACCCATCGCTGTGACTGATCGCGCAAGCCGTCAGCACAACACGCAGGCCGGCTGGGCGGACGCGTCAGGTGGCTTGAACCGGCCCCGCGAACTGCAGGAGATCGCGACCTCCTGCCGAAGCAAGACCCTGGTAAAGCCGGGCAAGACCCGGATCGGTATCGTTGTGTTCATAACCACTATATTAGTCTTACTAATCGCTTTTGTCAACAGTCAGACTGATTGCATTTTATTAGTTTTACTTATATTGTTCGGTCTATGCCAGCCCTCCCCCTAAACCAACACGAGCTCGCGGAAGCAGCGCAGCTCAAGCAACTCTTCATTGAGTGGCAACACGCGCGCCGCAGCCAAGGGCTGCCCGCGTCCCAGGAAGCCGCCGCCAACCAGATGGAATTTGGCCAAAGCGCGTTGAACCAATATCTCAACGGAAAAATTCCATTGAATATCGACGTCGCCATCAAGTTTTCGAAGCTGCTGGGCGTGCCGATCTCGGCCTTCAGCACGGCGCTGGCCGCGCATGCGGACGACTACGCCGCCGCCAAGGATGCGATGGCCATGGCGCAGTCGCGCGAGAACGATTTCCGCCTCGTCGGCAGGCGCATCACGATCGATGCCGATCAGGATGAATACATCCCCATCAAGAAGGTCAGCCTGACGCTGCGCGCCGGCGTCATGGGCTTCGAGGCCTCGCAAGAGGATCAAACCGACACGACCATCAATCTGCCGCGCCGCTTCATCGAGAAAAACGACCTGGTGCCGCAATGCCTGCTGGCCATCAGCGTCAAGGGCGACAGCATGTGGCCGCTGATGATCGAAGGCGATGTCGTGGTCATCAATATCGCGGACACCAAACCGATCAACAACGAGTTGTACGCGGTAAATTTCGATGGCGAAGCCGTGGTCAAGCAACTGGTGCGCGACGGCCGCGAATGGTATCTATCTTCCATGAATCCGGACCCGGCGTACCACCGGCGGGCTTGCCGCGGTGGTGAATGCATCATCGTCGGACGCGTGGTGCGCCAGGAAGCGCGCACGCTGATGAATCGCGTCTGAGGAGTCCGGGGACACGCCATTGCAGCTCGTCACCGGTCGACCTATCTCCGCCGAGCCCGCCCTCTTCGGGCATTTTTATGGACCTGGCGCACGCATTCGCGGCGAAAATTATCAGCCGGACTACTTGCCTTTATAATTAGTCGGCCGAATATTCAAAGCCGGTGCGCGCATTGCACCGGCTCCAACACGCGTTCTTGGCGTTCATTGCCGCGACGCCATGACTGACTATGAACGGCCCATCACGTGTCGCGGCGGAGCTATGGGCTGAGCACCGGGGCCAGTCAGCGGAGCGGAAACAAAGAGAAGTCGGGCGCAGCACCCACAAGAAAAAACCCGCTACGCCGTGAGGCGTGCGGGTTCTGACTTTGATGCATGTACTTGGTGCCGATTGCCGGAATCGAACTGGCGACCTTCACATTACGAATGTGCTGCTCTACCAACTGAGCTAAATCGGCGAAGACGCGTATTCTAGCAAAGAACGCTGCAAAATTGCTAGTGCGAATGCGCGTTCTTTTACTTTTTTGTGAAAAAGACCACTTTTACTCGGCGTGATAGCTGCTCACGCGCTCGACTTCGCTCTTCGATCCCAGGAACACCGGCACCCTCTGGTGCAGCTTGTGCGGGGCGATATCGAGGATACGGGTGCGCCCGTCGGTCGCGGCGCCGCCGGCCTGCTCGACGATCATCGCCATCGGGTTCGCTTCGTACATCAGGCGCAGCTTGCCCGGCATCGAGGTGTCGCGCGTATCGGCCGGGTACATGAAGATCCCGCCGCGGTTCAGGATGCGGTGCACGTCGGCCACCATCGAGGCGACCCAGCGCATATTGAAGTCCTTGCCGCGCACGCCGGTCGACCCGGCCAGCAGCTCGTCGACATAGCGCTGCACCGGCGCATGCCAGTGGCGCGAGTTCGACATATTGATCGCGAATTCCTTGGTCGCCTCGGGAATCATCATGTGGCGCTGGGTCAGCACCCACGAGCCCATTTCGCGGTCCAGGGTGAAGCAGTTCACGCCATTGCCGGTGGTGAGCACCAGCATGGTCTGCGGGCCGTACACGGCGTAGCCGGCGGCGACCTGCATGCTGCCAGCCTGCATGAAGTCCGCTTCGGTCGGCGTGCCCATGCCTTCCGGCGCCTTCAGTACCGAGAAAATGGTGCCGATCGAGACGTTCACGTCGATGTTCGACGAGCCGTCGAGCGGGTCGAACAAGAGCATGTACTCGCCCATCGGATAGCGGTTCGGGATCGGATGGATGGACTCCATCTCTTCCGACGCCATGGCCGCCAGGTGGCCGCCCCATTCGTTCGCTTCGAGCAGGATCTCGTTGGAGATCACGTCGAGCTTTTTCTGCACTTCGCCCTGGATGTTCTCGGTGTCGGCGCTGCCGAGGATATCGCCGAGCGCTCCCTTGCCGACCGCATGGCTGATGGTCTTGCAGGCACGTGCGACCACTTCGATCAGCAGGCGCAGTTCGGCCGGGATGGAGTTGTGCAGCCGTTGTTCTTCGACCAGGTGTTGCGTGAGACTGACGCGTTTCATTCACTTCCCTTTGGTTTGTTTACATTCTTTGCTGACGACGGCATCAGTTGGCAAGCGCCTTGCTCACCACCTCGCGCACGTCGTTCGATAATTTTTTCACGCCGGCGACCTTTTGCAAGGCCTTTTTCATTGGCGCCTGCAGCGCCGGCGCGTACCTGCGCCAGCGGTCCATGGAGCGCGCCAGGCGGCTGGCCACCTGCGGATTCAAGGCGTCGAGCGCGATGACCTGCTCGGCCCAGAACGCGTAGCCGCTGCCGTCCGGCGCATGGAACTGCGACGGATTGCCGACGCAGAAAGTAAATACCAGGCTGCGCGCGCGGTTCGGGTTCTTGATGTTGAAGGCCGCATGGCGCATCAATTCGCGCACCGCGGCGACATCGGTCGCCGGGGCTGACGCCTGCATCGCGAACCACTTGTCGATCACCAGCGCCTCGTTGTCGAAGTCGGCGTAGAACGACTGTAGCGCGACCTGCGCCGAGGCAGCGCCGGCATGGATCAGGGCCGCCAGCGCGGCTACCCGGTCGGTCATATTGCCGGCGTTGTCGAACTGCGCCTGCGCCAGGGCGATGCCCTCTTCGCTGGAAGTGGACGCGAGGTAAGCCAGGGCCAGGTTTTTCAGGCCGCGCCGTCCCGCCGACAGGGCGTCGGGACTGTACGCGCCGGGCGTCTGGTTGGCGGCGTACTGGGCGCGCAAGTCGACGCGCAGCGCTTGGCCGATGGTGCGCCGCACGAACTGGCGCGCCTGGTGGATGGCCTGCGGATTGACCACGTGCATCTGCTCGGCCATCATGGTTTCGGACGGCAGCAGCAAGGCTTGTTCGCGGAAGGCGGCATCGAGCGATTCGTCGGCCAGGATCTTGCGCAGCGCCTCGATGAAGGTGGTGTCGAGGGTCAAGGTGTCACCTTTGGCCACGGCATCGGTCAGCTTGAGCAGGCGCGCCATCGCCAGGCGCTGGCCGGCTTCCCAGCGGTTGACCGGGTCGCTGTCGTGGCTGAACAGGTGCAGCAGTTCGGTGTCGGTGTAGTCGTATTCGAGCACCACGGGCGCGGAAAAATCGCGCAGGATCGATGGCGTCGGCGCTTCCTTCACGCCGGAAAAGCGGAAGGTCCGCGTTTCTTCGGTCAGTTCCAGCACCGCGGTGACGGCATCGAGGCCATCGACGTTCAGGTGCAGGTCGCGCCCGTCGGCGCCCAGCAGGCCCACCGCCACCGGAATATGAAACGGCAGCTTGTCTTCCTGCCCGGGCGTGGCCGGACAGCGTTGGGTCAGGGTCAGCTCGTAGGTGAGCGCGTCGGCGTCGTAGCGGCCTTCGGCGCGCACCACGGGCGTACCGGCCTGGCTGTACCAGCGCTCGAACTGGGTCAGATCGCGCCCGCCGGCGTCGGCCATCGCGGCGCGGAAGTCGTCGCAGGTCACGGCCTGGCCGTCGTGCCGCTCGAAATACAGGTCCATGCCCTTGCGGAAGCGTTCGCGCCCAAGCAGGGTCTGGTACATGCGCACCACTTCCGCGCCTTTTTCGTACACGGTGACGGTGTAGAAGTTATTGATCTCCACAAAAGAGTCGGGACGCACCGGATGCGCCATCGGCCCCGCGTCTTCCGGGAACTGGGCCTGGCGCAAGGTGCGCACCTGGTCGATGCGGGTGACGGCGCGCCCGCTCTCGGTGCCGATCATATCGGCCGAAAATTCCTGGTCGCGAAATACCGTCAGCCCTTCTTTCAGCGACAGCTGGAACCAGTCGCGGCACGTGATGCGGTTGCCGGTCCAGTTGTGAAAATACTCGTGTCCGACCACGGCCTCGATGCCGGCGTAGTCGATGTCGGTGGCCACGCGCGGATTGGCCAGCACGAACTTGGTGTTGAAGATGTTCAGGCCCTTGTTTTCCATCGCGCCCATGTTGAAGTCGCCCACCGCCACGATCATGAAGCGGTCCAGGTCGAGTTCGAGCCCGAAGCGCTCTTCATCCCAGCGGATGCTGTTCTTGAGCGACTGCATGGCGTAATCGGTCTTGTCGAGATTGCCCTCTTCCACCCACACCTGCAGCAGCGCCGAGCGGCCGTCGGCCAGCTTGAAGGTTTCTTCCTGACACACCAGGCGCGCCGCCACCAGGGCGAACAGGTAGGATGGTTTCTTGAACGGGTCTTCCCACTTGGCGAAATGGCGGCCATCGCCCAGATCGCCCTCCTCGATCAGGTTGCCGTTCGACAGCAGCACCGGATAGGTCGCCTTGTCGGCGCGCAGCATCACCGTGTATTTCGCCATCACGTCGGGACGGTCGGGGAAATACGTTATGTTGCGGAAACCTTCAGCCTCGCATTGCGTAAAAAAGTTGCCGTTAGACACGTACAACCCATTCAGCGTCGTGTTCTTGACGGGTACTGTCAGAGTCTCAATTTCCAAGGTGACCTCGTCGGGCGCGTTGGGAATGACCAGCATCTTGTCGTCCAGCCGGTAATCGCGCTTGGACAGGGTCTTGCCGTTCATCCGCAGGGCGACCAGGACAATATTTTCCCCATGCAACTCAATCTCGCGTACCTTGCTGACGGGATTACGGCTCATGGTCAGGCGGCTGGCGACGATGGTGCGTTCCGGGTCGAGATCAAAGCCAAGTTCGACCGTTTCCACCAGAAAGCCGGGCGGTGTGTAATCTTTGCGATAGATGGTTTGCGGAGTGTCTGTGCGCATGGGATCTCGGGAAGGACGGGTGAGTCGGGTGCCTATTTTACCAATACCGCAACGTTGCGCCGTTCCTCATTGCCTGTATCGCAGTGTGTACCGGGTAACAACTTGTAAAAATTCTGCGAAAATAGACTGTGAGCCATAAAGTTAGCTTCGGTGAAATCCGTTTTGAGTATGGGAGTAATGCGATGAGACGATTATTGATGGCTGCCGGTGCGGCCCTGACCTTGCTGCTGGGAGGCTGTGCGACGACGATCCGCAGCAATGTGACCACCTTTCACCAGTGGCCGGCCGAGCTGCAGGATAAAACCTATGTGTTCGAGGCGCCGCCGGTGCAGGACGACACGCTCGAACTGCGCAGCTACCAGAACCTGGTGCGCGGCCAGCTGGCGCGCCTCGGTTTCCAGGACGCCGGCGAAAGCGGCAAGCCGACCCTGAAAATCTCGATGAAATTCACCACCACCGACGTGCCGGTGCGCGTGGTCGACGTGGTCGATCCCTTCTTCATCCCGCACCCGCGTTTCGCTTTCGGCGGCTATGGCTACGGCTACCGCGGCCGCTACTGGGGCGCGCGGCGCTACTGGGGCGGCTGGCACAGCCCCTTCTACGATCCGTTCTGGAGCGGCGCGCCGATGTACCGCGAGCGCATCGATCACCAATACCGGCGCGAGCTGCAGGTGGCGATCAAGGCTATCCCCGGCGGCAAGCGCCTGTTCGACGTCACCGTGTATAACATGAGCCGCGAAATGTCCACGCCGGCGCTGATGCCGGCACTGGTGCAAAGCGCCTTTGCCGAATTCCCGGGCGTGAGCGGTGTGGCCAGGCGGGTCGAACTCAAACGCGAACGCTGATTGGCCTGCCCTTTACAAAAAAACGCGCTTCACGGTGCGCGTTTTTCTTTGTGCGGCCGGCTTGCTATGGATGGCCGAGCCACGCCTCCGAGCCGAACGTGATGCCCACGATCAGCAGCACCGCCAGCACAAGCCCGATCAGCAGGCGACCGAACTTGGGCGAGCCATCGTCGTCGGGCGCGCTCATGGCACCAGGATCGACGAGCCGGTCGTCTTGCGCGCTTCCAGGTCGATGTGCGCCTGCGCGGCATCGGCCAGTTTGTAGGTCTGGTTGATATCGATCTTCACATCGCCGCTGGCCACCACCGCGAACAGATCGGCGGCCATGGCTTCCAGGTCGGCGCGCCTGGCGGCGTAGCTGAACAGGGTCGGACGGGTGATGAACAGCGAGCCGCGCGCGGACAGTTCGGCCAGCGAAAAATCGGGCACCGGCCCGGACGCATTGCCGAAGCTGACCATCATGCCGAGCGGGCGCAGGCAATCGAGCGACTTGGTGAAGGTATCCTTGCCGATCGAGTCGTACACCACCGAGACCTTTTCGCCATTGGTGATCTCCATCACGCGCGCCACGAAATCCTCGGTGTTGTAGTTGATGACGTGGCTGCAGCCGCTCGCCTTGGCCAACGCCGCCTTTTCGTCGGAACCGACGGTGCCGATCATGTTTACGCCCAACGCGCGCGCCCATTGCGACGCGATCAGGCCCACGCCGCCGGCCGCCGCGTGGAACAGGATGGTGTCGCCGCGCTTGAGCGGCACGGTGCGGCGAAACAGGTACTGCACGGTCAGCCCCTGCAGCATCATGGCGGCGCCGGTCTCGAACGAGATCGCGTCGGGAAGACGCAGCAGCAGCGCGGCTGGCAGGTTGCGCACTTCGGAATAGGCCCCGTTCGGACGGCCCGCGTAGGCCACGCGGTCGCCCACGGCCACCTCGGTGACGCCCTCGCCCACCGCCTCGACTACGCCGGCGCCCTCCATGCCCAGCCCCGCCGGCAGCGGCTGCGGATACAAGCCGGTGCGGAAGTACACGTCGATGAAATTGACGCCGCAGGCGGCGTGGCGCACGCGCGCTTCGCCCGGTCCGGGCTCGCTCACTTCCACATCGACGTATTCCATCACTTCGGGGCCGCCGGTGCGGTTGATACGGATTGCTTTTGCCATCATGCTGGACTCCTTGTTGATTCTAAGCTTGTTTATGCGGCCGCGAGCCTGAGCTGCGAGAGCAGCAAATGGGCGGTCGACAGATTGGTGGCGCAGGCCACATTGTGCACGTCGCAGGCGCGCACCAGCGCGTTGATGTCCGGCTCGTGCGGCTGCGGCGTCATCGGGTCGCGCAGGAACACCACCGCGTCGATCTGGCCCTCGACCAGGGCCGCGCCGATCTGCAGGTCGCCGCCGAACGGGCCGGACTCCTTGCGTTCGACCGCCAGCCCGAGTTCCTTGATCAGGCGCGCGCCGGTGGTGCCGGTCGCCATCAGCTGGCAGCCGCGCAGGAAATCGATGTACTCGGCGGCGAGCACGATCATGTCGTCCTTCTTCTTGTCGTGGGCGATCAGGGCGATGCGGGGCTTGGTCGGATGGCTCATTCAGTCTGCTTTCGTGGGTCGGGTGTGGATGGCTATTTTTTCTTCGACAGCATGTAAATACCCGCCAGGACCATCGCGGTGCCGCCCACCTGCACGCCGGTGATCGGCTCGCCCAGCACCAGCGCGCCGAGGAACAGGGTCGAGACGGGGCCGATCATGCCGGCCTGCGAAGCGGTGGAGGCGCCGATGCGCTGCACCGCGATCATGGTCATGAAGACCGGCAGCACGGTGCAGAAAATCCCGTTGGCCAGCGAATACCAGTACACCGCCGCCGGCTGGACCAGCATGGACACGGGCCGCAGCACGAAGAACTGGCCGATGCAGACCACGCTCGATACGCACATCGCATACGCCACCAGGCGCAGGGAGCCGATGCGGCGCACCATCTCGCCCGACATCAACAGGTAGACCGCGTACGACAGGGCCGAGCCGAGCACCAGCAGCGCGCCGATGGCGGTGCTGCCGGCGCCGCCGTGCAAGTCGTGTACGAACACCAGCACGATGCCGCAGTAGGATACAAGGAGGGCCAGCCACTCGATGCGGCTGATGTGCCGCTTGAGGAACACCGAGGTAATGAGCAGCACGAAGGTCGGCGTGAGGAACAGGATCAGGCGTTCCAGCCCGACCGAAATGAACTGCAGACCGAGAAAATCGAGGTAACTGGAGAGGTAGTAGCCGATCACGCCCAGGAACACCAGGCGCCAGCGGTCGGGCGGGGACAGCGGCGCTTCGGTGCGCATCTTCCAGAGCGCGACAGCGGCGAACACCGGCAGCGAGAACAGCATGCGAAACGCGATCACGGTAACGGCGTCGACCTGGTAGCGGTACATCAGCTTGGCCAGGACGGCCTTGGCCGAAAACAGCACCGCGCCCGCGATGGCGAGGGTCAGGCCGGCCAGCAGGGCCGGGCGCGGGGTCAAGTGGGCGGCGGCGGCCGTTGCGCTTTTGTTCATGCACCGATTGTAGAACGAATCGCGCAAACTGGCTGGCGGCCGGCGGATTTTGGCAGGGCCGCTATGGTAAAATGTCGGCCACTGATGCATACCGTCTAAGGAAATTTCGACATGGCTGGACACAGCAAATGGGCCAATATCAAGCACAAGAAGGCCGCTACCGACGCCAAGCGCGGCAAGATCTGGACCCGATTGATCAAGGAAATCACCGTTGGCGCGCGCATGGGCGGCCCCGACATCGCCACCAATCCGCGCCTGCGCCTGGCGGTGGACAAGGCGGCTGACGCCAATATGCCGAAAGAGAACGTCACGCGCGCCATCTTGCGCGGCTCGGGCGGACTCGAAGGCGTGAACTACGAAGAAGTGCGCTACGAAGGCTACGGCATCGGCGGCGCGGCCATCATCGTCGACTGCATGACCGACAACCGCGTACGCACGGTGGCCGAAGTGCGCCACGCCTTCAATAAACACGGCGGCAACATGGGCACCGAAGGTTCGGTCGCCTTCATGTTCAAGCACTGCGGCCAGTTCCTGTTCGCGCCCGGCGTGGACGAAGACAAGTTGATGGAAGCGGCCCTCGAAGCGGGCGCCGAAGATGTGGTGGCCGACGAAGAAGGCGGTTTCGAAGTGCTGTGCGATCCGTTCAGCTTCGCCACCGTGAAGGAAGCACTGGAAGCGGCCGGCTTCAAGGCCGAAGTGGCCGAGATCATCATGAAACCGTCGACCGAGACCGTGATCGGCGGCGAAGACGGCATCAAGATGCAAAAAATTCTCGACGCGCTCGAGAACCTCGACGATGTGCAGGAAGTCTATACCAACGTCCTGATCGAAGATTAAGCTCCTATGAAAATCCTGGTAGTCGGCTCTGGCGGCCGTGAACATGCACTGGCCTGGAAACTGGCCCAATCCGAACGTATCCAGATGGTCTACGTTGCCCCGGGCAATGGCGGCACGGCGCGCGACATCCGCCTCGTCAACGTCGAACTGACCGATCCGGAGCAGCTGGCCGAATTCGCCCAGCGCGAAGGCATCGCCCTGACCGTGGTCGGTCCCGAGACGCCGCTGGCGGCCGGCATCGTCAACCTGTTCCGCGGCCGCGGCCTGAAGATTTTCGGGCCTACCAAAGAAGCGGCGCAGCTGGAAAGCTCGAAGGACTTCGCCAAGGCCTTCATGCAGCGCCATGGCATTCCGACGGCGACTTACCAGACGTTTTCGGACGTGGCGCAGGCGCACGCCTACATCGACGCCAACGGCGCGCCGATCGTCATCAAGGCCGACGGCCTGGCGGCCGGCAAGGGCGTGGTTGTCGCGATGACACTGGAAGAAGCGCACCAGGCGGTCGACCATATGCTGGCCGACAATCGTTTCGGCGACGCCGGCGCGCGCATCGTGATCGAAGAGTTTTTGGCGGGCGAGGAAGCGAGCTTCATCGTCATGTGCGACGGGAAGAACATCCTGGCGCTGGCGACCAGCCAGGATCACAAGCGCCTCAAGGATGCCGATGAAGGTCCGAACACGGGCGGCATGGGCGCATATTCGCCGGCGCCGATCGTCACGCCGGCCATGCATGCGCGCGTGATGCGCGAGATTATCAACCCGACCATCAACGGCATGGCCAAGGACGGCATTCCGTTCACCGGCTTCCTGTATGCGGGCTTGATGATCGACGACAAAGGCAACCCGAAGACGCTGGAATTCAACTGCCGCATGGGCGACCCCGAGACGCAGCCGATCATGGCGCGCCTCAAGAGCGACCTTTTGACGGTGATGGAGCATGCGGTGAACGGCACGCTCGACACGGTCGAACTGGAATGGGACCGCCGCACGGCGGTGGGCGTGGTCATGGCCGCCGCCGGTTATCCGGACGATCCGCGCAAGGGCGATGTGATCGACGGGATTCCCGCCGAAACGCCGGAATGCGTGACCTTCCATGCGGGTACGCAGCAGGCCAACGGCAAGCTGGTGACCAGCGGTGGGCGCGTACTGTGCGTGGTCGGCCTGGGCGACAGCGTGAAGATGGCGCAGAAGCAGGCTTACGAAACGGTCGACAAAATCCACTTCAACGGCGCGCAGTTCCGCCGTGATATTGGGTGGCGTGGGTTGAAGCACTAAGCGCCTGCCATCGTCCCCGTAGTCACCGACATTGCCGCAGCCCCCGTCGTTCCTGCCATTGGCAGAAACGACGGTGTATTAGCTGCGCATATCATAAAATGCGCGGACGGTGTACAATTCGTCCTCAATTTTTATTCCCCGATCCCGCTCCCCGATGTCATCCCCTTCCCCTGCGGCCGTCAAGGCCTGGCTACTCGACCTGCAAGCGCGCATCGTGCAAGCGCTCGAAGACGCCGACGGCAAGCCGTTCCTGCATGAAGAATGGGAACGGCCCGAGGGCGGCGGCGGCATCTCGCGCCTGATCGAGGAAGGCAATGTCCTGGAACGCGGCGGCGTCAACTTCTCGCACGTGATGGGCGCCAACCTGCCGCCATCGGCCGCGGCCTCGCGTCCCGAACTGGCCGGCCGCGCCTGGGAAGCGATGGGCGTGTCGCTGGTGGTCCATCCGCGCAATCCGTACGCGCCGACGGTCCACATGAACGTGCGCTTCTTCACCGCCACCGCACCCGGCGAGGAGCCGGTATGGTGGTTCGGCGGCGGCATGGACCTGACGCCCTACTACGGCGACGAAGGCGATACGCGCCACTTCCACCAGACCTGCCATGATGCGCTCGCGCCCTTCGGCAGCACGCTGCACGCGCGCTTCAAGCGCTGGTGCGACGATTATTTTTACCTGAAACACCGCAAGGAACCGCGCGGCGTGGGCGGGATTTTCTTCGACGACTTCAACGAAGCCGGTTTCGACCTGTCGTACGCGATGACGCAAAGCGTGGGCGACTCCTTCGTCAAGGCCTACCTGCCGATCCTGATGGCCCGTAAGGACACGCCGTACGGCGAGCGCGAACGCGATTTCCAGGCATACCGGCGCGGCCGCTATGTGGAATTCAACCTGGTGTGGGACCGCGGCACCCTGTTCGGCCTGCAGTCGGGCGGGCGCACCGAAGCGATCCTGATGTCGATGCCGCCGATCGTCAAGTGGCGCTACGACTGGCACCCGGAAGCCGGCAGCGCCGAAGCGGCGCTGTACAGCGACTTTCTGGTCCATCGCGACTGGCTCCTTACGTGACCTTGTGCGTCGCACTGCTGGGAGGCAGTTTCGACCCGGTTCATAATGGTCATGTGGCGCTGGCCACCTTGTTTGCCACCCTGCTCGAACCGGATCAGCTGCGCATCCTGCCGGCCGGCAGTCCGTGGCAGAAGAGCCGCTTGCAGGCCAGCGACGCCGACCGCGTCGCCATGCTGCGCCTGGCCTTTGCCGGCGCCGCTCGCCCGGTCGCGCTGGACCTGCAGGAAATCGAACGCGGCACGCCGACCTACACCATCGACACACTGCGCAGCGTACGCGCCGAACTCGGGCCGCAGGCATCGATCGTATTCCTGATGGGATCGGACCAGCTGCAGCAGCTCGACAGCTGGCGCGAATGGCGCGCGCTGTTCGAGCTGGCCCATATCGGCGTGGCTGCGCGCCCGGGATTTTCGATGGCCGATGCGGCATTGCCGGCGGCCGTCGCCGAAGAACTCACCATGCGCCGGGGCAGCCTGGCGCAATTGCGTAACACCCCGTCCGGCAGGGCTTACCTGGCCGAGACGCTGGACGTGGACATCTCCGCCACCCAGATTCGTGCGGCATTACAACGGGGCGAGAAGGCAAACTCGCTTATCTCCCCGGTAGTGCTAGACTATATTCAACAACATAATTTATACGAAATCTAATGGATATTAAAAAACTGCAGACCCTCGTCGTCGACGCCCTCGAAGATGTGAAGGGCCAGGACATTACCGTGTTCGATACCGTTCACCTGACCAGCCTTTTTGACCGCATCGCCGTCGTTTCCGGCACCTCCAACCGTCAGACCAAGGCGCTTGCCGCCTCCGTGCGCGACAAGGTCAAGGCAGCCGGCGGCGACGTGATCGGCATCGAAGGCGAAGACACCGGCGAATGGGTCCTGGTCGATCTGGGCGACATGATCGTCCACATCATGCAGCCGGCGATCCGCCAGTACTACCGTCTCGAGGAAATCTGGGGCGACAAGCCTGTGAAGCTCGGCGCGGCCAAGCGCAAAGGCACCGTGGAAGCAGCCGAAGCGGCCGAAGCGAAGCCAAAGTCGAAGCACCTCGCCTCGACCCAGGAAGCGCCTGAAGTCAAACCGGTCAATGAGCGCAAACCCGCAGCCAAAAAAGCCGCAGCCGCCAAGACCCCCGCCGCCGCCAAAAAGGCGCCTGCCAAAAAAGCAGCGTCGAAAGCTGTCGGCAAAGTGGTCAAGGTCGCCGCGACCAAGACCGAAGAAGCAGCCGTCAAGGCCCTCAAGGCACTGCCGCCGAAACGCGCAGCCGCCGTCAAGGCGCCAAAAGCACCAGCGGACGCCGTGCCGGTCAAAAAAGTCATCAAGCGCGTCGCCAAAAAAGACGCAGAGTAAGCGTCGATGCAGCTCATTATCGCTGCGGTCGGCCACAAGATGCCCGGTTGGATCGAAACCGGCTTTTCCGAGTACACGAAGCGCATGCCTCCTGAATTGCGCATCGTGCTCAAGGAAATCAAGCCGGTCGAACGCTCCGGCAGCAAAACGGCGGCCACCGCCATGGCGCTCGAACGCGAGCGCATCGAAGCGGTCCTGCCCAAGAGCGCACGCCTGATCGCGCTCGATGAACGCGGCAAGGACCTGACCAGCGTGGGCCTGTCCCAGCAGCTGATGCAGTGGCAGCAGGACGGGCGCGACACCGTCTTCCTGATCGGCGGGGCCGACGGCCTCGATCCCGAACTCAAGGCGCGCGCCGAGGGGCTGATTCGTATTTCCAGTATGACGCTCCCGCACGGCATCGTGCGTGTTATGCTTGCCGAGCAGTTGTATAGGGCGTGGTCGATCACGCAGAATCACCCTTATCATCGCGTCTGAGAAAACGGGAATCCGATGAAACCGATCGACAGAAAAATCTACCTTGCTTCCAAAAGCCCGCGCCGGCGTGAATTGCTGCGCCAGATCGGCGTGGAGTTCGAGCTGCTCACGCTGCGCAACGATACGCCGCGCGGTCCGGACGTGACCGAACTGGTGAACCCGGGCGAAGCGGCCATCGACTACGTGGCGCGCGTGGCCAACGAAAAAGCGGCCTTCGGCTGGAAGATGGTGCAGCACCGCCGCCTGACCCTGCGTCCGGTGCTGGCGGCCGACACCACCGTCACCATCGATGGCCAGATCCTCGGCAAACCCGGCTCGCCCATCGAGGCGAAGGAAATGCTCGAACGCCTGTCCGGACGCACGCACCAGGTGCTGACCGCGATCGCGGTCCATCACACCGACATGCAGCGCCAGGTCACCCAGGTGTCCCAGGTGCGCTTCGCCAAGCTTTCGCCAGCGTCGATCAAGGCTTACTGCTCCACTCCCGAACCGTACGACAAGGCGGGCGGCTACGGCCTGCAGGGCCTGGCCGCGCTGTTCGTCGAACATATCGAAGGCAGCCACTCCGGCATCGTCGGACTGCCCCTGTTCGAGACCGCGCAACTGCTGCGCGAAGCGGGCATTCCGCTGGCCTGATGCGATTGCGCACGCGCTGCGGCCCTGCCTCCCAGGCCTCGTCCCTAACACCATCATCTGCACGGCGGCCCTGAACAATGAACGAAGACATCCTCATTAACATCACTCCGCAGGAGACGCGCGTGGCGCTCATCCTGCAAGGCGCCGTGCAGGAACTGCACATCGAGCGCACGCTCACGCGCGGCCTGGCCGGTAACGTCTACTCGGGCAAGGTGGTGCGCGTGCTGCCGGGGATGCAGTCGGCCTTTATCGACATCGGCCTGGAACGCGCGGCTTTTCTGCACGTGGCCGACATCTGGGAAGCGCGCACCCATGAAGGCCCGAGCGTGGCGCCGACCCCGATCGAAAAGATCCTGTTCGACGGCCAGGTGCTGACGGTACAGGTGATCAAGGACCCGATCGGCACCAAGGGCGCGCGCCTGTCGACCCAGATTTCGATCGCCGGGCGCATGCTGGTGTACCTGCCGCAGGACAGCCATATCGGCATCTCGCAGAAAATCGAAAAGGAATCGGAGCGCGAACTGCTGCGGACACGCCTTCACAGCCTGCTGCCGCCCGAGGAAAAAGGCGGCTACATCGTGCGCACCATGGCCGAGGAAGCCTCCGACAGCGACCTGGCGGCCGACGTGGACTACCTGCGCAAGACCTGGGGCGCGATCTGCCACGGCGCACGCACGCGTCCCGCCACCAGCCTGCTGTACCAGGACCTGAGCCTGGCCCAGCGCGTGCTGCGCGACTTCGTGCACGACGAGACGGCCACCATCCAGGTCGACTCGCGCGAGAACCACGCCATGCTGGTCGAATTTGCGAAAGCCTACACGCCGACGGTGCTCACGCGATTGCAGCACTACACGGGCGAGCGCCCGCTGTTCGACCTGTACGGCGTGGAGGAGGAAATCCTGCGCGCGCTCGGACGGCGGGTGGACCTGAAATCGGGCGGCTACCTGATCGTCGACCAGACCGAGGCGATGACGACGATCGACGTGAACACGGGCGGCTTCGTTGGCGGGCGCAATTTTGCCGATACCATCTTCAAGACCAACCTGGAAGCGGCGCACGCAATCGCGCGCCAGCTGCGGCTGCGCAACCTGGGCGGCATCATCATCCTCGACTTCATCGACATGGACAACAACGAGCATCGCCACGCGGTGCTGCAGGAGTTGAAAAAGACGCTCTCGCGCGACCGCACCAAGGTGTCGGTGTCGGGCTTTTCGGCGCTGGGGCTGGTGGAGATGACGAGAAAGCGCACGCGCGAGTCGCTCGCGCATATCCTGTGCGAACCCTGCCCGGCCTGCGCCGGCAAGGGCCAGGTGAAAACCAGCCGCACCATCTGCTACGAAATCCTGCGCGAGCTGATGCGCGAAGCGAAGCAGTTCAATCCGCGCGAGTTCCGCATCCTCGCCTCGCAAGAGGTGGTCGACCTGTTCCTGGAAGAGGAATCGCAGCACCTGGCGATGCTGGGCGACTTCATCGGCAAGCAGATTTCGCTGCAGGTGGAGACGGCGTATCACCAGGAGCAGTACGACGTCATTCTGATGTGATGGCGCTGGGCAAGAGAATTTTTGCCGCAGCCCAAGAAAACGGCCAATAAAATATTCCCATAGTTAAAATTTTCGATGATAAATTTTTTCTACAGTAAATCCTTTATGTGTTGCGCATATGCTACCGAGCGCACGAGCACGCCTGCTACGATCCGCTGACCACGTGGCCTTCACGTGGCCGGCCGGGTGCGTTGCCAGCCCCGGCGATTCGTAGCATTCCTCAGCGGAGGTAGCCATGTTCGGTAGATTCATCAGTGCGGCGGCACTTGCATGCTGCACCGCCGCAGCCCAGGCGGGGCCCATCGAGTTCAAGTTCAGCTATACGGGTTTTTTCGACAAGGAAGCCGACCGCTTCGATCCGGCAGCGGTCATCGCCGGCAGTTTTATCGCGGACGACGTCAATCGGGACGGGCTGTTCGGGGCCAACGAACTGATTTCGTTCAAGCACAACGGCTCCAACGATTACATCGGTTGCGGCGTGGGGGACCAGTACTACTGGAAATGCACGATTGAACGGTTCGGCTACCGGATCGGCGGCCCGCTGAAATTCTCCACCACGTGGTCCATCTCGGACATCGGGTACCAGATCAACAGTTCGACGATCACCGGCGAAGAATACGTCTACAACTACCGCAGCGCGGGCGGCGTGCAAACGCGCGGCTTGATCTGGACCGGCCAGACCGCTTTCGCGATCAGCCAGGTCAATGCGGTGCCGGAACCGGTCTCGCTCGCGCTGATGGCGCTCGGCGCGGCCGCCATCGGCGTGGCGCGCCTGCGCCGGCCACGCCGCGCTGCCTGACGCGCGGCCCGGTCCAGGGCCGTATCAGCTTTCGACGTCGACCGACTGAATCGTTCCGTCTTCCGCGAACTTGACCGCGACCACATAGTTGGTCAGGTCTTCGCCGAAGGTGAAATCGAACATGGCGAACGAGCCGTCCGATTCGTCCGGCATGGGATGCAGACCGATGTGGCACAGGTGGAGCGTCGCCAGCATGCGCTCTTCAACCGGCAGCGATGCATCGGTACCGTCAATCAGTGCCGCCAGTTCTTCGGGCGACAACTCGGACAGATGATGATCGATGTACGTGTCCCGCACTTCGCCATTGGCATGGAAGTCGGCGATGCAGGCCGCCCGGGCCAGTGCGATCTTGCTGTCGAGCTCTTCCATGAAGCGGGCGACCCGGTCGAGCACGGCCGGATCGAGATCTTTCACCGCAGAAAATTCGGTGATCCCATCCTCGCCCTCGAATGCGTTGAAAAAAGCGAGCGACAGGTCAATTTCCCGTCCGTCGACAGAGTAGATCGCTTCGTTATATTCATTCGGCAAGGCCAGATCGATGGCGCCGAAATAGGGGATGATTTTTTCCATTTTGAATCTTCACGTTGACCAGAACGGGCTATTTTATCAGCCGGCTGACAAGCGCCGGGCCGGTCCCTGTTTGCCGGGAGCTTGGTTTCAATCAGGAAGGGGTTCGATCAATGCTATTTACACACAATTGCAGATAAAATAGTCATTCATTCAACCCTTGAAGCGGAGCACTATCATGGTCCAATTACGGCAATACGCACTGGTGGCACTGATGGCCCTGGCCGGGGCCGCTCACGCCAAGGCACCCCGGGCGGTCACCGGGCAGTTCGACTACTATTCGGTGGCGATGAGCTGGTCGCCGTCCTACTGCGCCAGCCGTAGCGATCCGGATCAATGCGCGGTCGGGCGCCAGCTCGGCTTCGTGCTGCACGGGCTATGGCCGCAGTACGAATCGGGCTATCCGTCCAACTGCAGCAACCAGAAGCTGCCAAACGATGTGCGCGAAAAATACACGCCGCTGTTCCCGTCGCCGAAACTGATCGGCCACGAATGGAGCAAGCACGGTACCTGCTCCGGGCTGGAACCGGCGGCGTATTTCGAGCTGTCGGCCAAACTCAAGGATCAACTGGCGATCCCCGAGCCGTATCAGAAACCGGCGGCGCCCGTACGCACCACGAACGAGGAGTTGTACAGCGCCTTCAAGAGCGCCAATCCGGGTCTGGCCAGGGATGGCGTGCTGCCGTTCTGCGCAAGCGGCGGGCGCTTTTTGCGCGAGGTGCATGCCTGCTACGACAAGAACGGCAGCTCGCGCAGTTGCAGCCCGGGCCAGGTCAAGCGCTCGAAGAGCAGCTGCGGCCAGGCCAGCTTCCTGATCCAGAGCGTGCGCTGACGCGTCACGCTTGCCACACGCCGTAGCCGGCCTCGCGCAGCCCGATGCCCAGTTCGACTTCCATGTCGGCCGCGCCCGCGTAGGGCATCGGGTTGTAGACCGCGTACAGCGCGGGCAGCAGGCGCAGACCATACTTTTGCACGAATTTGTTGGCCTGGATGCCCGCCTTGTGCTTGTCGAAGCGCAGGTCGGGACTCAATCCCGTCATCCCCACGTATACGCACGGTTTTCCGGTCACGTAATCCGGGTTCGACTTCTTGAAACGCGGTTCGTACAGCACGTCCTGCGACAGCTCGATCACATACACGTTGTGGTGGTGGCGCCGGCCCATCGACGGCTTACGGCGCGGTGGCGTTGCGCCCCAGCGCGGCGATGTCGGCACTCTCCAGCACCCGCTTGCGCGCGCCGTTGCGCACCACGGCCAGCATGGCCTGCCCAACCTGGCGCGTGGTCAGCACGTGGTTCGGCATGGCCCCGCGCAGCAGCGGCAGCACGGGCTTCATCAGCGAATAGAAAATGCGGTAAGCGGTGGTCTTGGACTTGATGCCGTCGAGCGGCTGGATCATCCCCGGGCGGAAGATGTACACGCCGCGAAAAGGCAGCGCCAGCAGCGCGTTTTCGGTGCGCCCGCGCACGCGCTCCCACATGGTGGCGCTGGTTTCGCTGCTGTCGGCTCCCGCGCCCGACACATATACGAACACCATGCGCGGATTGAGCGCGACCACTGCGTTGGCAGCGGCCAGGGTCATGTCGTACGTCAACCGGGTGTAGTCAGGCTCGCTCATGCGCGAGGACGTCACGCCGACGCAAAAAAAGCAGGCATCGAAGTCTTCCAGCTGCGCCGCCACGCTGGCGAAGTTGAACAGATCGGCATGCACCAGATCGCGCAGCTTGGGATGGTGCTGCCCGGTTGGCGTGCGTCCGATGGCCACGACCTGCTCCACGTCGGCGGCCTGCAGGCATTCACGCAACGCGCCCTGCCCGACCATGCCGGTGGCGCCAAATAACAGAACTCTCACGTCGTCTTCCTCCTTGCCGCTGGCTTGTTTACCGCACCCTGCGCCGCGCGCAAGGCCGCTATCTTACGCCCTTCCGGTACAGTCTTGCGCTACCGTTGCGCCGACGGGAAAAACAGCTGCTGGCCGCCCGGCCTGAAGCCGGCAATCCTGGCCTGCCCTTCGGCGGACGTGATCCAGTCGATCAGCAGGCGCGCGCCGCGCTCGTTGAGGCCCGGGTGGCGCGCCGGATTGACGGCGATGATCCCGTAGGGATTGAACATCCTGGGGTCGCCCTGCACCAGGATCGCCAGCCCGGTTTTGTCCTTGTAGGTGGCGAAGGTGGCACGGTCGGTCAGGGTGCAGGCTTGCAGCTCGGCCGCCATGGTCAGCACCTCGCCCATGCCCAGGCCGGCCGACAGGTAGCGCGCCGGCGGCGGCAGCACGCCGGCAGCCTTCCAGTAGCTCTTTTCCATCTGGTCGGTGCCGGAATTATCGCCGCGCGAGACGAAGCGCACGTCGCTGGCCGCCAGCTTGCGCAGGGCGGCGACGATGTCGGACCCGCCTTTGAGGCCGGCACGGTCCGACGGCGGGCAAGCCAGCAGAAAATCGTTGTACATCACGTCGCGCCGGCCGACGCCATGGCCGTCGGCCACGAAGCGATCCTCGGCGGCGCGTGCATGCACCAGGGTGACGTCGACATCGCCATTCTTCGCCAGTTCCAGCGCCTTGCCGCTGCCGACGGCAATCACGTGCACCTTCAGGCCTGCCTTGGCCTCGAACGGAGGCAGCAGCCAGGCCAGCAGGCCGGAATTGTCGGTGCTGGTGGTCGTGGACAGGCGCAGGACCTGGTCGGCGGCCAGGGCCAGCGGGGAGGCGGCGCAGAGCCAGAGGGCCAATGCGGTGTACCTGATCATTTGTATTCGAGCTTTCCGTCACGTAGTTTAAGGCGCTGCACGCCGGACATGCCGATCAGGTCACGGTCGTGGCAGGCCATCACCACCGTGCTGCCGGCAACCACCAGGGCCGGGATGAGCGCGATCACCTGTTCGCGCGCGGCGCCATCGAGGTTGGCGGTCGGTTCGTCGAGCAGCAGCAGCGCGGGCCGCAATACCCAGGCACGCGCCAGCGCCACGCGCTGCACCTCGCCGCCCGACAGGCGGGCCGGATCGCTGCCCTGCAGATGCTCGACGCCGGCCCATGCCATGGCTTGCGCCACCGCCTGCGCCGCCTGCGCTTTTGCGACGCCGCGCGCACGCAGGCCGTAGCCGATGTTGGCCGCCACGCTGGTCGAGAACATCACCGGATGCTGGTGCACATACACGATTGCCTCGCGCAGCAGCGGCGGGTACGGCGACAAGGCCAGCGGCTGCCCTTGCCACGTGACGCCGGATGCCTCTCCGGGTTCCAGTCCGGCCAGCACGCGCAGCAGGCTGCTCTTGCCGGCGCCGTTGATCCCGGTGAGCACGTAGGCGCGCGCCGCGTCGAGCACCACATCGTCAAGCTCGAACAGCACGCGTGGGCCATGGGCCTTGCGCAACTTGTCGATACGCAGCAAGGCACTCATGCGCCGGCTCCCGCGGTGCGGGTGTCGCCCTGCAGCAGCATCAGCGCGCCGTTCATGGCCAGCGCCAGCGCCACCAGCACGATGCCCAGCGCAATGCCCTGCGCGAACTCGCCCTTGCTCGTTTCGAGCGCGATGGCGGTGGTGATGGTGCGCGTTTCGCCGGCGATATTTCCGCCCACCATGAGCGCGCAGCCGACTTCCGAAATCACGCGCCCGAAGCCACTGATCACCGCCGCCATGACGCCGAAGCGCACTTCGTGCAGCACCGTGAGCATGGTGCGCCAGCGCGACGCGCCCAGGGCGATCGCGGTGTCGGCGTAGCGCGGGTCGAGCGCCTGCACCGCCGCCAGTGTGAAGGCCACCAGCACCGGCGTGGCGATGATGCACTGGCCGAGCACAATGCCCGGCTGCGAAAACAGCCAGTGCAGCGAACCCCACGGGCCGTGGCGCGACAGCAGCAGATACAGCAGCAGGCCAATCAGGACCGTCGGCAGCGACAAGGTGGCCTGCACCAGCCAGATGGCGATGCGGCGGCCCGGGAAGCGGTAGCTGGCAATCGCATAGCCGAGCACTACCGCCGGCGGCGCCGCCAGCAGCAGGCCAAGCACGCTGGTCTTGAGCGAGATCCAGACGATGCCCCATAGCGCGGCGTCGCCCGACAGCAGCAGCGCGAATGCGGCGTGCGTGGCCTCGGGCAGCGACATCAGGGCGGCAGCGGCTCGAAGTCGAGGCGCCCGTGGCCAGTCAGCAGCAGGAAGTGCTTGCCGGTGCAGCGCGCCAGCAGGGCCATGCCGATCCTGTCGGCGACCATGTGGCCCATCTGCGTGGTGCCGGAGCGCGACAGCAGGAAGGGGATGCCCATCTGCGCGCCCTTGATGACCATCTCCGACGTCAGCCGGCCGGTCGTGTAGAACACCTTGTCGCTACCGGCCACGCCGTCGAGCCACATGCGCCCGGCGATGGCGTCGACCGCGTTGTGGCGGCCCACGTCCTCCACGAAATAGAGCAGCTCGCCCGCGTTCGAAAACAGCGCGCAGCCGTGCACCGAGCCGGCCTGCTTGTAGATCGATTGCTGCGTGCGGATGGTCTCGACGATGCGGTACACGGTGGACTGCGCAATGCGCGCATCGGGTGGCAGCACGATCTGGTCGATATCGTCCATCAGCCCCCCGAATACCGAGCCCTGGCCGCAGCCGGTGGTGACCACCTTCTTCGAGGTGCGCGCCTCGACATCGGCGATGCCGCCGCGCGTGAGCACCGCCACCGCATCGACCGACCAGTCGACCTGTACCGAGACGATGTCAGCGATCGATTTCACCAGGCGCTGGTTGCGCAGGTAGCCCAGCGTGAGCGCTTCCGGCGCGCCGCCCAGGGTCATCAGCGTGACCAGCTCGCGCTTGTCCACATATACCGTCAGCGGCCGCTCGGCCGGGATGGCGATGGTGGAGAGGCGGCCGCGTTCATCGAGCACCTCGACCTCGTGGGTCAGGGCCGCGCGGGCGTCGCTCAGTTGCGGCAGTGTCATGTGATGCTCATCCGCGCCAGTACCTGGCCGCCGCCGAAACTGCCCTGCTGCTCCACCACGCCGCCGAGCGCCACGCGGATGGCACAGTATTTGAACTCGGGGATCTTGCCGAACGGGTCGAGCGCGGCATTGGTCAGGCGGTTGATGGCCGCTTCGTAATAGCAGAACGGCACAAAGATCGCGCCGCGCGGCGAACTGTCGTCGGCGCGCGCATACAGGGCCACTTCGCCGCGGCGCGAGGCAATGGTCACCACGTCGCCCGGTTTGCCGCCCAGCGCCGCCAGGTCGAGCGGGTGGACCAGCGCCACCGGGTCAGGTTCGATCGCGTCCAGCACCGCCGTGCGGCGCGTCATGCTGCCGGTATGCCAGTGTTCGAGCTGGCGGCCGGTGATGAGCACCATCGGATACGCGGCGTCGGGGCGCTCGTCGGCCGGAATGATATCGGCCGGGACGAAACGCGCGCGGCCGGACTCGCGCGGGAACTGCTCGGTGAAGACCACCGGCTGGCCCGGATCGCCCTCCTTGGTGCACGGATAGGTGACGGCGTGCTCGCGCTCCAGCCTGTCCCACGTAATACCGCCGATGCTCGGCATGATGCGGCGCATTTCGTCGAACACCTCCGACACATGGCCGTACTGCCAGTCAAGGCCCAGGCGCGCGGCCATCTGCTGGATAATCCACAAATCCTGCCTGGCCTGGCCCGGCGGATCGATGGCCTGGCGCCCGATCTGCACCAGGCGGTCGGTGTTGGTAAAGCTGCCCGTCTTTTCGGGAAAAGCACTGGCCGGCAGGATCACGTCGGCCAGGTAGGCGGTCTCGGTGAGGAAGATATCCTGCACCACCAGGTGATCGAGCGCGGCCAGCGAAGCGCGGGCGTGGTTGGCGTCGGGGTCGGACATGGCGGGGTTTTCGCCCATGATGTACATTCCGCGGATTTCGCCGCGCGGTATGGCGTGCATGATCTCGACCACCGTCAGGCCGGGCGTGGAGTCGAGCGGCATGCCCCAGGCCTGTTCGAACTTCGCCAGCGCCAGCGGGTTGTCGACCCGCTGGTAATCGGGAAACATCATCGGGATCAGCCCGGCGTCGGACGCGCCTTGCACATTGTTCTGGCCGCGCAGCGGATGCAGGCCGGTGCCGGGGCGGCCAATCTGGCCGGTCATCAGCGCCAGCGCGATCAGGCAGCGCGCGTTGTCGGTACCGTGGATGTGCTGTGAAATGCCCATGCCCCACAAGATCATCGACGCTTTCGAGGTCGCGTACAGGCGTGCCACGTAGCGGATGGTGTCGGCGTCGACGCCGCAGATCGGCGCCATCAGCTCAGGGCTGTAGCCGGCCACGTTCTGTTCCAGCTCCGCGTAGCCGATGGTGCGGCTGGCGATGAAGTCCTGGTCGACCAGGCCTTCGGCCACGATCACGTGCATCATCGCGTTGAGCAGGGCCACGTCGGTATCGGGCTTGAACTGCAGGTAGCGGTGCGCGCTGCGCGCCAGGTCCGAGCGGCGCGGGTCGCACACTACCAGCTTGGTGCCGTTCCTGATGGCGTTCTTGATCCAGGTCGCCGCCACCGGATGGTTGACGGTCGGGTTGGCGCCGATGACGATCACCACCTCGGCCAGGGTCACGTCCATCACCGGGTTCGATACCGCGCCCGATCCGATCCCTTCCAGCAGGGCCGCCACCGACGATGCGTGGCACAGGCGGGTACAGTGGTCGACGTTGTTGCTGCCGAATCCGGTGCGTACCAGCTTCTGGAACAGATAGGCTTCTTCGTTGCTGCCCTTGGCCGAGCCGAAGCCGGCCAGCGCGCGCTTGCCGTAGGTGTCGCGGATGCGCGCCAGCGAGCCGCCGGCGGCATCGAGCGCTTCTTCCCAGGTGGCCTCGCGGAACACATCGAGCACGCGCGCCGGGTCCATGGTGAATTCGCCGCTCTTGGGCGCGTCGGCGCGGCGGATCAGCGGCACCGTCAGGCGGTGCGGATGGTGCGCATAATCGAAACCATAGCGGCCCTTGACGCACAGGCGTTCGCGGTTGGCCGGGCCATCGCGCCCCTCGACGAACAGGATCTTGTTGTCCTTGATGTTGTAAGTCAGCTGGCAGCCCACGCCGCAGTAGGGGCATACCGAATCGACCTGTTTGTCCGGTACGGCCAGGGCGGCGTCGCGCGCCGGCATCAGGGCGCCGGTCGGGCAAGCCTGCACGCATTCGCCGCAGCCGACGCAGGTGGAGTCGCCCATCGGGTCATCCATGTCGAACACAATCTTGACGTGGTCGCCGCGCAAGGCCAGGCCGATCACGTCGTTGACCTGCTCGTCGCGGCAGGCGCGCACGCAGCGCGTGCACTGGATGCAGGCGTCAAGATTGACGGTGATGGCGGCGTGCGAGGCGTCGCGGGACGGCTGGCTGCGCGCGGCGAAACGCGGCTGGCCGAGAGCGAGCTTGCGCGCCCAGAAATCGACTTCGTTGTGGCGCGTGTAGGCCCGTTCGGGCATGTCGGACTGCAGCAGTTCGAGCACCATCTTTTGCGCGGCCACGGCGCGCGCGCTGTCGGTACTGACCTTCATGCCGGCGGCCGGATGGCGGCAGCAGGATGGCGCCAATACGCGCTCGCCATCGATCTCCACCATGCACGCGCGGCAGTTTCCGGCCGTGTCCATGCCGGGCTTGTAGCACAGGCGCGGGATCTCGATGCCTTCGCGCGCGGCCACCTCGATCAGCGTTTCGTGGGCAAAGGCTGCTACCTGCCGGCCGTTGATTTCCAGCTCCACCGGCGCGCCCTGCAACGCCGCATGCTTGCTCCTGCTGATCGCATTCATGGCTTCACCAGTTCATGTGAAAAGTATTTGACGACGCAGTCGAATGGATTGGGCGCGGCCTGGCCAAGGCCGCAGATCGACGCGTCGCGCATCACCTGCGACAGTTCGGCAAGCAGCGGCGTGTCCCAGTGCGGTTGTTCGATCAGCGCCAGCGCCTTGGCGGTGCCGACGCGGCACGGCGTGCACTGCCCGCACGATTCGTCCTTGAAAAAGCGCAGTGTGTTGCGCGCGGCCGCCACCGCCGAATCCTGGTCCGACAGCACCACCACGGCGGCCGAACCGATGAAGCAGCCGTACGGCTGCAAGGTGTCGAAGTCGAGCGGGATCGAATTGAGCGCGGCGGGCAGGATGCCGCCGGATGCGCCGCCCGGCAGGTAGCCGTAAAACTGGTGGCCCGGTGCCATGCCGCCGCAGTATTCATCAATCAGTTCCTGCACGGTGATGCCGGCCGGGGCCAGCTTGACACCCGGTTCGCTTACCCTGCCCGAGACCGAAAACGAACGCAATCCCTTGCGGCCGTGGCGTCCCTGGCCGCTGAACCAGTCGGCTCCCTGCTCGACGATGGCGCGCACCCAGTGCAGGGTCTCGAAGTTGTGCTGCAGGGTGGGCAGCCCGAACAGGCCGACCTGGGCCACGTACGGGGGACGCAGGCGCGGCATGCCGCGTTTGCCCTCGATCGATTCGATCATCGCCGATTCTTCGCCGCAGATGTAGGCGCCGGCGCCGCGGCGCAGGATCAATTCGGGCATGGACTGGAACGGCGGGTCGGCGCGCAGGCGCGCCAGTTCGGTTTCGAGCATCGCGCGGCAGCCGTGGTATTCGTCGCGCAGGTAAATATAGATGGTGTCGACGCCGGCCACCCAGGCCGCCACCAGCGCGCCTTCGAGGAAGCGGTGCGGGTCGCGTTCGAGGTAATAGCGGTCCTTGAAAGTGCCAGGCTCGCCCTCGTCGATATTGATCGCCATCAAACGCGGGCCAGGCTCATTGCGCACGATGCGCCATTTGCGCCCGGTCGGGAAACCGGCGCCGCCAAGGCCGCGCAGGCTCGATGTTTCCATGGTCGTGATGAGCGCTTCGGCATCGCGCTGGCCGTCGTGGCATTCGCGTGCCAGCACGTAGCCGCCGGCGGCGCGGTAGCTGTCGTAGTCGATGTAGCCGGTGGGCGCATGCGTGGTGTGGCCGTGCGCCACCGCGGCCGCCACCGTGTCGCAGCTGGCATGGGCCAGCGGGTGCTGGCCGACCACGGCTGCCGGGGCTTGTTCGCAGCGGCCGACGCACGGCGCGGCCAGTACGCGCACGTCAACGCCCAGGATGGCGGGAAGGCGCTCGATCAGGTCGCGCGCGCCGGCCATCTCGCACGACAGGCCGTCGCACACGCGCACTGTCAACGCCGGCGGCGCGCTGTCACCCTCACGGACGACATCGAAGTGATGGTAGAAGGTGGCGACCTCGTAGACCTCGGTCTGCGCCAGCTTCATTTCCTGCGCCAGCGCCGCCAGATGGGTGTGCGACAGGCAGCCGAAGGCATCCTGGATCCTGTGCAGATGCTCGATGAGCAGGTCGCGCTGGCGCGATTGCGCGCCCAGCAGCGCCTGCACCTCCAGCAGCGCTTGCGGATCGACGCGGCGGCCCTTGGGCGCCTGGCGCTTGCGCTGGCGGGTGCTGCCCTGGGCCATGATCGGAATGACGGGATGGTTCATCAATTAACCTTGTCAAAAACAGCATCGCGCCATGATTTTACTCCCACGGCGCGGTGACGGATTCACATTTGGCGCAGCTCATGCCAGACCATGGCGGGTTCGAGCTTTTCCATGCAGTCGTGGTGGCCCAGTGGGCATTCGCGCTGGCGGCAGGGCGAACAGGCCAGCCGCAGCGAGATCGAGCGCGCGATGTCGGAGAACGGCGGTGCATGGTCTGGATCGGTCGGGCCGTACAGCGCAATTACCGGCCGGTTCAGCGCCGAGGCAATGTGCAGCAGCCCGGAATCGTTGGCCACCACCGCGGCGGCGCCGGCAATGAGCGCAATGGCTTCCGCCAGCGAGGTGGCGCCGGCCACGTTGTGGATGCCGTCGGTTCCGGTCAGGGCCGTGATCTCGGCGCAGGCTTCGCGGTCCTTGGGGGAGCCGAGCAACGCAATGTGCGCAGACGGATCCCGCTCGCGCACCGATTGCGCCAGCGCGGCGAAGTGGCGCGCCGGCCAGCGCTTGGCGGCGCCGAATTCGGCGCCGGGGGCAAACACCACCAGCCGCCCCGCTCCACCCATGCCATGGCGCGCGCGCACTTCAAAAATCTGCTCCTGGCTGACACGCATCGCCGGCCGCGGCACGTCGGCCCGCAGCGCGGCGCCCGGCGCGCCGGCCAGGGCGGCGTAAAACGGCACCATCGGGCGTTTGGGCTTGTCGTCGTGATGCACGACGTTGAGCAGCCCGTAACGCATTTCGCCCTTGTAGCCGACCCGGCGCGCAATCCCGGCCAGCCACGGGATCAGCGCGTACTTGATCGTATTGGGCAGCACGTAGGCGTCGACGTAGCCGCGCGCGCGCAGCACCTTGGCGTAGCGCCAGCGCTCGCCCAGCTGTAGCGCGCCGTGGCGGAACGGGGTTTCGAGCACGCTGTCGACTTCCGCCATGGCGCGCCACGCCGGCGCCACCGAGGGCGGCGCCAGCACGTCGATCGGGCGCGCCGGATGCTGCTGCTTGAGCAGCTGCAGCAGCGGCTGGGCCATGACCGCGTCGCCGATCCAGTTCGGCGAAATGATCAGGGTGCGGCCAATGCTCATGCTTCCACCTTGTTGGCGAACTGCAGGCGGTACAGGTTGGCGTACATGCCGTCCAGCGCCAGCAGTTCGTCGTGGCGGCCCGCTTCGACAATCCGGCCCTGGTCGAGCACCACGATGCGGTCGGCGCGTTCGATGGTCGAGAGGCGGTGCGCGATGACGAGCGTGGTGCGCCCGGCCATCAGGGTGTCGAGCGCGCCCTGCACCGCGCGTTCCGATTCGTTGTCGAGGGCGGAGGTAGCTTCGTCCAGGATCAGGATCGGCGCATCCTTGTAGATGGCGCGTGCGATCGCCACGCGCTGGCGCTGGCCGCCCGACAGGCGCATGCCGTTTTCGCCGATCGGGGTATTGACGCCTTGCGGCAGGGCCGCCACCACGTCGTCCAGGTGGGCCGCCGTGATGGCCGCGGCCAGGCGCGCCGGGTCGACCCGTTCGGCGCCGTAGGCGATGTTGGCGCCCAGGGTGTCGTCGAACAGCACCACATTCTGGCTGACCATGGCCAGCTGCGCGCGCAGGCTTTGCAGGGTGATGTCTTCGTACGGCACGCCGTCGAGCAGAATGCGCCCGCCTTGCGGCGAATAAAAGCGCGTGACCAGGTTCACGAATGTCGATTTGCCGCCGCCCGACATGCCCACCAGCGCCACGGTCTGCCCCGGCAGCACGTCGAGCGTGACGCCGCCCAGCGCCAGCGGGTTGTTGTCGGTGTAGCGGAACAGCACGTTCTGGAGCTGCAGGTGCCCGCGCGCGCGCTCGATGACGACCTTGCCCGGGTCTGCTTCGACCGGGGTGTCGATCATGGCGAACACCGTTTCGGCGGCGGCCATGCCGCGCTGCAGCGGACCGTTCACGCCCACCAGGGATTTGAGGGGCGCTAGCAGCATCAGCATCATGGTGATGAAGCTGATGAATTCTCCCTGCGTCATCCCGGATGACATGGCGATGACGATCACCACCGACACCGCCAGCGCGGTGGCGCTCTGGGTGATCGGCACGGTGGCGGCACTGGCGACCGTAATGCGCTGCGAGAAGCCGAGCAGCGCGCTGCTGCGCTGTTCGAAGCGTTCGCGCTCGTAACGCTCGCCGGCGAACACGCGGATCACCTGGTGCCCGCGCGCCGCTTCCTCGACCACCTGGGTCATCTCGGCGGTCACGCGCTGATTGTCGCGGCTCAGGCGGCGCATGCGCTTGGCCGTGGTGCGCACGATGCCGGCGGTGACCGGCATGACCACCAGGGCGATCAGGGTCAGCTTCCAGTTGGTCCACATCAGCATCAGCAGCAGGCCGACGATGACGAGCGAATCGCGCACGTAGGCGACGAACACGGAGTTGATCATGTCGACCACCTGGCGCACGTCGCCGATGACGACGTTGATGATCTTGCCGGTCGATTCTTCATGAAAGCGCGCCACGGGAAGGCGCAGCAAGCGGTCGAACACCATGCGCCGCAGGTCGTTGAGCACGCGGCTGATCACCCAGTTGTTCAGGTAGGCGGTGGAGAAGGTGAAGATGCCGCGCCCGATGAAAATCGACAGCAGCACCAGTGGCACCAGCCACAGGCTGAATTCGACCCGGTTCGGGCCGAAGCCTTTATCGATCAGCAGTTGCAGCGCATAGCCGAGCGCCGGCTCGGTGACGGCGGTGCCGGCCATGGCCAGCAGCGACATCAGCGCGCGCGCGCGGTAAGGTTTGACGATAGCCAGCAGGCGCCGGACTATGACACTATTTTCCATCGTTTTCTTTCGCGTTCAGGCTACAAGCCATGTGCGGTTGCGGCATGCCGCCATCTTAAGACGCGGCCGGTACCGGAGGCCCGACATTCTCGCACAGGCGGTCCGCGTGCGGCCATAACAACATCGCGGCCAGCGTGTAAATACAATCGGGAAGCGGCTTCGCCGGCTTCGCACCGGCGCGGCGGCCGCCCGCCAGAGACGGTACTGTAAAATGGCGAACAATTTTCAGGGTGCCGGCGCCGCAAGGGGCCTGCACCCGGTATCGCCACGCTCCCGGCGCGGCATGCACGACCGAGGTCGCTTAACAAGGCTATTGCTACAATGCAAGATTCTCCCGCTTTTCCGATTTCCCGGCTCGAGCGCGCGGTCCAGTACCTGCTCCTGCTCGCGCTGTTTTGTGTGCCGTTCTCCACCTGGCTGACCAATGTCTTTGCCGGTTTGTGCGTGCTGTGCTTCGTGGGCGCGCTGGCCACCAGCGCCCCGCTGCGAGCCGCCGTGCGCACGCCGCCGGCGCTGCTGGCGCTCGGTTTGCTGGCGCTGCTGGCCATCGGCGCGAGCTGGTCGATCGGGCCGCAGGCCGACATCGTCTCGGCCCTGAAAAAATATGCGCGCCTGCTGGTGCTGCCCATCGCGGTGGCCACCAGCATGCGCGACCGCGCCATGCCGGCCCGCGCGCTGGCCGCGTTCCTCGGCGGCGCCACCGTGCTGGCTACGTCGAACTACCTGGTCTGGCACGACCTGATGCCGACCTCCCGGCTTGGCTGGTGGCGCATCGGCGACGCCAAGGACGCGTTCTCGTTCAAAAATCACATCACGATCGGCATCCTGCTCAGTTTTGCCACCGTGGTCAGCATGCTCGGCGCGACCTACGTGCAGGGCGCGCGGGCGCGCGTGGCGTGCCTGGTGGCCGGGGTGCTGTTCAGCGTACCGATCATCTTCCTGAACCAGGGCCGTACCGGTTACGTCACCCTGTTCGTGGGCATGGTGGTGCTGTTCCTGCTGCGCGTGCGCTTCACGGTGCTGCGCACGATTTTCGGGGTGGGCGCCATCGTGCTGCTGTTCGTCGGCTTTTACGCCAGCTCGAACAACTTCAAGGCGCGCACCGATGACCTGATCACCGAAGTGCGCACCGACCAGAAACGCTCGCCCAATGGCCTGCGTATGAGTTACCTGAGGGCCGGCACCGGCATCATCGTGGCCCATCCGCTGGCGGGCCTGGGAACCGGCTCGTTCGCCGAAGTGTATGCGCCGACCGCGCGCCAGGACTGGCCGGAGGACAAACTGGCCGAAACGCGCCACCAGCCGCACAGCGAATTTTTGCTGATCGCCGCGCAGCTTGGCCTGCCCGGCCTGCTGCTGTATTTCGCCATGCTGGCCAGCCTGCTGCGCCCGGCCCTGGCCGTGCGCTCCTTCCATGCCGATGCGCTGGTGCTGCTGTGGGCAATCTACGTGGTCAGCTCCTCGTTCAACAGCTTGTTGTGGGATGTGACGGAAGCGTACTGGTTCCTGCTGCTTGCCGGCTCCCTGTATGCGAGCGCGCGCCTGCCCCGCCAGCCGGCCCAGGCCCCGGTCCCGGCCACAGGAACCTGACCATGCAGCAGGACGCACTCATTTCCGTCATCATCGCCACTTACAACCGGCCGGACGCGCTGGAAGCGGTGGTCGAGGCCTGCTTCGCGCAGAGCGACCGCCACTTCGAGATCATCATCGCCGATGACGGCTCGGGCGAGCCGACCCGGGACTGCGTCGCGCGCCTGCAACAGCGCGCCCCAGTGCCGCTGCGCCACGCGTGGCAGCCGGACCAGGGCTTTCGCCTGGCGATGGCGCGCAACCAGGGCATCCTGGCTTCGCGCGGCGAGTACATCCTGCTGCTCGATGGCGACTGCATTCCGCAGCACGATTTCGTTGCGCGCCACCGCATGCTGGCGCAACCGGGCTTCATGGTCACCGGCAGCCGCATCCTGCTCGACGAAGCGTTCACGCAGCGCGTGCTGGCCGAGCGGCGCGACCTGCACGCGCTCGGGCTGGGCGAGAAGCTGGCGCTGCGCGCGCGTGGTCATATCAACAAGGTGCTGCAGCTGCTGTTCAAATTGCCGGACCTGGGCCGGGTGCAGAAGCGCTTTACCTGGCGCCGCATCAAGGGCTGCAACATGGCGGCCTGGCGCGCCGACATCGAGGCGATCAACGGCTTCGACGAAAGCTTCGAGGGCTGGGGACACGAGGATGCCGACTTCGTGGTGCGCCTGTTTAACGCAGGGGTCCAGCGCAAGGATGGCGCTTTTGCCACGGAAGTGTTCCATCTCTGGCATCGCGAAAATGCGCGTGACGAAGCGTCGAGCAACCGCGCGCTGGTGCGCCGGCGCGCCGATGAACGCACCGTGCGCGCCGCGCGCGGGCTGGCCTGAAGCCGGATCGCCGGGGCGGCGCTCAATACGCTGGACTGACTGTGGCGGGCACGTATAATACGTATGTACCACTGCATGCTGCCGCTGGCAGTGAACATCGCTTCACCTGGAAATCATCGTGCCACGCCCTACCACCATTTCACTGATCGTCAGCACCTACAACCGGCCGGATGCGCTGGAAGCGGTGCTGCGCGCCTGCCTGGCGCAGGAAGATGACGATTTTGAAATCATCGTCACCGACGACGGTTCGACCGAGGCCACGCGCCACTGCATCGAGCGGATCGCGGCCGGAACGCACAGGCGCCTGGTCCACGTGTGGCAGCCGGACGACGGTTTTCGCCTGGCGCGCGCACGCAACCAGGGCGTGCTCGCCGCGCGGGGCGATTATGTGGTGTTCCTCGATGGCGACTGCGTGCCGCGCAAGGATTTCGTGGCGAGCCACCGGCGCCTGGCGCAGCCGGGCTGCATGATCACCGGCAGCCGCGTGCTTCTGTGTCCCGACTTTACCCGCGCCACCCTGGCCGAGCAGCGCGACCTGCACGAAATGGGCCTGGACGTGTGGTGGCGTGCCTGGCGCGCCGGGAACATCCAGAAGATCCTGCAGCTGGCGATCCGCCTGCCCGACCTCGGACGCGTACGCAGCGGCTTTACGATGCGCCGCATCAAAGGCTGCAACCTGAGCGCCTGGCGCAGCGATATCGAGCGTGTGAACGGCTTCGACGAATCGTTCTGCGGCTGGGGCCACGAGGATGCCGATTTCGTGGTGCGCCTGTTTAATGCAGGCGTGCGGCGCAAGGATGGCGCTTTCGCGACCGAAGTGTTCCACCTGTGGCACAAGGAGCGCGAACGCGACCAGTCGGACCATCACGACCGGCTGGTACACGAGAGCCAGGTCAACAAGATCATTCGCGCGCCGGTCGGGCTGGCGCGCTAGCACGAACGCTTATGGCCACGCACGCCCCGGCGCCGCAGCCGCTGCTGAGCATCATCGTCCCCGCCTACAATGTGCAGCACTACATCGGGCCGTGCCTCGATTCGGTGCTGGACCAGATGGGCAGCGCCCATGAACTGATCGTCATCGATGACGGCTCCAGCGACGCCACGCTGGCGCGCATCCGTGCGCTGCTGGCCACGCGTCCCGACATCGCCGCGCAGGTGCTGGCGCAGGACAACCAGGGCATCGCGGTGGCGCGCAATAACGGCCTTGCCGCCGCGCGCGGGGAATACATTGTCTTTGTCGACAGCGACGACCGCCTGCTGGCAGGCTCGCTGGCGGCACTCGAACAGGCCATCGCAGAACATCATCCGGACGTCATCGCCTGCGACTTCCGGATGTGGTATCCGGACCAGGAAGCGAAGTCGCACCGGGTCGGCATGCGCTATCCGCCTGGCCTGCTGCGCGACCAGGCCACCATCTTGAATACCTTCTTTGCCGACCGCCAGATGTACGTCTGGGCCAATATCTTCAGGCGCGCCATTTATCAGCAGCTGGACGCACCGGTTTTTCCGCCGGGCCGCGTGTTCGAGGACATGTCGACCCTGCCGCGCTTGCTCAGCCAGTGCGCCAGCATGGTGTATGTGCCGCATGCGATCATCGACTACCGCCAGCATGCGGCCAGCATCACCAAGCTTATTTCGGAGAAGTGGTGCATGGACCTGGCGGCCGCGCTGTCGGTGGCGCGCAAGCATCTGGACCTGCGCGGGGTGGACGAGTCGGTGAAGACGCACTTCGATATCGCGGCCGCCTATTTTTATATCGGCGTGGTCAAGGATTCGTATGAACTGCCGCGCGCCGAGGGACGCCGCGTGCGCGCGCGCATCAAGCCGATCTTTGTCGAGAGTTTGTATGGCGATTGCGCCAGCATGCTGGAGGCGGCGCGCGGGGTTGAGACGGTGTCGTACGACCGCGGTCACGATGCGCGCACGATCCGGCAGGTGGAACGCGCGCTGGCGGGGGATTTCGTGTTCAGGGTCCGGCAGACGGCCAGCCGCAAGATCAAGGTGTGGAAGCGCTTGCGCAAGAACCGCAAGGCGGCGGCCAGCTTCTAATCGCGTTAGCTTGAAAACCGTGGTTCCCGCCGAGGGCCGCCTCGGCGCGGGAACCACGGAGCTATATTCGACGCGCCTTAATACTCCACCGCGACTTCGCGCGCCCCCAGCACCTGTTCCAGCGCCAGGGTCAAGGCGTCCGATGGCGCCACGCGCCAGTCGTCCCCGAACTGCAGGGTGCAGTCGACGCCCTGCGGCTTGACCCGCATTGCCACCGGCAAGCCCGTCATGGCACGGTGCGGCTGCAGCACTTCGGCGATCTTCGACGACGCCACCCGGGTCGGCAAATACAAGCCGAGCTGGCGCCCGTAATGCACGCGCGCGGACGTCAGATCGAACACCTTCTCGGCCGTGATGCGCAAGCCGCCGTTGAAGCGGTCTTCCGATACCTTGCCCACCACCGCCAGGAATTCATCTTCCTTGAAGATGTTCTTGTTCGACTCGACCACTTCGCTGTAAACCGTCACTTCGACCGTGCCGCTCTTGTCGTCGAGCGAGACGATCAGGATCTTGCCGCGCTGGGTCATCTGGGTGCGCACGCCGGTGATCACGCCGCACATCATGCGCGGCTCGCGCGACGGTTCCAGGTCGGTCAGCTTGGTGCGCGCAAAGCGGCGCGCCTCGGTCGCGAACGAATCGAACATGTGACCCGACAAATAGAAGCCGAGCGCGATTTTTTCCTCGGACAGCTTCTGGCGGTCGGTCCACGGCGTCGCCTTCACGTACTCGGGCGGCGCCACCAGGTCGCTGTCGTCGCCGCCGAACAGGCTGACCTGATTGACCGAGGCCGAGGCCTGGTCGGCCACTTCGACCGCAAAGGGGACCGACGCCAACAGAATCGCGCGGTCGACCTTGAAGCAGTCGAAAGCGCCGCTGCGGATCAGGGACTCGATGGTGCGGCGGTTGATCTGCTTGCGGTCGACGCGTTTGCAAAAGTCGAACAGGTCGGTGAACGGCCCGCCGCTGGTGCGCGCGGCGATGATCGCTTCGATCGCCGACTGGCCCGAACCCTTGACCGCGCCCAGGCCGTAGCGGATGTTGGTGACGCGCTTGCCGGTGACGGACGGCGGCGGGCCTTCCGGCATGAAGCGGTAGTCGGAATGGTTGATATCGGGCGGCAGCAGGGTCAGGCCGCACACGTCGAGCGAATCCTCGACCAGGATCTTGATCTTGTCGGTGTCGTCCATCGCCAGCGACAAGTTGGCCGCCATGAAGGCGGCGGTGTGGTGCGCCTTGAGGTACGCCGTGTGGTAGGACAGCAGCGCGTAGGCGGCGGCGTGCGACTTGTTGAAGCCGTAGCCCGCGAACTTTTCCATCAAATCGAAAATCTCGTCGGCCTTTTCGGCCGTCAGGCCATCCTTGGCGGCGCCGGCGCGGAAGATCTCGCGGTGCTCGGCCATCTCCTCGGCCTTCTTTTTACCCATCGCGCGGCGCAGCATGTCGGCGCCGCCGAGCGAGTAGCCGCCGACGATCTGCGCCATCTGCATGACCTGCTCCTGATACACCATGATGCCGTAGGTTTCGGACAAAATGGATTCGGTGCGCGGGTCGGGGTAATCGAAACGTTCGCCGTGCTTGCGCTTGCAGAAGTCGGGAATCAGGTCCATCGGGCCCGGACGGTACAGCGCGACGAGCGCGATGATGTCCTCGAAGCGGTCGGGCCGCGCATCTTTCAGCATGCCCTGCATGCCGCGCGACTCGAGCTGGAATACCGCGACCGTCTTGGCCTTGGTCAGCAGCTCGTAGGAAGCCTTGTCGTTGAGCGGCAGCTTCTCTAACGCGAAGTCGGCATTGGCCGGGTCGAGCTGCTTGATGTAGCGCACCGCGCGGTCGAGAATGGTGAGCGTGGTCAGGCCTAAAAAGTCGAACTTGACCAGGCCCACGGCCTCCACGTCATCCTTGTCGTACTGCGAGACCACGCCCGAGTCGCCGCCCTGGGTGTACAGCGGGCAGAAGTCGGTCAGTTTGCCGGGGGCGATCAGCACCCCGCCGGCGTGCATGCCGATGTTACGGGCGATGCCTTCGACCTGCTGCGCCAGCGCCAGCAGCTGCTTGACCTCGTCCTCGTTCTCCAGACGCTCCTTGAGCATCGGTTCTTCTTCGATGGCGTCGGCGATGGTCACCGGTTTGCCCGGCTTGAACGGGATCAGCTTGGAGATGCCGTCGCAGAAGTTGTAGCCGAAATCGAGCACGCGGCCGACGTCGCGGATCGCGCCCTTGGCCGCCATGGTACCGAAGGTGGCGATCTGCGAGACCGCTTCCTTGCCGTACAAATCCTTCACGTGCTGGATGACGCGGTCGCGCCCTTCCTGGCAAAAGTCGATGTCGAAGTCGGGCATCGAGACGCGTTCGGGATTCAAGAAGCGCTCGAACAGCAGGTTGTATTGCAAGGGGTCGAGGTCGGTGATCAGGAGCGAATATGCAACCAGCGAACCGGCACCCGAACCGCGGCCCGGGCCGACCGGCACGCCGTTTTCCTTGGCCCACTTGATGAATTCGGCCACGATCAGGAAGTAGCCGGGGAACTTCATGTTGCAGATGGTATCGGTCTCGAACTTCAGGCGCGCGTCGTAGCGCGGGCGCGCCGCTTCGCGCTTGACCGGATCGGGATACAGATGGATCAGGCGCTGTTCCAGGCCGGCCTGGGATTCGGCGACCAGGAATTGGTCGATGGTCATCCCTGGCGGGGTCGGGAAATTCGGCAATTGCGGCTTGCCCAGGGTGAGCACGACGTTGCAGCGCTTGGCGATTTCGACCGAGTTGGCCAGCGCGGCCGGCATGTCGGCGAACAGGTCGGCCATTTCGGCCTGCGACTTGAAGCGCATCTCTTCGTTGAAGCGCTTGACGCGCTTGGCGTTGGCCAGCATTTCGCCTTCGGCGATGCAGGTGCGCGCTTCGTGGGCGATGAATTCTTCGGCCGAGAGGAACTGGATCGGGTGGGTGGCGACCACCGGCAAGCCCAGTTTGGCGGCCAGTGCGACGGCGTGGCGCACCTGGGCTTCCTGGTTGGGCTGGCCGGCGCGCTGCACTTCGATGTAGAAGTGGCCGGGGAAGACCGCGGCCCAGCGCTGGGCGCAGCGTTCGGCCAGCGCCAGGTTGCCGTTTTCGATGGCGGTGCCGACGTCGCCGAAATGGGCGCCGGAGAGCACGATGAGGCCATTGGCCTGGTTTTCGCCCGGGGACAGGGACGATTCGCTGGTCGCCAGCGCATCGAGCCACTCGGGATGGATTTCGGCGCGGCCCTTGTGCTGGTTGGTCAGCCAGGCCTTGGACAGCAGTTCGCACAGCTGCAGGTAGCCCATGCGGTTTTTGGCCAGCAGCAGCAGGCGCGAAGGCTTGTCGCGGTTATCGTCGTTGCTGATCCAGGCGTCCACGCCGATGACCGGCTTGATGCCCTTGCCGCGCGCGGATTTGTAGAACTTGACCATGCCGAACAGGTTGGCCAGGTCGGTGATGGCCAGCGCCGGCTGCTTGTCCCTGGCGGCGGCGGCGACGACGTCGTCGATGCGCACCAGGCCGTCGACGATGGAGTATTCGGAGTGCACACGCAGGTGAACGAAAGCCGGTGCGGCCGGCTTGGCTGGCGCGGCGAGCGTGGTGCTCCCGGCTTCGATGACATCGGTACTCATGTGTGTTTCGCCTGCTGTGCAAAGAGTGCTATTTTACCGCGCTGGCGCCTTGCCGGACAAAACCTCGTGCCACCGGCAGATGCTCCAGCCGCCTCACCCCCCGCCGGGCCGGATGTCCCTGAGGCCAACGTGGACATTGTTCTATAATATCGGCTTTCCCGTTTTCCGATCCTTCACCGATCCTTCGCCCCATGCAAGCTAATACTGCTTTACAAGCTGAAGCGCATGCCGCCATCGCCGCAGCTGCCGCTCACGTCAATATCGCCGCCTACAAATTTGTCACTTTCGACAACATTGAGGAAATGCGCCCCCTGTACCAGGACATCTGCAAGCGCCTGGCGCTCAAGGGCACGATCCTGTTGACGCCGGAAGGCATCAATATGTTCCTGTCCGGTCCGCGCTCGCACATCGACGAGTATCTGGCCTGGGTACGCCAGGATGCGCGCTTTGCCGATATCGAGGTCAAGGAAAGCTATTCCGAGGAACAGTCGCACAAGCGCATGCTGGTGAAGATCAAGAAAGAGATCATCACCATGCGCATGCCGCTGATCCAGCCGGAAAAAGGCCGCGCGCCCTTCGTCCGCCCGGCCACGCTCAAGCGCTGGCTGGACGAGGGCGTCGACGACGATGGCCGTCCGGTAGTGATGATGGAAACGCGCAATGCCTTCGAGGTCGATGTGGGTACCTTCGAGAACACCCTGGACTACCGGATCGACAAGTTCAGCGAGTTTCCCGAGGTCGTGGCGCAGCACCGCGAGGAGCTTGAAGGCAAGACCGTGGTGACCTTCTGCACCGGCGGCATCCGCTGCGAAAAGGCGGCGATCCACATGAAAAATATCGGCTACGAGAGCGTCTACCAGCTCGATGGCGGCATTCTGAAGTATTTCGAGGAAGTCGGCGGCGCCCACTACAAGGGCGATTGCTTCGTGTTCGACTACCGCACGGCGCTCAATCCGCAGCTGGAAGCGACGGTGACGACCGTGCAGTGCTTCGCCTGCCGCGCGGTGGTGACGCCGCGCGACCAGCTCTCGCCGCTGTACGTGTATGAAAAATCGTGCCCGCACTGCCATCCCGAGCGCGACCGCGCGCCAGCCGCCGCGCACGACAGCGCCGGCGCAGCCTAAGTCAGGGTGGGCTGGCCGCCCACCCTCCCCCGTCAAACGCGGCCGTAGTTATCCTGGAAGCGGACGATATCGTCCTCGCCCAGGTAATCGCCGCTCTGCACTTCAATCATCACCAGGTCGAGCACGCCCGGATTTTCCAGGCGGTGCTTGTGGCCGGCCGGAATATAGGTCGACTCGTTGGTGGACACGAACAGTTCGCGATCCCCGTTGACGACCTTGGCCATGCCGCTGACCACGATCCAGTGCTCGCTGCGGTGATGATGCATCTGCAGGCTCAGGCTCGCGCCCGGCTTGACTTCGATGCGCTTGATCTTGAAGCGGGTGCTGTCTTCCAGCACGGTGTAGGTGCCCCACGGACGGTGCACGGTGCGGTGCAGCTTGTGCACGTCGTGCCCTTCGGATTTGAGGCTCACATACAGGTGCTTGACGTCCTGCACCCGGCTGCGGTCGGCCACCAGCAGCGCGTCCGGGGTGTCGACGATGATCAGGTTGGACACGCCGACCGCGCCCACCAGGCGCTCATTGCTCTGGATAAAGCAGTCATTCACATCGTGCAGGCGCACGTCGCCATCGATGCGGTTACCATCCGCGTCCGGTGCGATCAGCTCGCCCAGCGCATTCCAGGAACCGATGTCGCTCCAGCCGATATTGCACGGCACCACCGACACCCTGGCCGATTTTTCCATCACCGCGTAATCGATCGAATCGTCGGCGACCTGCTCGAAGGCGGCCGCGTCCAGTTCGCACTGGGTAAAGTTCTTGCCGGTCGCGCTGCGCGACGCGGCCAGGCAGGCGCGGGTCGCGGCCAGGATCTGCGGGCAGTGCAATTCCATCTCGGCGATCATGCTGCCCGCGCTGAAGCAGAACATGCCCGAATTCCACAGGTAACGGCCGGTGGCAAGATACTCGCGGGCTTTTTCCAGGCTCGGCTTTTCGACGAAGCGCAACACCGTGTTGCCTTCCGCCTCGATGTAGCCAAAACCGGTCTCGGGCGCATGCGGTTCGATGCCGAAGGTCACCAGGCGGCCCGACTGGGCCAGGGGAATGGCTTGCGCCACGGCGGCGGCAAAGGCGGCCTGGTCGGAAATCAAATGGTCGGCGGCTAGCACCAGCAACAGGGCGTCGGGGCCATGCGTGGCGGCCACGTGCAGGGCGGCGGCGGCGATCGCGGGGGCGGTGTTGCGGCCGAACGGTTCCAGGATGTAGCTGTTGGCCAGGCCCTGATTGCCGCCGGCGACGGCGCGGTAATCGTCTTCGGTCTTGAAAAACAGTTCGCGGTTGGTGACGGTCAGCACCTCGGCCACCTCGGGCAGGGCGGCGCCGCGCAGCCAGGCTTTCTGCAGCAGGCTGTGGCCGTCAGCGAGACGGATGAAGGGCTTGGGATGGAGTTCGCGCGAAACGGGCCACAGGCGCGAGCCGGCACCGCCGCATAAAATGGTAGGGATGAGTTTCAACTGCGGTTCCTTTAGTGCATGCATGCCGGATCATCCGGCGATTGATGTGTCAACGCAAATAACGTTGCGCATTCTACATCATTGGATGCACCGGAGGAATCGCAGCACCGTGCCGGCGGCGCCAGGGCGGCGCCATCGGCACGGTCCGGTTGGTCTTATTGCGCGGTTTTCGGCAACAAATCTTTCAGCACGCTCTTGTAGGTGCCGCGTGCGGTTTCATAGATGGCCAGCTGGGCGTTCAGGCGCGCCATTTCGGATTCCACGAAGCGCAGGTTGGCAACTTGCTGTTGCGCTTCCTGGGACAGTTCGGACACTTTATAGCTGACGCCGCCGGTGCTGATTTCAAGTTCGTTATTGCTCATGATTCCTCTTATGATAAAAAAAGCCGGCGCCACGTGGCCGCCGGCAGGGGGTTGCGGGTTAGTCAGCGGAAGTACGATGCCAGGCGGTTGACGTCGTCACTGCCCAGGGTGCCGGCCGCGGCGCGCAGGCGCAGCGAGGCCAGCAGGTAGCCGTAGCGGGCCTGGGCCAGGTCGCGCTTGGCGGTAAACAATTGCTGCTGGGCGTTGAGCAGATCGAGGTTGATGCGCACGCCGCCCTTGATGCTCTGTTCGGTCGCCTTGATCAGCAGATTGCTCGACTCCACCGCGCGGTTGAGCGCGTTGACCTTGGCCGTGCCGCTTTGCACCGCGCTGAACTGCTTGCTCACTTCGATCAGGGCCTTGTCGGTCTTGGCCTGCAGGTCGGCGCGCGCGCGTTCCAGGCCGGCGACGGCCTGGCGCGACGTGGCGTTGACCGCACCGCCCGCATACAGCGGCACGTTGAGCTGGATGCCGATCGCGCGCACGGTCGATTCCTGGTTGTAGGTATTGATCGTCTCGGACGTGTTCTTGCTGTAGGAAGCCACAAAATCGAGGCGCGGCGCATGGCCGGCGCGGGCCTTGAGGATTTCCTGCTTGGCCACTTCGAGCGCGAGGGTCTGGGCTGCCAGCTCGGGATTTTGCTTGAGCGCCAGCGCCTTCCACTCTTCCACGCCGGTGGGCGCCAGCGGCAGCATGCGGAAGGTGTCGTTCAGGCCGACCAGGGTGCCGATCTCGCCGCCGACCATGCCGGTCAGGGCATTCCTGGCGGTGGCCTGGTTATCCTTCGCTTCGATCAGCTGGGCTTCGGCCAGTTCCAGGCGCGCCTGCACTTCGAGCACGTCGGTGCGGGTGCCTTCGCCGTGCTTGAGCAGGCGCTCGTTGACGGCGCTCTGCTCCATGTAGGCGTCGCGCTGGGCCTGGATCAGGGCAACCTGCTCATCGGTGAACAAGGCGTCGAAATAGGCGCCGATCACGCGCAGCAGCAATTCCTGGCCGCGCACGCTGAACATCTGGTCGCTCAGCATGGCCTGGGCCTTGCCCTGCTTGAAGCGCGCATAGGCGTCCACGTTGAACAGGGCCTGGCGCAGCTGGATGGTGGACACCCGGCTGATGTATTCCGGCTCGGTCACCGAGGTCGGCGTCTGGATATCGGCGCGGTTCTTGCTCGCGTTGTAATTGGCCTGCACGTTCGGCAGCAGGCCGGCGCGGCCCAGGATCGCATTTTCCTTGCCGCTCTGGTTTTCATAGAAAGCGGCGCGGTAAGTCGGATCGTTCTGCAGCGCCTGCTGGTAGGCTTGCTGCAGATTGATGGCGCTGGCGCCGGTGCTGGCAAGCAGCATGGCGGCGGCCGCGGCCACCGTTTTCAGGCGCCGGCTCTGGCGTAAGGCGATCAGGTGAAACGTCATTTAATCCTCCGACAACGCTGTCTCGGCGCGATCGAAGATCGGCTTGAACAGGTAATTCATCATGGTGCGTTCACCGGTCTTGATGAACATTTCCGCAGGCATGCCCGACTGGATGTCGAGTTTGTTCTGGGCAATCAGCTTGGCGCCTTCCGGGGTCACCCGGGCCTTGATCTTGTAGTAAGGCATGCCGGTGCGTTCTTCCACCGTGCGGTCGGCCGACACTTGCGTGACGATGCCGGGAATGTGCGGAGTCTTGTTGGTGTTAAAGGCCGAGAAAATGAACTCGACCGGCAGGCCGACACGGACCTTGTCGATCAGGTTGACCGCCAGCTGGCCCTCGACCACCATGGCGTCCGAGCTCGGCACGATATTCATCATGTGCGCGCCGGGACCGACCACGCCGCCCTTGGTGAAGATTTGCAGGCCGACCACGGTGCCGTCGACCGGTGCCTTCACTTCGGTGCTGGCCAGTTCAAAGTCCTGGGCCACGATGCGGCTGGCCAGGGAACTGCTTTCCTTTTGCACATCGGCCAGCTGGGCGGTCACTTCCTTCTGGTATTCCTGGGTGCGCTGGATGCGGCGCAGCGAAATTTCCATCACCTGGTTCTGGGCGCGGCCGATATTGCCGATATCTTCGGAAATCGTGCCTTGCAGCGACATGTAGGTGCGTTCCATTTCCAGCAGGCGCGAGCGCGGCACATAGCCATCCTTGGCCAGTTCGCGCATGCCGTCGAGCTGTTCCTTGATGATCAGCGCCTGGCTTTTCTTGCTGGCCAATCCTTCCTGCAAGCCCTTGACCTGGGATTTCAGGCCGGCGGCGTTCTCGTCCATCGCGGCGAGTTCGTTTTTCAGTGCCGACTGGCGCGAGGCCAGCAGCTGCTTTTGCGATTCCATGGCTTCGATGGCACGCGAGTCGCTCTTGGCCTCCGTCAATTCCTTGGGAAACACCGGCTGTCCCTTGCCGTCGCGCTCGGCCTGCAGGCGCGCTTCCGCGGCCAGGGAGCCGAAGTACTGGGAACGGGTGATCTCGGCCGACGAACGGGCCACGGTCGGATTCATGCGCACCAGCACCTGGCCCGCCTTGACCACATCGCCATCCTTGACCAGGATGTCCTCGACCAGGCCACCGGCCGGATGCTGAACGGCCTTGCGGCTGGTTTCCGTCGCTACCGTGCCCGACAGCGGAACGCCGCGGTCGAGCGGGGCCAGCGAAGCCCACAGGATGAAGCCGACCACGCCCACCAGCACGATGAACCAGCCGAAACGGGCATACTTGCGCGAGTCGACGCTGTCGGCGTTAAACGGCACCACGTCGTGGGCCACCACGTCGGTGGCGTTTCTGGTCCTGCTCAGGATTTTCATAGTCATGGCTTATTCCTTTTCCGTTGATACCGCAGGGCCGCCAGCATTGAGCTGAGGCTGGGCCGACTGGCCTGGCTGCGGTGGCTGGCCCGGCGCGCCGCCTTGTTGTGCCTGCTGCTGGCGGGCCGCTGCTTGCTGCGCTTCAATAATTTTCTTGTTGGCTTCGTGGATCGCCTGCATGACCTGATTGGTCGGGCCGAACATTTGCACGGCGCCGTCACGCAGGACCAGCATCTTGGTCGAGGCGTTGATGGCGGCCGGACGGTGCGTGATCAGCACGATGGTCTTGCCGCGCTGGCGCAGTTCCTGCACGGCCATCATCAGGGCTTGCTCGCCCACTTCGTCCAGGTTCGAGTTCGGCTCGTCGAGCACCAGCAGGGACGGGTCGCCGTACATGGCGCGCGCCAGGCCGAGACGCTGCTTCTGGCCGCCGGACAGGCCGGCACCGCCGTCGCCGAGCACGGTGTCGTAGCCGGACGACATCTTGAGGATCATTTCATGCACGCCGGCACGCTGGGCGGCCAGCACGACCTGCTCCGGTTCGATATTGCCGAAACGGGCGATGTTTTCGCTCACGGTGCCGCCGAACAGTTCGATATCCTGCGGCAGGTAACCCATGTGCGGGCCCAGCTCATCCTTGTTCCACTGATAGATATCCGCACCGTCCAGGCGAACCTTGCCGATCACGGCCGGCCACACGCCGACCAGCAGGCGCGCCAGGGTCGACTTGCCCGAACCGCTGGGGCCGATCACGGCCAGCACATCGCCCGGCTCGACGCCGAAACTGACGCTCTTCAGGACCGGCGTGGCGGCGCCCGGAGGACCGGCGGTGATGTTATCGATCTGCAGGTGGCCGGTTGGCTTCGGCAGGCTCATGTTTTCTTTGCGCTCTTCGTTCTCTTCCAGCAGCGTTTCCAGGCGTTCATACGAACTGCGCACGCCGGCAAACGATTTCCACACGCCGATCACTTGCTGGACCGGCTGCATGGCGCGCCCAACCAGGATCGAGGCGGCGATCATCATGCCCGGGGTCAACTTGCCTTCGATAACCAGCAAGGCGCCCAGGCCGAGGATCAGCGATTGCAGCGATACCTGGACAAACTTGGTGATGGCGCCGACGGTACCGGCCTTCTGGCTCGCTTCGGCCTGCAATTCCAGGAACTTGCTGTGCAGCTTGTACCAGCGTGCCTGCAGGTTCGGCAGCATGCCCATCGCTTCGATGACTTCGGCATTGCGCAGATTATTCGTGGCCATGTTGCCGGCCATGATGGAGGTGGTGCTCGCTTCGGCCAGCGGCTTGTGCGACACGCGTTCGTTAACCACGGCCAGGATCACCAGGATGGCGGTGCCTCCCAGCGCGAACCAGCCCAGTATCGGCTGGAAGAAGAAGATCACGATCAGGTAGATCGGGAACCATGGCGCGTCGAAGAAGGCGAACAGGGCGTTACCGGTCAGGAACTGGCGGATATTGGTCAGGTCGCTCAAGGCCTGGCCGGCATTGCCGCCGGCCTTTTTCAAGTTCTTTTCAAACGCGGCCGTGTACACGCGCTTGTTCATCTGCATGTCGAAGGCGGCGCCGACCCGCACCAGGATCAGGCTGCGCATCAGTTCCAGCGCGCTCATGAGCACGTAGGCGCCCAGCATCAGCAGGGTCAGCATGAGCAGGGTGATTTCGTTCTGGCTGGCCAGCACGCGGTCGTACACCTGCAGCATGTACAGGGACGGCACCAGCATCAGCAGGTTGGTGATGGCGCTGAACACGCCAACGGTATAGAAGGTGCTCTTGAACGTGAGCAGCGCTTGCCCAATTTCGTTCTTTTTATCGAGAAGTTTTTTCATTTGAGACCAGCACAATTCATTAGTAATTCACGAGGGACAGAGCGGACAGCGGCTGCTTCCCGATCCTGATGCGCGGGCTGCACGGGGCCGGTGAGGCGAACAACAGGGAACCGGGCGACAGGATGTCAAAAAAATCCGCTTGGAAATGTGATGTGGATCACAAGTTCAAAAGCTTAGCATAAGCAAGGTTTTAACACCAGAGAAGATTTATTGTGTGCAGTATCAAATTTGCAATGACGCCACGCACGAACGGCAGGCGGATAAAAAAAGGCCAGGCGGTGAGCCTGGCCTTTTGCGTGGCTTGAAAACGCAGGCCCGAAGGCCCGCGCTTCCTTGCTACAGGGACTAATTATTACATAACAACCAGCGAACCAGCACCGTAGGTGGTGTTGAAGTTGGCAACGCTGGTACCAACAGCGGTGTCATCTGCATTAACCAGACCGGTCAGGTGCAGGGTGGTGGTGGTGCCACCGTTGGTTGCGACCACATCGATGATGCCGTCGGCCAGGTTGGTGTTGACGATCGACAGGACGCTGCCGGTCACGAACTGGAACACGTCGAAATCGGCGTAGTTGGTCACGTTGGTCGTGTAGGTACCGGTAGCAACGCTGAACGTCACGTTACCAGCGCCCGCGTCGATCGAAGCGACTGCCGAGTTGATTGGGGTCGTAGCAGCACCCGAAACAACGATCGAACCAGCACCGAAGAAGGTGTTGAAAGCAGCGGTGTCAGCGATCGGATCGACGATTGGGTCAGCGATCGGGGTTTGCACCACGATGGTCTGAACGTTACCGCCGTTGGTCGCGGTCAGGGTCACTTCATTGTCGCCTGCGGCGCCGTCAGCAACAGTGACAACGGTACCAGCAGCGAATACGAACTTGTCGCCAGTAGCATAGTTGCTGACCGTCGAGGTGTACGTACCGTTGTTAGCGACGGTGATCGTGACGTTGTTGTTGTTACCAGCGTTGTAGCCGGTAGCACCAGTCATGGTGTAAGCAACAGCGGTCGGTGGAACGATCGCTGCAGGTACGCCACCAGCTGCGCCTTCGAGCAGGTAGTAGTTAGCTGCTTCGGAGTTGACGAAGTTAGCCTGGGTCAGCGAGTTCCACAGCGAAGTGCCTGCGGTGATCGTTTGAGCCAGATCGATGGTGCCAGCCTTGACGATGGTCGCGGTGTTTGCACCGATTGCATCGGCGATCTGGTACACGGTACCGATCGAGGTAACCGAATCAACAGCCACGTACACGTGGGTCTGGGCAGCGATGTTGTTAGCAGCGTACAGAGCCGAGATTGCGGTCTCGGTCAGTGCAACATTGATCGCGGTACCGATGGTGATCGACTTGTCGGTCGTCAGGGTATTGGTCAGCGTGGTGCCGCCCAGTGCCGTGAAGTCCAGGTGATCGATGCCAGCGCCGGTCACGTCGAAGTTGACGATCGTGTCGTTGCCGAATGCAGGAGCGTAGACAACGGTTTCGTTGTTCGACACAGCGAATTCGGTGCTCGTTGGAGCAGCCAGATCAACTGCGATGACTTCCTTGTTGCCCAGAACGATAACGTCATTACCCGTGCCGCCGGTGATGATGTTGTCGCTGATTGCAGCGCTTTCAGCGCCGGTCATTGCAACGAAGGTTGCTGGCAGAACTGGATCGAGCGCGGTAGCGAAGGCCGAGTTGTAATCGCCTTTGATGCCCAGAGCATTGATCGAATTCTGCATGGCAGTGTACACATTGGCGCCGTTAGCGTCAGCAACGATACCGTATGCCTTGGCAGCAGCGGTGATGTCAGCAGCCGACAGGCCGGTGGTTGGAGCAACCAGGGCGATCGACAGATCGGTGACAGCGTGCAGGCCATCGGTCAGCGCCGTGACGTGCAGTGCGTTCGATTCAGCATCGGTTGCGGACAGCAGCTTGCTCAGCACTGGATCCAGGTTGATCGCTTTTTTGATCGCCTGGTTGATGTCGAGGTCGGTTGCGGTGTAGGTGGTGCTGTTTGCCAGGGTGATCGTCGACACGATACCTTTGTACGTCACGTTCACTTTCGTGTTGTACAGGAAGTAGGTGTTGTTGAAGTCCGAACGGGTGTCGCTGACGAAACGGTCGGCGTCCAGGGTCAGTGCGACCTGGTCAACAGTGTTGAATACCCATGCTGCGTTGGTCGACGTTGCAACAGGCGTGGTCGAACCGTACACCAGAACATTCACAGGCTGACGGCCGGTGTTTTCGCTGTAGATGGTGTCGTCGCCTGCGCCGCCGGCGATGCGGGTGTCGCCATCGCCCAGTTTGCGGATGGTGTCGTTGCCGTCGCCGCCGCTGACGCTGATGTTGTTGTTCAGATCCTGGTTGTTAGCCCAGTTGGTGGTTGCGGTAACGCCGCCACCAGCAACAGCAGGAGCCACGCGCAGGGTCAGTGCATCGTTACCAGCGCCGCCGTTCAGGCCGAACGTGAAGTCTTCCAGGCCGCTTTCGATACGTGCACGGCTGCCAGCAACGGCTGCGTCCAGATCGACGATCATGGTGTCGTTGCCCGTGCCGCCGGTGTAGGTGAAGGCGATGTTGTCAACAGCAGCGTCAGCCTGGGTGTCGGCTTTGTTGACGTACTTGGCGATCGAACGGTCGGTCACGACAGCGGTGAAGCTCAGGTCGCCGCTCAGGGTCGAACCATCGATCAGGCGAACGTCATGGAAACCATACATGTCGCCATGCTGGCTGCCGCCGCGCTGGGAAACGGTACCAGGCATTGGGAAGTCGCTACGGGTGCCAACTGGGGTGCCGCCGGTTGGCAGGCCACCGATGGTGCCCAGAACAGCATCGACCAGCGGGGTCAGTGGGAACAGTGCGTTCGGGTTCAGAGCCGAGTTGATCAGGTTCTGGTTGCCGATGACCGACAGGTTACCTTTGGTAACGCCGTTGACCAGAACAACTTCTTCCAGCGCATTGTTGGTCGAGTTGATCGTTTGCAGCTTGCTGGTACGCTCAACGGTGATTTCGAAACGCTCAACGCCTTTCGAGTTCGAGGTGTCGCCAACCGACAGACCACCGATGACCAGATCGCCACCGTTCGAGCCACGGCCCACGTCGTCCAGAATGATGGTGCTGGTGACTTTGAACGCCTGGGTTGCAGGGGTGTCGGTCAGGATCGCGGTGTGCAGACCGGAGTTTGCTGGCACTGCGGCTTCAGCCAACCAGCCCGATTCGCTGTCGATGGCGATAACGCCGGCGCCTGGGTTGGTGATGTTGATTTCAGTACCGGTCTGTGGACGGCCCGACTGGGTATCGACAGCGGTAAAGGTAACGCCTTTGGTCACAACGAAGTTCTGGATGCCAGGAGTGTTGGCAACAGCGGCTTTCACTGCGGTGAACAGTTCGTCGTAGTTTTTAGCCTGGTCGATTTCTTGCGAGCGAACAACGATTGCCTTGCCGTCCAGTTTGAACGTGAAGCCGTTGTATGGATTGCTGGTCAGTGGTGGCAGCGACGCATCGGATGCGCGGGTGTCCATCAGTTGCAGACGCATCGTGGCGCCGCTCTGGGCAACAGGAGCTGCGCGCAGGGAGTGCTGGTCAAAATACAGGCCGAAATCGACGTTACCTGGATCGGTGCCAACCATGGCGATGGTGATGTCGCGGGTGATTTGCGAAGGGAGAATGCGGACATCTTCGATTTGCAGATCAGCGCGGCTGTCGCGGTCTTCCCAACGCAGAACGCCTACCATGTCCTGGGCATCGATTTGCGTCTTGCTGGTGCGCTCGGTGTTGTTGTCGGTGCTGTCACGCGAGATAGCTTGTGCGCGCAGAACAACGGTCTCAACGCTGGCCGTTTCGACGAGCATTGCGAAGTTGTTCGAATCGCCCAGGTCGGCACGCAGGGTGTCGTTGCCGCCGCCGCCGTTGATACGGTCGCCAGCTTGCAGGGTGTTGTCGTTGTTGGTGAACGTAGCGATGAAGCTGTCGTTCAGAGCGGTGCCAACCAGAGCATCTTTATTGATGGTCAGGTCCAGGCTCGAGCCAGGAACGGTGCCCAGCACCAGATTGGCGATGGTGCTGTTGACGGTCGACTGGTACACGGCGACGTCGGTGGTGGCGTTGACGTTAGCCAGCAGCTTGCGTGCTTCGGTAGCAGCGGCAGCGCCTTTGTAGGCGGTCACTTCGTTGTCGGTGTCGACAGCGGTGGTGAAGCCTTCAGCAACAGCAACTTTACGAGCGATAACAGCAGCGTCGGCACCGCCAACGATGTCGATTGCGCCGGTCATGATGGCGTGTGCTGCACCAGCTTTGGTGACTGCACCGGAATCGATCTGCTTGGTCCAGAAGGTCAGGCCGGCTTCCAGAGGAGCGCGGTTGAACAGGTTCTGGTAGATGGCGGTAACGAACTGGCTGGTGGTCGCGCCAGCGTACAGAGCCTGGGACTCGGCGCTGGTGCCGAAGCTGTTGATCAGCTCTTTAATAGCAACGTTGCCTTCTTTCGACGTGTAAGCCAGTTCCAGGCCGGAGGTCGAGGTAGGAGCATCCGCAGCCGCGAGCGCAGCAGTCATGGCTGCCAGACCAGCAGGGTCAGCCGGACGACCGAAATAGGAAATGTAAAGTTCTTGTGCTACTTTTGTGTACTCAGTTGCTGCGGCCATGATTGATCCTTTAAATGAATAGATATAACCAAATTTCTGCGGCTCGGGAGGGGTAGAAGTACCCCGCCAGACGCCTTTTTTGCAGAACAGGGAGTATATTGCCACATCGTGGGGCACAGGTTGTGACCGCCATCACAAATCACGGACTATTCGCACTTTTTTCCCGATTTTTTGGCTTTATATTTTGCTCTTGAACAAATTTTGCTGCTTTATTGTGCAACCAACGCTGCGCTGCCGCATTTTTGATGCGTTTCATTGCCCGCCCGCTTGCGGCGGATAATACGCGCGCCGCGCCGGCTTAAATCCCTCCGTTTTAAGACCGGATTAATAAGACGAATATCCATATGCGCTTTCCAGGCCTTCAAAAGGCACTCCACGCCCCGGGCGCGCGCCCGCACAGGCCGCGCGCCCTTGCCTTCGGCGCTCCCGCCCCAAAGCGTGTTCAATTACCACCCTTGTCCTTTGGAAACGATTATGTTTGACCCCACGTTTCTATAAGAGGATCTGCGAAATAAACAGCAAAAGAAAAGGCCGCCTTATCGGCGGCCTTGGAACTGATAATCGCGCAATTAATAAACGGGCGATCCGGATAATACGGAGGCGGGCATGATCGCGCCCTCCAGGAACGTCAGCGCGTCCACTGAGTAATGCCCTCGGCGGTCAGGTTCGGATCGTTGCGCGACTTGAAGATGAACGTCGCCGCAGTGCCCTTGTCGCCACTGAGGTAGCCGCGGATCAGCGAATTCGACACGGCCTGGTTGTACAGGTCGCCCTTGGAAAACACATCGCCCACGCCGGTCACTTTCATCTGCGTTTCCGGGCTGTAGACCATCATGCTGGTGACGAAGGTCTTCTTGCCGAAATCGACCTTGAGGCTGGCGTCGCCGATGGTGGCGCCCAACGCATCGCCGCCGGTGCGCTGCAGGGTCGCTTCGCCGCTCTGCAGGGCGAATGACGCCGTGCCTTCGGTCGGCAGTACCAGGTTGCTGGTCAGCTGCCTGCGCACCGCATACGCGCCCAGCACATAGCCCTGGTTATAGTCGGGATTGCTCAAGCGTTCGATGACGGCCGGGTCGGGCGGTGTATTGGCGATGCGCTCCCAACGGCCCCAGATGACTTCGGGGCCTTTCGGCACGTCCGGCACCGGTACCGGCACCACCACGGTCGGCTTCGGCGGCACGCCGGTGCCGCCGTTGTTGTTGTTGTTATTGTTGGCGTTGTTGGCCACCGCCGCCTTGGCGATCTGCTTGCTGTTGTCTTTCTGCGCATCGAGGCTGACCCCGGAGCCCGGCGTGGCCGGAACGGTGGTGGCGGCCTGGCCTGACGGCTCGTCCGGGCGTGGCGGGACGACTTTATCCGGATTGCTGGCCGGGCTGTTGAGCAGCTTGGGAATATTCTGCCCGCGCTCGACCTGCAGCAGCATGCCCCGCTGGCCGGCAAACAGTTCGCGGCTGGCGGTGCCTTCGCACGGTCCCCCGCCTTCCGGGCGGCAGGCGCCGGCAAAGCCGCTCACCACCACCCCGCCCGAGACCACGGCGATGCGCGAGGTCTGCTGGTCGGTGGAGACGATGAAATCGGTGCCGCGCACGCCGATGGCGGCCACCGGCGTATTGAAGCGGTAGTTCTGGCGCGACAGCTTGACGCCCTGGCCGGAAATGCTGCGCGCCACGCCGCTGAGCAGCTCGAGCTTGACGCGCGTGTTGGCCGGATTGGCGGCGTCGACCTTGTAGGCGATGATGCGCGCCTTGCTGTTCGGACGCAGGATCAGGAAGCCGCCGTCCACGGTCTTCATATAGACGTAGCCCTGGGCGCCGGTACTGAGCTCGTCGCCCTCCTGCACGGCGCTGTCGAGCACGGCGGCGCGGCTGGCCACCTGCACTTCGCCGGTCACGAACACGATGCGGCCCGCTTCGCCGGCAACGGCGTGGGGCAGCGCGGCGCACGATGCGGCGAACGCGACAGACATGAATCCAGCTCTGATAATTGATTGACTAAACATAAATTCTCCCTTACTAATTGAGATTATGCTCTCATCGCCCCACCGAAAACGTGTTCTGCGTCACATTTTTGCATCCCGATACAATTCTGCGACGTTCGTGCGACAAGCGTGACACCTGTTGCTCTGCATAATGTGTGCGCCGCGGGACATGCAGACACACTCCCGATGGCCTTGGCGCGCAACAGGCGCTATACTTGCAGCTATTTTACCTCGGCAACGTTTCTGTTTAAGCATCAGATGGCGCGGGGATACTTTCCACAGTACTGGTCAACTTGCGCCTACCTTCCGCCTCTTTTCTGCACCTGACCATCCCGCTCGCCGCCTTGCTGCTGGCCGCGTGGGCGCAGCTGCCGCGCGGCCCGTCGGCGCTCGACGCCGCCGACGAGTGGCTGCGCGACCGCTTCGTGGTGGCCCAGGCGGTCGATACCCTCGAGCCGCGCATCCTGGTGGTCGACATCGATGAAACCAGCCTGGCCGCCCATCCGTGGCCGTGGTCGCGTGGGCGCCTGGCCGACCTGGTCGAAACCCTGCTGGCCGACGGCGCGCGCGGCGTGGCGCTCGACATCATCCAGGGCGAGCCGGGCGAGCCCGGCGGCGACGCCCGCCTGGCCATGCTGGCGCAACAGGGGCCGGTGGTGCTGGCCCAGGTCTTCGACTACGAACAGCGCCCCCAGCCACTGCGTTTCGGCAAGCCCGCGGGCGGCAGCACGGCCGCCGCCGCTGCCGGCGCGGTGCCGGCCCATGGCTACATGGCCAACCACGCCGGCCTGGCCGCGGCCCCGCACGTGGGCAATATCGGGGTGCTGCCCGATCCCGACGGCGTGCTGCGCCGCGTCCCTATGTATACCTGGTTCGAAGGGCGGCGCTACCCGACCCTGGCGCGCGCCCTGCTCGACTGCTGCGGCGCGCCGCCAACAGTGGCCCCGGGCCCGCGCGAGGATGGCTTCGTGCGCGTGCCGTTTACCCGCTCGCTCGACGCTTATCTGGTGGCCAAGGCCGGCGACGTGCTGGCCGGGCGGGTGGAACCGTCGCTGGTGGCCGGGCGCCTGGTGCTGATCGGCTCGTCCTCGCTGAGCATCGGCGACCGCGTCGCCTCGCCCATGGGGCGCAACAGCGCCGGCCTGCTGGTGCACGCGGCCATGCTGACCACCCTGCTCGACCGCGACAGCGGCCTGGCGCCGGCACCCTGGCCCGGGCGCCTGCTGGCGGTCCTGTTCGCCGCCGCCGTGGCGGCCCTGGCCAGCCTGACCTTCGCGCGCCTGTCGGCCGCCTTCAACGTACTGATGCTGGGCGCCGCCGCGTTGGCCTGGCTGGCCCTGGCCTACGGCCTGAGCGCCCACGACGCCCATTTTTCCGTCAGCGGCCCGCTGCTGGCGATTCTGTTCCTGCTGGCCGTGGGCGTGCCGTTCCACTGGCAGCTGGCGCAGTCCGGCTCGCGCCGCCTGCTCGACACCATGCGCCGCTACGTGGCCGGCGAAGTGGTCGACGAACTGCTGCGCAGCGGCCTGAAAAACCCGCTGGCCCCGCGCAGCCTGCAGGTGACCACTCTGATCGCCGACATGCAGGGCTACACCACCCAGGTCGAATCGCTGCCGGTCGAAGAAGCGGCGCGCCTGACCACCGATTTCCTCGACTGCCTGACCCGCCCGGTGCTGGAACAGCGCGGCACGCTCGACAAATACACGGGCGACGGCCTGGTGGCCTTCTGGGGCGCGCCGATTCCCAACGACGAGCACGCCGACCTGGCACTCGACGCCGCCGCCCACATCCTGCGCGAAGTGACCATGCTGAGCCGGGCGCGGGTGCGCGCCGGCGGCCAGCCGCTGCGCGTGCGCATCGGCATCGAAAGCGGCCCGGCCATGGTGGGCGACTACGGCACCGCTTTCCGCAGCATCTATACAGCGGTCGGCGACAGCGTCAACACCGCCTCGCGCCTGGAACAGGCGGCGCGCGACTTCCCTCACGACGTCATCATCGGCGAAGGCACCGTGGCCTACGCCAAACGTCACCGTTTCATCAGCCTGGGACAACACACCCTGCGCGGCAAGGAGCACCCGATGCAGCTCTACACGCTGGAGGCGGCCGCATGAAGCGCACGCCATGGACCCTGCTGCTGGCCGGCGCCACCCTGTGCGCCGCCGCCCACGCCCAGCAGGCCGACCGGCCGGCCGCGTCCGCCGGCAATGAAGCGGCCAGCGCTGCCGTTCCCGAGACCGTTGCCGAGAGCGTTCCGCAGGCTGCCGCCGAGGCCAGCCCGGCGCCGTCCGACGCCAGCGCCGACGACAATGGCGCGGCGGCCGCGGCGGCTGCCGCCCAGGAAGAAAAACTCTACCTCGACGCCGTGCGCGCCCTCTCCGAAGGGCGGCCCGACGAAGCCACCGGCAAGCTCGAACGCTTGCTGGAGAAAAATTCACTGCACGCGGGAGCCTGGCTCGACTTGGCCATCAGCCATTGCTCGCTGGGCAACGAATCCGAGGCCGAGCGCATGTTCGAGCAGATCGAAACACGCTTCAACCCGCCGCCCGCGATCCGCGAGCTGATCGCCCACTACCGCAAGTCCGGCTGCAAGGGAGCGCAGGTGGCGCGGCGCGCCATGTCGTTCAAGCTCGGACGCGGCTACGACAGCAACGTCAACCAGGGTTCGAGCAACCGCTTCATCACCGTCGGCAGCGGCGACAAGCTGTCCCAGGTGGAACTTGGCCCCGATTCGCTGCCCAAGGGCGACCATTTCAACGTGCTCTCGGGCGACTTCAACCAGCCGCTCGGCAGCCGCGGCATGCTGCTCATCGCCCAGCTGCGTGCGCTGCGCCACAGCCGCGTCGACAGCCAGGACACCAGTTCGGGCTTGCTGGCGCTGGAAAAACCATGGAGCGCCGGCACCTGGACCGGACGCGCCACGGCCGCTTTCGGCCTGGTGCGTTTGGGCGGCGACCTGTATCAGCGCCAGGGCCAGGTGCTGCTGCGCGCCACGCCGCCGGTGGCGCTGGGCGAAGCGACCAGCTGGTCGCTCACGGCCGGCTACAGCGGGGCCGAGTATCCGACCCGCCGCTATTACGATTCGCACACGCTGGACCTGGGCAGTACCGTGGCCTGGAGCGCCAAACGCGCCAGCGTCGTGCTCGCGGCCGGCGTGCTGGCCGACCATGGCCGCGACACCCGTCCGGGCGGCGACCGCGCCGGCTGGTACGGCTCGGCCAATGTCTTCGGCGCGCTGGGCGACAAGGCCATCGGCGAAGTGGGCGTCAGCCGCCAGTCGTGGCGCAGCGATCATGCCTATTCGCCGGGCCTGATCGACACCACGCGGCGGCAGGACACCACCCAGCTGCGCGCCAGCCTGCAAGTGCCGGTCGGCACCCACAGCGCCCTGCAGCTGGAACTGCGGCGCACCTGGAACCGCGAGAACATTCCCCTGTTCCGGTACGACAGCCATGCGGTCCAGTTCAGCTGGCGCACCGACAACTGGTAAGATAACAGTCCAGCACGCTGCTGGCGGAACCGCGGGTGCAATCGCTGCCGGCGGTCCGACTGTTGATGTGGACTTTATGACTTGGGAATTGATCTTGTTTTTACTGGGCACGATTGCTATCGTGGCAGGCTGCCTGGTTCCGAACGAATGGCTGCCGCCTTTACCGAACGACAAACTGCTGCACTTTCTCGCCTTCGGCGTCCTCGCCCTTCTGCTGGCCCGCATGGTGCCCGGAGGATGGATCCTGCAAGTAAGCTTGCTGGGCCTGCTGCTGGCCGGGCTGCTGATCGAAATCCTGCAGGAATTGGTCCCCGGGCGGAAATTTTGCTGGCGCGACATGGCAGCCAATGCCGCCGGCATCGCCACGGTGGCGCTGTGCGCACCGCTGCTGCACGCCTATCAATGACGGAAGTATTTGCATGAGTACAGACAACAATAACATCGTGTCCGCGCCCAAGCATGGCGCGCCGGTCAGCGAGGCTGACGCCGGCTCGGTCATGCCGGTGCCCAAGGATTCGCAGAACAAGATCAGCTTTCAGATTCATCTGCGCAAGATTCCCCTGCTCGCCAACCTGAGCCAAGACGAAATGCGCCAGGTGATGACGGATTTGCGCATCCGCACCTATGCCAAGCGCGATGTGGTGCTGCAAAAAGGAGCCAGCGGCGACAGCCTGCTGTTCCTGCTGTCGGGCCAGCTGCAAGTGATCGACGTGACCGAGGATGGACGCGCGATCGGCTTGCGCATGCTCGCGCCGGGCGACTTCTTCGGCGAAATTGCCGTGATTAACGGCTCGACCCGCTCGGCGTCGGTGGTGGCGCTCAGTCCGGTGATGGTGGCCCTGCTGCCGCGCAACACGGCGCTGCATCTGTTTTCGCACTCGCCGTCGGTAGCCAATCACATGCTGCGCTTTCTGGCGGAAAAAGTGCAGCGCGATTCGCAGTTCCGCGCGCTGCTCAGCATTCACAACACCGCCAAGCGGATTTATACCTTCCTGGAACTGCTCAAGGAAAAGAAAGACGGCGATGTGGAAGTGGTGGAAAACCTGCCGACTCACCAGGATATCGCGAACATGATCAATACCAGCCGCGAGACCGTCACCCGCACCCTGCTGACCCTGGTGCAGCAGGGGATTATTGAAAAAGGCACGCACCGGCTGATCATTCTCGATCCGGCGGCCTTGCAGAAGCTGGCGCAGACGTAAGGGGCGCCAGCGCGGACGTCATGCGCGTCGGCATCGACCCGCCCGCCTGGTGTGATGCAGCGTGGGCATGCTCTTGCAACGGGAATAGCAGGAGGTGGAAAAATGAATGAAATAATTGCGACCTATTCAGCGCCGATGAATAGCTATCTTTGCAAGAACATCTCGGCGGAAGAATTTGAACAGGCATACTTCGACGCCTTTCTAGTGTGGTGAGTTAGAAATTTCTTGAATAATTTTCC
>NZ_JAVCWL010000041.1:0-65430 GCF_030846505.1 Massilia pseudoviolaceinigra | reverse complement strand
CATCACCCAGGTGCAACTGGCGCGCGGCGTGGCCACTGGCATCGTCATCAATCCGATCGGCCTGGAGCGCCTTGAGCTGGACAAGGATAAGGAAGGCCGCTACCAGTTCTCGTACAACGTGACCGATGACAACGGCCGCGCCAGCGTGTGGCGTGTGCCTGTAGTGGTCACCGACGTGATGGGGGAGACAGAGTTCATGGTAGGGGACTTCGCCCGCGCTGCACGGCTGTACGACCGGCAGCAGGCCACTGTCGAAATCGCTACCCAACATGCGGACTACTTCACCCGCAACCTGCTGGCGATCCTGGCCGAAGAGCGTTTGGCTCTGACCGTCAACCGTCCGGAAGTGCTGATCAAGGGCGTGTTCCTCCCATAACGACACAGCACGGCGTAACTCATGAGTGGCCGGCACGACAAACCATGAGACCTGCAGACGTCATCCTTGCGGCTGATGCAGGACTGGCCCAGCCTCACACGCTGGGCCTTTTTGCGTCTGGCGCCAGGTGCGCAGAGGATCAGACTTGGAATCCACCCCTTGCCAGGGGGAGGCCCGTCGAGACTGGCGGAAGGTCACCCACACAGGACCGCTCCGACCCTCGATGCGCACAACCGCGAATTGAGAATATTTTTCTGGAACGGCACCTGCCGCCAGAATCAGACCCAGAGTGGGGGCATCGAAACTCTGCACGGCCACGCAGAACAGGACCGCGCTCTACCCATTTTTTCACACGGTCAAGATAGAAAAACGGTTTTTGACATAGCCTCAGCGCCCCCAGGGCGGGGCAAAACCTCGGGCACATCGCCCGCACAGGACCGCGCTCTCCCTCGAATTTAACGCTAACCCACAAAACGCCAGGCCCCCGGATCGGGGTTCTCGATCCCCTGGCCGGCAACCAGCAGCGTTGTGCGCGCGCGCGTACGCGAGGGAGAGCGAAAGGGTAGCATTTCAAATGCTGACCCTGGCGGCAAGCAGTGGCCCAAAGTTCAATACATGAGTAGCGCCGTTCCACCGGGGGTAACTTTGGGGGTAACACCTTGCGCATTTTCATAGACGGCATAGGTGCGATTCGGTAGACGCCGCCTCCACCATAGCATCCTAAAAAACCGCCCACTGGGCGGTTTTTTTTCGCTTGCGCTATCGGGCGGCGGGAATCGAAGCCGCGGGACGCGGGGCGTAGTGAGGGTTTCGCCGGGCATGCCCGGCGCTCACGAAGCGACTTGCGCTTGCAAGCGCAAGGCTCTCCGATTCCCTGACTAAAGGGAAATCGCCCCAGCGATTTCTTGCCTTTCTCCTCCACCGGCGTATGCAAAAAAACCGCCCAGCGGGCGGTTTTTTCCTTAGCGCAAGATGGCGCTTGGAATCGAAGCCACGTCGGGCCGGGGGCCGAATCGGGAAGTAATCGAGCATGCCTGGCGCTCGAGGTCGAGCTCGCCACGTAGGACATCCCCGATATGCCGCCACCGCCCGCCGTGCCGTCCTGCGCCTGATCGACGCGCAGCATCTGGATAGGCAGTCGCTTGATCGCCCACAGCAGCGCCGAGATATCGGCCTGGTCTTTGCGCACGGCGATGGGGTCAAGTTGCGCAAGGGTCAATGGTGGGTTGAGAGGCATGGCAGACCACAAAACTACTGGATAGATGCACAGTATATCAAAGGGAGTTCACCGGTGCGCGCTTCGTCTTCGTGTGCGCGCAACATCATCCCACCGCACGTCTCAACCATCCGAATTGACCGCGCGGCGTAGCACAAGTTCGCCGAATTCTTTTGATCCGGAACAGGCTTCGTTTATCTCGTTTAAATAGGATGAAAATCCGTGCTCATTAATGTAATGGTCGGGATGGAGCATAAGGAGATAAATGGAGGATTGATATGAACAGGCAATTGACGTTGAAAATTATTTCCAGGTTGTTTGCATTTAGTCTGGCAAGTGCTGAAGCACTCGCGGGCAGCCCTGTTGAAACCAAAACACTTACCACAACCAAGGCGCAGGTGTCACCAGAACAAAAAGCAATCGATTCGACGATTGCTAAGCTAGCTATTCAGCTGGCTCTACAAAGAAAATATGTGGTCGTGAACGGGAAAACTCTGTCTGTTACAAGGCCGGACGGAACTGTGGGTACGTATCTTTACGACCGCGATGGCCGCGTCCAAGGAATCTCATTTTCTGATGGCCGCGCCATTACTGCTATTTATGACGAAAACGGGAACATCCAATCGATTTTAGAAAATGGTACGGGCCAGAAGATTATTTTTAAGAAAAAGGCGGCAATTTCGAATACAAAAGACAAAGAAATCGCAGCTGCTTTCGCACTTGAGAAAGGGATATCGGTTCTTATCGATCGACAGCATTCCGGCGACGCCGATCCAATTTGCGTGGAGAAAAGTCCGATTCCATGCGTTGTCGAAGCGCCCGGAGGCGGTGGAGGCGGCGGCGGATGGTCTGGTGGTGGGCCTCGTCGCATTCCGTCAGGCGGCGGAAGCGGCGGCGGTGGGGGTGGCGGGAAGGGGCCAATTGGGCCAGCCAAGAGTTGGGAAGAATGGTCTAAGGACCCCGAGAAATGCATAAGGGATTTATGTGTGCCGACCGCTATGCAGATTGATTATCTTTGCACTGTAACAAGGGCTAACAAACCGAGTCTAGAGAAATGCAGGATAGACGCTACATTATTCTATAAAAGATGTGCTGAAAGTTGTTACTCGGGCGATTTTCGATGGTTGGACACATGGGGCCGTGAAGATCCGTGAGCAAAATTACGACCGGGGGAACTAATACCCCTTGGTGCGGTCAAAAACGTTTCCACGAGCAGGGGGTGGGTATGGATCAAGAGTTGCATTTGCAAAAATTGAGAGAGGCGTATATGAGTGCGTGTGATCTAATTGTGAATGGCAAGTATGAACAGGCGTTGGACACGCTAGTTTGGCTTCATGATAATCCGCTTCCAGACATCCTTCCATCTGAAATGTACAGACGGGTGTACGGCTTTATGGCATGGGGAGAATTAGCATATTTATATCATCCAGCTAAACAGAAAATGGAAGAGGTGCTGGCGAAAAAGATCGAGGCCGCTAAATACGAGGTTCCGAGCAAATCGATTAAAGCGGATATTGGCAGACTGAAAGGCATTCTCTCGGAACTGGTCACATCGACCGAGTAATGCCAGCTTGCGCCACGTCAAGGGCGGCAGCGAGATTCGATCCAACCTCGGCCGCTCGCCGTGCAGCCGCCTTGAGCACGGCCAGCTCGGCCTCGCAGCGCCGGTAGTGCGCCAGCAGATCGGCGCTGATCATCTGCATGGGCCACTTGTCCGGGCCGTCGATCCGGTGCATTTCCAGTATCGGCGGCCCGGCTTCGTCGCTCACAGGCACCCCGCGAGGATGCGGCAGAAATCGGAAGCGAGCGCAACGCCATGCGACGATGGCGCAAAATAGCATTGCCGAGTCGTTGAAGATGTTCGCGCGATTACCCAACGATCAGGAGCATGCACGGCATCCACGAAACGACCTGGGCTTGCTGGCGCAGTCGTCCGATACCCCGGCCAAAGGGAAATCGCTCCAAGAAGCAGCCACTGGCGCCTATCCCCCCCGATTCGCGAATCCCCGCGCACGCGACCGTCGCGACCCGGCACATCCCGCGTCGTGCCGGCCCCGACAGTCAGACGACTGTCACCGCACGCCAGTGATTCGCCCAATCAATCGTTATTCGCCACCGGTTCAGCACGACCATCCAAATCCATGTTGACGCTTATGCGACAGCTGTCGCATAATGGTGGCACCCGTCGCACCGAGAGCATTCCATGGCAATCCCCTCAATTTCCGAACTCATCATCCTCAAGGCGCTGTGGCGACAGCAGCCGCTCAGCGCGCGCGAAATCCATCAGCAGATCGAGGACGAACTCGGCTGGTCATACTCGTCGACGCGCAAAACCCTGGAACGCATGCTGGAGAAGGGCTCGGTGCGCCAAGCCACCCTGCACGGCGTGCAAGTATACGAAGCCGCCCTCGAAAAAGTCGGCACCCTGGCAACGTTCGCGCACGACTTCGGTACCCGCGTCATGGAAATGGCCACCCCGTTTCCGGTCAATATGTTCACCGGCAGCAAGCTGGTCGATGACACCGAACTGGCGCAACTGGAACAACTGCTGCAGGACTGGCCGGACAACGATGGCGGCGCCAAATGAATCCGACCGAACTGCTGATGTTCCGGTTTCTGCTGGCCAGCGGCGGCTGCATTGGCGCCGGACTGGCCGTATGGGCCGCGATGGCGCTGTGCCGGCGCGCCCTCCCCGCGGTCGCCTCGCAGCGCTCGGTCTGGCTGCTCGGCCAGATCACGATCGTGGCAGCCTTCCTGGTGATTTTGCTGCCGCACAGCGAACGCCTGCGGCTGGTGCCGCCCATCGAAATCGAGAGCGTGGCGCAAGCGCACGTCGCCACGCCGGACAACAGCCTTGCGGCCAGCAGCGCCGCCAGCGCGCCCAGCCCCCAAAGCGCGGAGACTGCCGGGCCTTCCTGGCTGGCCCTGGGCGCGCAAGCGTGGCTGCTGTGCTACCTGCTCGGCCTTGGCTACGCGATTGTCCGACTGCTGCAAGCGCGGCGCATCCTCAACAGCCTGGTCGCGAGCGGAGGCCACCTGCGCGCCCCGCAACAGCACGACGGCTTTATCGACAAGCTGCCCCTCGCCCCGAGGGTGATCGAAGTCGACGCGCCGATCTCGCCGATGCTGTTCGGCCTCTTCAAGCCCCGCCTGCTGCTGCCCGTACACCTGCGCCGCTTCGAGACGGCCCAACAGCAAATGATGGTGGAACACGAACTGACGCACCTGAGGCGCCATGACCTGCATTGGATCAGCGCCAGCGTCCTGCTGCAAACACTGCTCTGGTTCAACCCCTTCATGCGGCTGCTGCGCGCCAACCTGTCGTGGGCGCTGGAACTGGGCTGCGACCGCGATGTGCTCAGCGGCCGTCCGGCCACGCAGCGCAAAGCCTATGCGGCAGCGCTGGTGGCGCAACTGAAAATGCAGCGTTCGCCGGCAACGAACGCACTGGCCTTCGGCGCCGTCAGCGCGCGTACGCTCGCCGGCAGGATCGCCCTGATCCGCGAGCCGGGCGCCATGTCGCACGGCCGCTGGACACGCCTTGCCGCGTTCGCTGCCCTGGCAAGCGTCCTGATAGGCAGCCTCGCGCTCCAGCCGACACTGGCATGGCGCGGCGATTCCGCATCGCCATCGCCAGAGCCTGCGGCACAAACACCCTCGCCCGCCAGCCCTACCGCATCCACAAACGCCGTCAGCTGCACCGAACTGGCCGACGCCGCCAGCGGCAAGCGCCTGGTCCGTGAAGGCCAGTGCGACGAGCGCATCACGCCGGCGTCGACATTCAATATCGCCGTCAGCCTGATGGGCTACGACAGCGGCATCCTGGAAGACGAACACGCGCCGCGCATGCCATTTCGCAAGGAGTACGTCCACTGGAACCCGGCATGGCGCACGGCGACCGACCCGACCAGCTGGTTCACGCATTCGGTACTGTGGTTCGCGCAGCAAGTCACGTCCCAGCTTGGCGCCGCGCGGTTCCAGGGTTACGTCAACAGCTTCAATTACGGCAACCAGGATGTCTCCGGCGACCCGGACAAGGGCAACGGCCTGGCCCTGTCATGGGTCAGCTCATCGCTGAAAATATCGCCGGCCGAACAGGTGACATTCCTGCGCAAGGTGGTCAACCGCCAGTTGCCGCTGGCGCCCAAGGCGTATGACATGACGTTGCGCATCATGCAGCCGGAGACGCTGGACAACGGCTGGAAAATCCACGGAAAAACAGGCACGGCCTCACCCGTTCTGCCCGATGGGCGGGACGACCCGGCGCACCAGTACGGCTGGTACGTCGGCTGGGCAAGCAAGGGAGAGCGCACGATCGTGTTCGCCCGCATGGCGCTGGAGCGCAGGCAAGAAGGCTTTGCCGGCGGCCGGGTCAAGGAAGCGTTCCTGCGCGACTTGCGAACGCGGCTGGACACGCTGTAAGCGCGCCGCCTCCAAACAAAATCCAGTAATAAAAGAAAACCACGCCACCCCGCTCCTGCAAAAGAGCGGGGGTGGATCGTTGCACCCGTTTGCATCCCTCCATCAAAAAAGGAACATCGTGTTGAACCTCTTTCCAAAATTCGTCAGTTGCATCACCGCCACCCTCGTGGCGTCCTGTTTCGCTCCCCTCAGCAGCCACGCTGCCAACAACGACGCGCACATCCGCGCCATCGTCGACAAAGCCATCGGCCCTATCATGGCCGAATACAAGGTGCCGGGCATGGCGGTGGCCGTGACGGTCGACGGCAAGCCCTATGTCTTCAACTACGGCCTGGCCTCGGTCGAGGACAACACGCCCGTCAGCGAAGCCACCCTGTTCGAACTGGGCTCCATCAGCAAAGTGCTCACTGCAACGCTGGCCTCGTATGCGCAGGTGCTCGGCAAGCTGTCGCTGGACGACCATCCCGGCAAGTACATGCCGGAGCTGAAAGGCAGTCCGATCGACAAGGTGAGCGTGCTCAATCTCGGCACCTACACGGGGGGCGGGTTTCCGCTGCAGTTTCCGGAGGCGGTCACGGAAGCCACGAAGATCGACTATTTCCGGCAATGGAAACCGCAAGCCGCGCCGGGCGCGCAACGCCGCTATTCCAACCCCAGCCTCGGCCTGTTCGGGCATCTCACGGCACTGGCGCTCAAGAGCGATTTTGCCGACGCGATGGAGCAGCAACTGTTCCCCCACCTTGGCCTGAAAAGCAGCTACATCCGCGTGCCCGACAGTGCCATGCCAAATTATGCGTGGGGCTACGACGAGGACAACAAACCGCGCCGCATGAACCTCGGCGTATTCGCCGCGCAAGCGTATGGCGTACGCTCGACAGCGGCCGACATGCTGCGTTTCGTGGAAGCGAACATCGATCCGCAGCGGCTCGATGAGCCAATGCGGCGCGCGGTAAACGGCACCCAGGTCGGCTACTTCAAGGTCGGCGCGATGGTACAAGGGCTCGGGTGGGAGCAGTATCCCTACCCCGTCGCCTTGCAGCGTCTGGAGGCAGGCAACGCGTATACGATGATCATGGAGCCGAATGGGGCAAAGCGGCTCACAGGGCGGCCCGCAGCATCCGACAAGATGCTGTTTAACAAGACCGGTTCGACGGGCGGATTCGGCAACTACGTGGCCTTCGTGCCGGGAAAGAAAATCGGGGTCGTGATCCTGGCAAACAAAAGCTATCCGATTCCGGCACGTATTAAAGCGGGCCATGCGATTCTGAAACAACTCGCGCCATAAACAAGCGCCGGCCGAATGCTGCCGCGACCACGCCCGAACAGGGCGTGGATCACGCCCACGTACGGGGTTGCCGCTGTTCCCAGTACTGCAACACATTCAAGGCGCTGGCGGCGTGGCTGCCCCAATGGATGATGAAGTGCTCGCGCCAGTGAAACACGGCCGCATCGGCATTGCCGCCATCGAGCAGGTTGAGACCGTGCTTCAGATCGCGCCATATGTCCGCCAGATCATCGGCAAGATCGCCGAGCATGGTCTCGCCGCAGGAAACGTCGAGCGGAGCGGTGCTCTCCGAGTAGTAGTTGACCGGAAGCGCGCCAAAGCGCTTGAACATCGCGCTCCACGCCTTGTGCGATACCTTCGCCGCCTCATCGCCCCAATCGCAATCGCGCTGCGGCAAATCCAGTGCCTGCGCATACAAACGCGCCAAATGGCGGCGGGCAACTGCCATCTGGACATCGCCCGGCAGCAAATCACCTTCGGCCCAGCGGCAAAAAGCGCGCACCGATTCCGTGAACGGTGTGATGGTGCCCATCGCGTCCTGATTCATGATGGCAGGCCAGGCTCCACGCTGGCCTGCGCCAGCGCCTCGATGGCAGCGAGCAGCGGCCCGGCCAGCGCCGGGTCGGCCGCCATGTGTGCCTGATCGAATCCCCTGTTGGCCACCGCGATCACCGGCGACGCCGCGTCAATCACACGCCACCCCATGGTCGCAAGGATCTCGGCCAGCGCCGCTTGCGCGTGCACCGCCCGCGCCGAGGTATTGATCAGGGCAACCGGTTTGCTGCTCAACTCGGCGCAGCCCACCAGCCAGTCCAGCATATTTTTAAAGGCACCCGGTACGCCGTGCGCATACTCCGGGCTGGCCACGATGATGCCGTCGGCCGCGCTCAGCAAGGCGCGCAGTTCGCGCGCGGCCGGCGGCGGATCGGCCTCGATATCGGGATTGAAGAAAGGCAGCCTGTCCGTACCCTCGTACAGCACAATCCGCACGCCGGGTGGCGCCAGCGCAATCGCGGCGCGCAACAGCGCGGTATTGGCCGAGTCCCGCCGCAGGCTGCCTGAAAGGGCGATCAACGTCTTCATACGTGGGTGCAATTCATGAATAAACCCCATCGTAACAGAGCGCAAGCGACAAAACCGTGAAACGCATTTCAGCTGGCGGGCGGCTCCGCCAAGCGCCGCCGGCAAGCCGCCAAGCCGCTGTTTCCGTCAACGGCTTTGCCGCATGGGCTTATGAAGACGGACCCCGGTCCGCGGTGGCGGGGTCGATCGACAGCAGCTTCAGCAGGGCCTGGTTAAACGCGGGCAAATCGTCCGGCTTGCGGCTGGTGATGAGGCGGCCGTCGATCACCACTTCCTCATCGCTCCACTCGGCGCCGGCGTTGCGCAGGTCGTTCTGCAGGCTCGGCCAGCTGGTCATGTGTTTTGCCTTGGCGATGCCGGCGTCGATCAGGGTCCAGGGGCCGTGGCAGATGGCGGCAATCGGCTTGTCCTCGGCGCCGAACGCGCGAATGAAATCGATCGAGGCCGTGTCGAGGCGCAAGGCGTCGGGATTGGACACGCCACCCGGCAACAGCAGCGCATCGAAGTCGCGTGGCGAGGCTGCGCCGATGTGCATGTCCACCGCGAAACTGTCGCCCTTGTCCGCATGATTGAAACCCTGCACCCTGTCACCCTTGGCCTTGGGCGAGATCAGCGTCACCGTGGCGCCGTGCTCTTGCAGGAAACTGCGCGGCGAGGTGTACTCGATTTGCTCGACGCCATCGGTCATCAGGACCGCCACGCGTTTGCCCTTGAGGGCCTGGCCATTGTTTTGCTCCATGTGAACTCCTTTGCACTATTAAGTATTCGTCAATATTAAAGGAGGATTGTAGGAGCCATTGCGCCAACGTGTCGCCCGCCTTGCGCGCTACCGTGAAAGCGGGCGCGGCAGACGGTGCGCGCCGCCTCGACCCAGCAGGCTTGTTGTGCATCAAACGAAGCAGGCCGACCGGTAGCATAGTCACTACATCGAATCGCCAGGAGACGGCTGATGTTCACCGGATGCAGCAGGCGGCCCGCCCTGCGCTCACAGCGCGCCGAGCACCCGCAGGCGCGTGCGCAGACGGCTCACCTCGTCGGCCAGGTCGAGCACAAGCGCGGCGATTTCCTCGTTGGCATCGAGATCGCGCTCCAGGCGCAGCAGCCGCCGCGCGCGCTGCAGGTCGGCGCTGCGAAAACGCCATTGCGCACGCGCATCGTCGTCCAGGCCGCGCGCCATGATCTCGTCGGCGCCAAGCAAGCCGTCACCCACGTGCCGCACCACCCAGTCGGGCTCGACGCCACAGGCGCGCGCCAGCTCGTGCAGGTCGAGCGCCACGTCGTCGAGCAGCACTCCCACGATATCGATGTCGGCCATGGCCTATGCCCCCGCCTGCGCGCGCGGATTGAAGGCCAGCTCGCGTGCCATTGCGCGGTACAGCTCGCGTGCCTTGTCGGTATTTGCCGGCGGCAGGACGACCTCGAGAATGAGATACAGGTCGCCCGCCGGAGTGCCCGGAATGCCGCGACCCTTGAGGCGCAGCTTGCGCCCCGTTTGCGAGCCGGGCGGCACGGCCACCTCGACCTGTCCGGACGGGGTGGGCACGCCGATGCTGGCGCCGAGCGCGGCTTCCCACGGGGTGACCGGCACGCTGGCGTACACATGGCGCCCTTCGACCCGGTAGCGCGGGTCGGGATGAAACTGGATTTCAAGGAACAGGTCGCCCGGACCGGCGCCGCCGCTGCCGGGATGGCCCTGGCCCGCCAGGCGCAATTGCTGGCCGGGCAGCACGCCCTTGGGAATCTTGACATTGACGACGCGCTCGCGCGTCACCACCCGGCCTTGCGCGTCGTGCTCGGGCACGCGCAGCGTCACGGCGCGGGTCGAGCCGTGGTATGCATCGGACAGGTCGATGGTGATGGCCGCGTGAATATCGTCGCCGCGCATCTGGAAGCTTTGCCCGCCGGGGCGGGCGCGGCGGCCGACATGGGCAAACAGATCGGAAAAGAAGTCGTTCGAGCCGGCCGCGCCGCCATCGAAGCCCGAACCCCAGTCGGGCGGCGGCTGAAATGGCTCCCCCGCACGCCGGGTGCGGCCCAGCGCATCGTAGGCGGCGCGCTTGTCGGCGTCGCCCAGCACGCCGTACGCCTCGTTCACTTCCTTGGTCTTGTGGTCGGCGTCGGGCGCCTTGCTCACGTCCGGATGGTATTTACGCACCAGCTTGCGGTACGCCTTTTTGACGTCCTCCGCGGAAGCGCCTTTGTCGATGCCGAGGGTCTTGTAATAGTCCTTGTATTCCACGAATGGCGCTCCAGGATCGGTTTTAATCATCCTACAACGCGGCCGGCGGACGCAGCGCACGCTTGCCAGCCCTATTTTTGAAGGAGAAACGCCATGAACGGGTGGGTGAAAGGGATCGGCCTTGCCATGCTGGCGCTGGGCTTGGCGGCTGCAGTGACGGTGCTCGCCGGCCTCTGGCTCGGCGAGCGCAAGATGGCGCGCAGGATCGCGGTCAAGGTGGCCGACATTACCCTGCCCGAGGACGCGGCCAGCATCGCGCACGGACGCTACCTGTTCAACACGCGCGGCTGCGCTACCTGCCACGGGCGCGATGGCAGCGGCGCCGCCGTCATCGATTACGGAACGACGCGCATCGTCTCGCCCAACATCACGGCCGGCGCCAACAGCGCCATCACGCGCTACCGCACGCCCGACTGGGTACACACCCTGCGCCATGGCGTCAAGCCCGATGGGCGGCCGCTGCTGATCATGCCGAGCGAGGACTACAGCCTGCTCGGCGACGCCGACATGGGCGCCATCATCGCCTACGCGCGCCAGCTGGCGCCCGTGTCCGGGCAGGCGGCAGATGTGCGCCTGCCGGTGGCGGTAAAGGTCATGTACGCCTTCGGCGCGGTGCGCGACGCCGCCGAAACCATCGACCATGCGGCGGCGCCGGCGCCGGCGCCCGTGCCGGCCGTGACGATCGAACACGGGGCCTACGTTGCGTACAGCTGCATCGGCTGCCACGGCGAGAATCTGACGGGCGGGCGCATTCCCGGCACGCCGTCGACCTGGCCCGCCCCGGCCAACCTGACGCCTGGCTATGACAGCGCCATGACCCGCTACCGCACGCCCGACAGTTTTATCGCGATGCTGCGCAGCGGGCGCCGGCCCGACGGCAGCACCATCAGTCCTGTAATGCCGTTCGCGGCGCTGGGCGAGATGAACGAGGTCGACATGCGCGCCCTGCATGCTTACCTTCAAAGCCTGCCGCCGCGCGCCGGCGGACAGCGCTGAGCGCGTTCTTAGCGGATGCGGCGCACCGATGAAATCAGGTTGCCCATCGGCCCCAGACGCTCGTAACGGCCGGGGCCGAAAGTCACGCAGCGTCCGCCGAAATCGGCATGCTTGCAGAACTCCCACTCGCCCCGATGCACGATGAGCGCGTCGGCGCGGTCGTTAAAACCGAAGTCGGTCAGGTCGCGCGTGTCTTCGCGCAGCACCAGGCGCTCGCCGGAAAAGCCGATGGATGAAAACAGCTCCACATCGCCATCGCGCTGCCCGCCCCCAGCCCCTCCCCCGCCCTCGGCATCGACCATGCGCGCCGACGAGACGTGCCCGCGCAATCCGCGTCCCAGGTCCTCGTAACGGCCCGGCGCGAAGATGCGGCAGGTGCCGCGGTAGCCCGCGTCGCTGCACAACTGCCAGGTGCCTTCCATGATCTGGGCGCTGCGCGCGCTGTCGTTGAAACCGATCTCGGCGAAATCGTCGGCATCGCGCCGCAGGCGCTTGGCATCACCTTCCAGGCCACGGTCGGCGAACAGCGAGATCATGCCGCGCCGGCCGCCATGATGGCGCCCGCCGCCATGCCCGCGCTCCGGCATGATTTCGCGCACCGATGAAATGCGGTCGTTGAAGCGCTCCAGCGTCGGATACTCGCCCTGCTCGAAGACCACGCAGCGGCCCTCGAAGCCGACGTGCTCGCACACCTCCCAGCGCCCGGAACGCACGATCATGCTCGACGCCCGATCATTGAATCCGCTTTCGACCAGGTTGGACGTGGGGGCGCGCAGGGTCATCTCGCGGCCGTCGAAACCATCGCGCGAGAACAGGGTCAGTTCACCGGCACTGGCGACGGCATGAGAAAAGATGGTGGCGCCGAGCAGCAGCGCGATTTTAAAGGGAGACTTCAGCATGGGGCGATCCTTGATGTGCAATGACCGATTGTGACGACCGCGCGGCCGCAGCGCCAGAGGGCAAGCGGTGAGATGTGTAACAAGTCTTTACGCGCACCCCGGCAAACCCGCGCCCCACCCTGCCCGCCATTAGCCGGTAAAATCCCTGTTTGCTCCTACCGTGTCCATCATGTCCGCCATTCTCGCCAAGCCCACGCCCGTCCGCACCGAAGTCGCCGCCCTGTGGCGCCTGTCCTGGCCCATGCTGGTCGGGCAGCTGGCCACCGTCGGCATGGGCGTGGCCGATGTGGCGATGACGGGCCACGTCAGCGCCAGCGAACTGGCCGCCGTCTCGCTCGGCGCGTCGGTCTGGTCGATCATCCTGGTGACCGTGATGGGTACCATGATGGCGATTAACACCGTGGTCGCGCACGATATCGGCGCCGCGCAGTACGGCCGCATTCCGCACGTGGTGCGCCAGTCGCTCTGGAAAGGCGTGGGCGTGGGCCTGGTGGCCTGCCTGGTGGCCAATCTGTCGACCCTCGTGTTCGACCACATCGGCCTCACGCCCGACGTTGCCGCCAACGCCGCCATGTTCGTGCATGCGATCAGCATCGGCATGCCGGCCTTTGCCTGCTACCGCGCGCTGTACGGCTACACCACCAGCATCAATGAGACCAAGCCTGTGATGGTGATCGCCGTCCTCGGGCTGCTGTTCAACGTCTTCGTCAACTGGCTGCTGGTGTTCGGGAACTGGGGCATGCCCAAGCTGGGCGGGGTCGGCTGCGCGGTGGCCACCGGTGTGTGCATGTGGCTCATGCTGGGCGCCATGCTGGCATGGATCCGCATCGCCCCGGCCTACCGCCAGACCTACCCGTTCACGCACTGGGAATGGCCCAACTGGCCCGAGATTGGCGCCATGCTGCGCCTTGGCCTGCCGATCGGCGTGACCTACCTGGCCGAAGTGAGCGCTTTCGGGGCGGTCAGCCTGATGATCGCCCGCTTCGGCGTGGTGCAGGTGTCGGCCAGCCAGATCGCCCTCAATTTCTCGTCGCTGGTATTCATGGTGCCGCTCAGCTTCGGCATCGGCCTCATTACCCGCGTCGGCCATGCGCTGGGCGAAGGCGACGCGGTGCGCGCGCGTTTCGTGGCCTGGGTGGGCGTGGGCATGTCGCTCGCCTTTGCGCTCATCTCGGCCGCGCTGATCGCCGTGTTCCGCTGGGAGATCGCGCGCGCCTACACATCCGATCCGGCGGTGCAGGAACTGTGCGCGCACCTGCTGCTGTTCGCGGCGCTGTTCCAGCTGTCCGACGCCACCCAGGTTGCCACCTCGAGCGCGATCCGCGGCTACAAGGTCACGCGCCAGCCGATGCAGATCCAGCTGCTAGCGTTCTGGGGTTTTGCCATGCCGGTCGGGTATGTACTGGGCCTGGCGCCGTCCTGGTTCGCCTGGTCGCCGGCGGTGCCGATGGCCGCCGCCGGCTTCTGGATCGGGCTGGTACTGGGCCTGACCGTGGCCGCGGTGCTGCTGACGTGGTCCTTGCACCACCTCTCGCGCACGCGCGCAAAGGCGTGACGCGGGGCGCCGGCGAGGGGTGCCCACGCGTGCGGAACTCTGGTATCGTCCTGAGTTCTCCACATCCACCTCACCCGAGACATCCATGCGATTTCTTCTCTGCTTTCTCGCCGCATTGTCCAGCGTTCCCGCATCCGCCGAACGCCTGACACTGGACCGTATCCACGCCGACCCGGCGCTGGCGGGACCGGGCGTGCGCAACCTGCGCGTGTCGCCCGACGGCGCCCGTGTCACCTACCTGCGCGGCCGCCAGGACAACCAGTTCCAGCTCGATCTGTGGGAATTCAACATGAAGGACAAGACCTCGAAGCGCCTGGTCGACTCCAAACTGCTAGTTCCGAACGAGACCGTCTCGCCCGAAGAACAGGCCAGGCGCGAGCGCGCGCGCACCGCCAGCCTGACCGGCATCCTTAATTACAGCTGGTCGCCGGACGGCAAGCAACTGCTGGTGCCGATCGCGGGCGACCTGTATCTGGTCGACGCGGCCAAGCCGCAGGCGGCACGCAAGGTCGCCTCGGGCAATGTGGCCGATCCCAAGATTTCGCCCAAGGGCCGCTACGTCTCTTTTGTCCGCAAGCAGAACCTGTACGTGATCGACCTGGTCTCGGGCGCCGAGAAGCAGCTCACCACCGACGGCGCGGGCACCATCTTCAACGGCGAAGCCGAATTCGTGGCGCAGGAAGAAATGGGCCAGCGCACCGGCTACTACTGGGCACCGGACGATTCGGCCATCGCCTACAAGCGCTACGACGAGTCGCCGGTGCCGGTCGTGCGCCGCTTCGAGATTTTCGCCGACCGCACCGACGTCGTCGAGCAGCGCTACCCGGCAGCGGGCGACGCCAACGTGCTGGTCGACCTGATGATCGTCTCGCCCACCACCGGCGCGCAGCGCAAGGTCGACCTGGGTCCGAACCGCGACATCTACCTGGTGCGCGCCGACTGGAGCGCCAACAGCAAACAGCTGGTGTACCAGCTGCAGTCGCGCGACCAGAAGCGCCTCGACCTGATTTCGGTCGATGCCGCCACCCTGGCGCAGCGCACCCTGCTCACCGAAACCTCGACAACCTGGGTCAGTATCCACGACGACCTGCGTTTCCTGTCCAAGCGCAATGCCTTCCTGTGGGCGTCCGAGCGCAGCGGACGCAATCACCTGTACCTGTACGACCTCGATGGCAAACTGCTGCATCCGGTGTCGAGCGGCGAATGGGGCATCGACAACGTGCTGGCGGTCGACGAAAAAGCGGGCCGCGTGTACGTATCGTCGAACCGCGACGCGGTGATCGACAAGCAGACCTACGCGCTGGCGCTCGATGGCAGCGGCGCCGACAAGCCGGTGCGCATCACCAAGGGCGACGGCTGGCACGAAGCGGCGTTCTCGCGCAACGGCGAAGTGTTCGTCGATACCTTCTCCGACCCATCGACCCCGCCGCAGATTTCGATCCGCCGCCCGGACGGTTCGATGGTCGGCTGGTTAGAGAAGAACGAGCTCAATGCGGAGCACCCGTACGCCAAGTACAAGGCCGACCATTTGGCCACCGAGTACGGCACCATCAAGGCCAACGATGGCCAGACCTTGCACTACTCGCTGATCAAGCCCTCGGACTTCAGCACCGCGAAAAAGTATCCGGTGTACCTGTCGACCTACGGCGGGCCGCACGCGCAGCACGTCTCGCGCAAATGGGGCAACTACTTCGACCAGTACATGGCGCAGCAGGGCTTCGTGGTATTCCGCCTCGATAACCGCGGCTCGTACCGGCGCGAGCGTGCCTTCACCGACGCGATCTACAATGGGCTGGGCAAGCACGAAGTCCAAGACCAGCTGACCGGCATCGACTGGCTGGGCAAGCAGAGTTTCGTGGACGCCAAGCGGATCGGCGTGTTCGGCTGGAGCTATGGTGGCTACATGACCTTGCGCCTGCTGGGGGCAGCGTCGGACAAGATCGCGATGGGCGTCTCGGTCGCGCCGGTGACCGACTGGGCGCTGTACGACACCCACTACACCGAGCGTTATGTGGGCGGCACGCCGAAGGGCCAGCCGGACGCGTACAAGACCAGCGGCGTGTTCGCGCACCTGGACGGGCTCAAGTCGCCGCTGCTGCTGGTGCACGGCATGGCCGACGATAACGTCCTGTTCACCAACACCACGCGCCTGATCGATGGCCTGGTGAATCGCAACGTGCGTTTCGACCTGATGACCTACCCGGGCGCCAAGCACGGGATCTCATCGCGGCCGGGGCAGCGCCACGTGTACGGCACGATCGAAGCGTTCTTCAAGAAGAACCTGGCCGACGCGCCGAAGTAATCAGCGCAAAGCGACCGACCAAAAAAACAGCCGCGAAGTGCGCGGCTGTTTTCATATGGAGCGGACCAATTAGTTGGTCGCATCCTTGACGGCTTCTTTGAGGTCGCCGATTTTTTCCTGGGTTTTGCCTTCGAGCTGGTTTTCCAGACCCTTAGCTTGCTGCTCGGTGCTACCGACCAGTTTGCCAGCTTCTTCCTGAATTTTGCCGCCGATGTCTTGCAGTTTGCCGTTGACTTGATCTTTGTTCATGGTAAGGCTCCTTTAGTGCTCATTGCCAGGTTGGCGATGCAGTGAAGCCATCTTACTGCTGAGCTCAGAATTGATCAGTTCGGTTCCACACATAAGCCAAATTATTTCCTAACCGGGGTCAGAGCTCTGACTAGCAACAAAAATGTTTCGATTCGGAAGTCTAACCCCGGTTAGGAGAATTTTTTTGACGCGGATGTCGCGGTGGGCCGAATTTTGTTCTTTGTCGGCACAGAACCATCGAGCTGGTGCGGTAAACGGAACCGGGGTCAGAGCTCTGATTAGAAAGATTTCTAATTAGAGCTCTGACCCCGGTTGTGGGGCTCTTCTGAGCTGGATCAGCGGTTTCCTTGATCCTTGAGCACTTCCTTGGCGTCGCCGAATTTTTCCTGGACTTTGCCTTCTACCTGCTTCGACAAGCCCTTGGCTTGCTGCTCGCTGCTGCCGACAACTTTGCCGACTTCTTCCTGGATCTTGCCGCCGATGTCTTTCGCTTTACCTTTAACTTGGTCCTCGTTCATTTTCGGTACCTCATATGGTGAGTGAAACTGCGGGGCGCACTGCACTGTGCGACGGATTCAGAATAGGACGATCCGATCCATCGTTCCGTTCGCTAACTAACCGAACGGCTCAACCGTTAAGCTCGCCTTTCGGCTTGCGCCAGACACTCGCCAGCCATGGCTGCTGTTCGCGCGGCAAGCCTGCCGGACGATAGTAATGATGCAGCGGGGAAAACTTGGCCCCGATCATGTATTCCTGCCAGGTATCGAAATCGTAGTAGCTGCCGTAGCGCGGTCCGTTCCAGCCTTCCTGGTTGTTGCCGCGCGGGTTGGAACTGAACAGCACGCCGCCCGGTTTCAGCGCCGCGTACAGCTTCTGCAGCACCTCGGGCAGCGCCCGGCTGGGAACGTGGAACAGCACGGCGTTGGCATAGATGCCGTCGAACAGACCGGCCGGCAGGTCGAGGTGCACGAAGTCCTGATGCCACACGTCGCAGCCGCTGTAGGCCCGCGCCATGGCCGCGAATTCGCCCGAACCGTCCAGGCCGATGGCGCGGTGGCCAAGCTCGCTGAAGGTCTTGAGGTCGCGCCCCGGGCCGCAGCCCAGGTCGAGCAAGGTGTACGGCGCCTCGCCTTCGATGGCGCCCAGCAGCGCGGCGATGTTCTGGCTGACGTCATGGTCCACCGTGCCGCGGAAGAACTGCTCGGCGGTGCTGTCGTAGTGGGCCAGGGTGCGGCGCGTGATGTCGTCGATATCCTGGCTCATGGCACGCTTCTTACCATACCCTGACGCGTTCGGCCGGCGCCAGGTACAGGGCCTGGCCCGGCTTGACGTCGAACGCCTTGTACCACGGCTCGAGATTGCGCACGATGGCGGTGCGGTATTCGGCCGGCGCGTGGCCGTCGGTCAGTATGCGCTGGCGCGCAGCCGCTTCGCGCACCTTGGTCTGCCAGGCACGCGCATAGCCGAGGAAGAATTGCTTGTCCGCGTCGGCCGGCGCCGCCTGGCCCAGCGAGGCTTTGTAGGCATCGTAGGATGCCGCCACGCCGGCCAGGTCGGCCAGGTTTTCGCTCAGCGTCAGCTGGCCGTTGACGGCCAGGTCGGGGAACGGCTTGTAGGCGCTGAACTGCGCCACCAGCTTGTCGGCGGCACCTTTGAAGTGGGCCATGTCTTCCTTGGTCCACCAGTCGCGCAGGCGTCCCTGGGCGTCGAACTGCGCGCCCTGGTCGTCGAAGCTGTGGCTGATCTCGTGGCCGATGATGGAGCCGATGGCGCCGTAGTTTTCGCCGTCGGACGCCTTGGGATCGAAGAACGGCGGCTGCAGAATCGCGGCCGGAAAGTTCATGGCGTTTTGCAGCGGCAGGTTGACCGCGTTGACCAGTTGCGGCGGCATCGCCCAGGCGGTGCGGTCGACCTTTTGCTTCAGACGCGCGATCTCCTGCGCGTAGTGGAACTGTTCGGCGCGCACGGCGTTGCCGAGAGCGTCGCCCGGCACGACCTTCAGGCCCGCGTACGAGCGCCAGCGGTCCGGATAGGCCACGCCGACGTACATGGTCTTGAGCTTTTCCTGCGCCTGGGCGCGGGTGGCCGGGGCCATCCAGTCCAGCTGGTCGATGCGCTTGCTGAAGGCGGCGATGATGTTGCTGACCATTTTCTGCACGCGCGCCTTGTTCTCGGCCGGGAAGTGGCGTTCCACGTACATGCGGCCGACCGCTTCGTCGAGCGCGTCGTTGGTGGCGGCCAGCGCGCGCTTCCAGCGCGGCGACTGCTGCGGCGTACCGCTCATGGCTTTGCCGGAAAACTCGAAGCGCTGGTCGGCAAAGGCCTTCGGCAAGGCGGGGGCGAAGTGGTTCACCTGGTGGAAGGCGAGGAAGTCCTTCCAGGTCGCGATGTCGGTACTGTCGACCAGCGCGGCGGCGCCCTTCATCGCACCCGGATGCCAGACGATGAAGTTCTGCGCGCCGGTCAGGCCGGCGCTCTTGAAGAACGCAGCCCAGTCCATGCCGGGCGCGTTGGCGGCGAAGTCCTTGAGGGTCCAGCTGTTGTTCGCTTTCAGGACGTCAGCCGAGTCCTCGCGGCTGGCGTGCGACTGGGCGATCTTCATTTCAAGATCGAATACCCTGGCCGCGCGCGCGTCGGCATCCGGGTAGCCGGCCAGCTTGAGCATGGCGCCGATGTGCTGCTTGTATTTGGTGCGCAGCTCGGCCATGCGCGCGCTGTCGGTCAGATAGTAGGCGCGGTCCGGCATGCCCAGGCCGCCCTGCAGCAGGTAGGGGGTGTTGCGGGCCGGCTCGTTCAGGCCCTGCGCGACCCACAGGCCAAACAGGTTTTCGGTGAAGAAGTTGGTGGCGTTGAGCGGGTCGACGTCGGCCCGCAGCGAGGCGCCCAGCGCCCGCACCAGCTGCGCCTTGTCCTTGATGGCGTCGATCTTCGCCAGCAGCGGCTTGAGTGGCGCCGTGCCTTTCGCTTCGATGGCCGCTTCGTCCATGAAGGTGCTGTAGAAATCGGCGACCTTGCGCGCCTCGCCCTTGGCCTTCTTGTCGGCCGCGACTTCGTCGATCAGCTTGACGATGCGCGCGTTGCTGGTTTCGGCCATGGCGGCAAAGGCGCCCCAGCTGCTGCGGTCCGCCGGGATCTCGGTTTTGGCGAGCCAGTCGCCGTTGGCGTAGGCAAAAAAGTCGTTCCCCGGGAGCACGGGGGCGGTGACGGCCTTGGCGGCCGGGGCGGCGTCCTGGCCGGCACCATGGGCCGGGGCAAAGGCCAGCGAGGCGCCGCACAGGGCGAGGCTGAGGGCAGTCTTGATCGGGGTCCAGTTGGTTTTCATGTCGTTCCTTGATGCTGTGTTTATTTGAACGCCGCGCGCACTTGCGGCAGCAAACGGGTTTTCTGGGCGGCGCGGGTGCGGATGCCATTGGCGACGCGTTGCGCTCCGACCTGGGCATCGGGGCCGAAGTTCTGCTTCACGTAGGCTTCCATCATGTCCGCGTGGGCCGGCTTGGAGGAGGACGATACCACGCTCGGGAAAAAGCGGTTCTGGTCAACCGATTCCAGGTCCTTCATCAATGCGTCGCGGTTGGCGGTGGCGAACGCCCACGCCAGTTCGACGTGTTCGGCGCGCCCCACCGCCGGTACCAGGGTGGAGGTCAGCTGCGCCGGCAGGTCGGGCGAGAGCGTCATTTTCAGCGTACGCTGGGCCAGCGCCGGGTCGCGCGCCAGGGCCATGGAGCGCGCGTAGCGGTTGCGTTCTTCGTCGGTCTGGGCCTGCGCCGCGCGGGTGGCGAGAGCGCCGTAGGTGGCGGCATCGCCGTAGCGGCCGGCAACGCGCATGACGAAGTCGATCATCGATGGCGACACGCTGGCCGGGTCACGCAGGAAGCGCGCGAAGCGGGCGCGCCCTTCGGCGATCACGGCCGGGTCGCCGATCTTGGCCAGCGCGCCGGCCAGCAGGGCGCGCAGCTGGCGCTCTTCGGTCGATTCGCCCGGCTTGTCGTCCCAGCCGAGGCGCGCGAACCTGGGCGCGGCCAGGCTGGTTATATAGCGCCGCACCAGCGCGCGTTCCGGTTCGCCTTCGGCCAGGGTGTCGAGCGTGCTCAGATTGGCGAGAATGGTGTCCCATACCGCCAGCCGCGGCTCGTCGGCATAGGCGGAGACCAGTTTGACGTAGCTGTCGAGCTGCAGGCGGTCGGCCTGTACCAGGCTCCAGGTGTCGCCCAGCAGCTTGAGTCGGGTGGTGTCGGGCAGCTTGGCGGCCTGCCCTGCCAGCGCGTCGAATCCGGCCTTGTCGTACTGGACGCGGAAGTAGCCGACGCTGGCCGGGTCGATCACCAGCGTGCCATCGCACGACGCCTGCGTTACGGTGGTGCTGGCGCCCGAGAGCAAGGCGTAATTGGCCTTGCCGCCCACGGTGCCCACTTGCACCGGTACGTTCCACAGGCGTTTTTCAGGGGCCGGCTCGTCGAGGCGGAACTGTTCCTGCGACAGTGTCACGCGGCGCTTGCCGTTTTCGCAGCTTTGCTCGACCTTGAGCAGCGGGAAGCCGGGCTGGGTGGTCCAGTCGGAGGCCAGCTTTTCGACCGGTTTGCCGGTGGCTTTTTCGAGCGCGGCCCAGAGGTCGGCGGTGGTGGTGTTGCCATACTGGTGCTTGGCCATGTAGGCGCGGATGCCTTTGCGGAAGGGCTCTTCGCCCAGATAAGCCTCCAGCATGCGCAGGAATGCCTGGCCCTTGACGTAGGTGATCGCATCGAATGCATCGGCGGCCTGCGCTTCGGTCAGCACCGCGGTCTGGATCGGGTGCGTGGTCTTGCGCGCGTCCAGGTTCATGACGCTTTCGCGGTCGGCCAGGGCGGCCAGCTGCACCCGCCACTCCGGATGAAAATGGTCGGTGGCCTTGGTCGCCATCCACGATGCGAAGCCTTCGTTGAGCCACAGGTTGTCCCACCAGCCCATGGTCACCAGGTTGCCGAACCACTGGTGCGCCACTTCGTGGGCGTTGACGCCGAACGAGTTCTGGCGCACGCTGTCGGGGCTCTTTTTAGGATCGACCAGCAGGGTCGATTCGTTGTAGACGATGCCGCCCCAGTTTTCCATGGCGCCGTTGAAGCCGCCGGGGATGGCAATCTGGTCCAGCTTGGGCAGCGGGTAGGGCTGGCCGAAGTACTTGTTGTAGTAGCGCAGCAGGTCCTTGGTGGCGGCCAGCGCGTAGGCGGCCGATTCCTGCTTGCCTTCGGTGGTGACGATGCCGATCTCCACCCCATCCTGCCTGGCGCTGATCCGTTCCAGTTCGCCCGCGACCAGCACCACCAGGTAGCTCGACATCTTGGGCGTGACGCCGAAGTGAAAGCGCTGCAGGCCGCCGTCGAGTTTTTCCTGGCGTTCGAGCGGGGTGTTGGAGTAGGCCTTGAAGCTGGCCGGCAGGTCGACGGTGAGCTTGAAGGCGGCGCGGAAGGCCGGTTCGTCCCAGGTCGGCAGCATGCGGCGCGTGTCGGTCGGCTCCATGTTGGTGGCGATCATGGTGCGCGACGCGCTGCCAGCCTTGTACTTCATGTGGAACATGCCGCGCGCTTCGCGGTTGATCACGCCGTGGAACTTGAGGGCCAGGTTGTAGCGGCCAGGTTCGAGCGGCTGCGCCAGCGCGAAGCTGAGCGTTTCCTGTTCCTTGTCGATTTTTGGCGTCAGTTTCAGGGAGCCAATGTTCTTGCCCGACAGGCTGGCCGCGTCGATCTGTAGGTCGACGGCGTTGAGCATGATGAGGGAGGTGGTTTTAAGCACTTCGATTTCCACCGTTTCGGAACCGAGGAAGGTATTGGCGGCCAGGTCGGGGATCAGGTGGGCGGCGTACTGCACCGGCACGATATCCTTCGGCAGCTTGCCCGGCGTGGTGGCGAACGCGTACGGGGCTTCGGCGTGGGCGGCAAAGGCGGTACAGGCGAGCGCGATGGCGGCGGCCAGACGTCGGGCTTTCAATAATGTCATGTCTTTTCTCTCTTCGTGGCGGCGCCAGGACCGGCGCGACTTCCCAGCCTGCACTCTAATCGAGCGCAGTGCGAAACGTACACCAAATGCGACAAACTGCACAATAGGCGGCCAGAGTGCGTAAAACGGGAACCGTGGCGCTCCAGTAGCGCTGCCCAATGTTTCTCTATATAGTCTGGCTGCCCCGAGCCCGCATCAACCAGGAGACACCATGACCCTCGAGACCCTGCTGCAAAATCCGAACGCCCTGCCCTCCGCGCCCAAGGTGGTGGCAGAACTGATCAGCAGCTTCGACGACCCGGATGTGGCGGTCGAAGAGATCGCGCGCAAGCTCTCGCTCGACCCGGTGCTCAGCGCCAAGCTGCTGCGGCTGGCCAACTCGGCCTACTATCACGTCTCGCGCCGGATCGGCAACGTGGGCGACGCGGTGCGCATGCTCGGTTTTGTGACGGTGCGTACCCTGGTGATCAGTTCCGGCCTGGTAGGCAGCTTCAAGACCGTGCCGGGGCTCGACCTGAAGCGCTTCTGGCGCTACAGCCTGCACACGGCGGTGGCGGCCAAGTGGATCGCCAAGCAGATCGGCGCCAATACCGACCTGGCGTTCACGATCGGGATGATGCACGGGATCGGGCAACTGGTGATGCATGCGGGCGTGGCGCAGCAGGCGCGCGAGCTCGACCAGACGGTCGGGCCGTACGAGAATGGCCGCATCGCGGCCGAAAAAGCGCTGTTCGGCTACGATTTCAGCGAAGTCGGGGCGGAACTGGCGGTACGCTGGAAGTTCCCCGACCTGTTTCACCAGACCTTGCGCCACTTTGGCGATCCGACGCCGGAGTCGCCGTCGTACCGGATGGCGGCGGTCATTCATCTGGCCGTGCTGCGCGCGCGCTACGAAGAGCGTCAGCCGAACGATGCGGAACTGGCAGCGTGTTTCACGGCGGCGCTGGCGACCGGTCTGGGCGTGCCGCCCGATGCGTTGTTTGCCGGGATTCCGCCGCTGGGCGAGCTCAGTGGCGGGCTGGAAGAGCTTATCAATTAAGCACGCTAAAAATATTTTCAGATTTTTTTGAAAAAGGGCTAAAGTTCCGCGCCATCGCGACGTTATGGAAGGACACGCGGTAATCTTATAAATTTTTTGGCCAGGTGAGCGCATGACCTCCAACGAAGTTCTCTCGATGTACGAAAATATTGCTGGTCTGACTGGCAAGATGGCGGTTGCGGCAAAAGCAGGCGACTGGAACAGCCTGGCGCATCTGGAAACGCAGTGCGCGCTGCAGGCGTCGGCAACCAAGACCGGCGTGCCGGCATTGGATGGCGCTCCGCGCATGCGCAAGATCGATTTGCTCAAGCAGATCATGGCCAATGACCGCGCCGTGCGCGAGATCACCGAGCCGTGGCAGTTGTCGGATGTGATGTGCGCGACGCACTGAGCTGGTAACGGATGTGAATGAAAGCGCCTGAGGGCGCTTTTTTTATTCGTCGTTCGCGAGCGTCCCGCCCCCCGTCGTCTCTGGCATCGCCAGAGACGACGGGGGGAATGTTAATCAACCAGCCACGGCCACCTTCAACGCCAGCGCAATCCCCTCCGCCGCCTGGGTAATCTCCGGCAGTGACGGAAAACTCGGCGCAATCCGGATATGGCTGTCCTCGGGATCGACCCCGTACGGATACGCAGCGCCAGCCGGCGTGAGCGTAATCCCCGCTTCCTTCGCCAGCGCAATCGTCTTCTTCGCCGCACCCGGCGGCGTCACCAGATCGATGAAATATCCGCCCTTCGGCACCGTCCACGACACCCCCGCCACATCGCCCAGGTGCGCGCCGAACTGCGCCAGCACCGCATCGAACTTGGGCTTGAGCAGCGCCGCGTGGCGCGTCATCAGCGCTTCCACGGTGGCCGCATCCTTGAGCAGGCGCACATGGCGCAGCTGATTGATTTTGTCCGGGCCAATGCTGCGGATACCCGCATGGCGCGTCCACCAGGCGATATTGGCCGGCGACGACGCCAGCGCAGCAATGCCCGACCCAGCCCAGCTCACCTTCGACGTCGATGCGAACACGATCGCCCGGTCCGGATTGCCGGCGCTGGCGCATTCGGCGACGATCTCGGCAATCCGCACGTTCTCGTCCGTCAGGTGATGAAAGCGATAGGCGTCGTCCCACATCAGGCGAAAGTCCGGCGCGGCCGTCTTCATGGCGGCCAGGCGGCGCACCACCTCATCCGAATACACCGTGCCCGACGGGTTGCTGTACTTGGGCACGCACCACATGCCCTTGATGCTGGTGTCGTTCGCCACCAGCTGCTCGACGATATCCATGTCCGGTCCGTCGTCGTTGAGCGGCACGTTGATCATCTTGATGCCGCGCGCTTCGCAGATCGAGAAATGGCGGTCGTAGCCCGGCACCGGGCACAAAAACACCGGCTGCTGGCCGACCCAGGGCTGTCCGCCCGGCACGCCGTTCAACAGTGCGTAGACGATCACGTCATGCATCAGCGACAGGCTGGCGCTGCTGTCGACCACCACCTGCGCGGCCGGCAGCGCAAGCAAGTCGCCAAACAGCGCGCGCGCTTCCGGCAGGCCCACGCCCAGGCCGTAATTGCGGGCGTCGGTACCGTCGGCCGCACTGAAGCCGGGCAAGGCGTCAAGCAGATCGTTGGAGAGGTCGAGCTGTTCGGGCGCTGGTTTGCCGCGGGACATGTCGAGTTTGAGTCCGCGCTGGCGGAACAAGTCGTATTGGGCTTGTGCTGAGTGTGTTGCCGTCGTCATGAGCTTGCCTTCAGTGATGGGATCACTGAAGAGTATAGCCCGAAGGCAAATTGATCGCTGGGGGGAGGAAAGAATTCTGGAGAGCGATCACCAGGTATCTCCTGGTGTCGCCTCGTGCCGGTTGCATCCGGCGTCCGCAAGCGCATCGTTGGCTGGCGGACCGCTTCCGGGGACAGGCGTTTCTTCAACGATTATCTGCTAGCCGCGCCACGCTATCGTTGGTGGCTGCGCCAGATCCTGGGCCCGTTTGTGCAGTCCCGCAGGACCACGGAAATCAGTATAGCGCAGTTTTTCAACTTGTGTAGACGACTTCGTGCGCGTGCGGGTCTTTTTTACAACATTTTGGTATATGCAACGAAATCAGCCGGCGTCGGGCTCCACCTGTGCCACCGGCGCAGCTGCCTTGGGCTTGCGTTTGAAGCGTGCGGCCAGCCTGGCGAACATGCCCGTTTTCGGCACGGCCGGGGCCTCGGCAGCCTCGGCGGGAAGTGCCGCCTTGCGCTTGCGGCGGCGCAGCAGGAACCAGACGGCCAGCCCGATCACGAGCAGCACGCCGGCCGCGGCAGCGCCGATCAGCATCCAGGGCAAGCCCTCCCCTTTCTTGGCCGCTTCGGCATTCTTTTTGGCCAGGGCGGCACGCGAGAGGACGGGCGGCGGCGTGCTGGCCGCGTCGGTGCGACTGCTCGCCGCCGCGCTCTTGTTTTCGATGGCCAATTGCAGCAGCTTGACCTTTTCTTCCAGTTCAACAATCTGGGCGGTCAGTACGCCATTCTTGTGGTCGAGCGCGGCGCAGAGCTTGATCTGTTCATCGCTGAACTGCTGGGGACAGGATGCCGGTGCCGATGGCAGCTGCAATACGCGCACCGGGCGCGGCGCCACCGGGGCGACGACAGCCGGAGCGGCGCGCACCGTTCGCGCTGGCGCGGGCGCGGATACCGATGCCGGCGCTGGAACAGGAACCGGAGCGGGAATGGGAGCTGGCGGCGGCGGCGGCGGTGGCGGCGCCGGCTGCGGATCCTGGCTCAGCCACAAGGTGGCCGCGCGCACTTCGCGCTTGCCGCCTTCGGCAAGCGTGAGAAACAGGTGCACATAATCGCCCTCGACCGGATTGACCGAGGTGATGTGCAGGAACTGGCGGCCGTCGCGCCGCATCACCGACAGGGTCAGGTTCGACAGCACCGGATGCATGCGCACATTGGCGCCGCGCCACACATTGGGATCGGCCAGCCGTACCTGTACGCTAGAGCCGGGCTCGGCCAGCGCGGTCAGTTCGATGTCGGCCACCAGCGGCTGCCCGATGTACGAGCGCACCTGAACCTCGCCCAGCTCGGCCGCATGGGCGCAGGTGAGCGCGCCGGCCAGCAGCAAGGCGAGGATCGGGGTAATGCAGGACCGGACCAGCCGGATGATTCCAGAATGGTGCATATATGGTAATGTTGCTCAGCTAATGACGGCGGACCCAGTGAAATCTGTAGCCCTGCCGTAATTAACGTACGCTGCGATAAACTCTTTAACCCCCAGTCCCAAATAAACAGGTAGCTAAATGGAAACAAGAATCGAGAAAGACAGTTTTGGCCCGATCGCGGTACCGGCAGAGCGCTTGTGGGGCGCGCAGACGCAGCGCTCGCTGGAGCACTTCGCCATCTCGACCGAGCGCATGGCGCCCGAACTGGTGGCCGCGCTGGCCCAGGTCAAGCGCGCGGCCGCCGCCGTCAACCGCTCGCTCGGCCTGCTGCCCGCGGACAAGGCCGATGCCATCGTCAAGGCGGCCGACGAAGTCCTCGACGGGCGCCATCCGGACGAGTTCCCGCTGGTGGTGTGGCAGACCGGTTCCGGCACGCAAAGCAATATGAACATGAACGAGGTGCTGGCCAACCGCGCGTCCGAACTGGTGGGCGGCGCGCGCGGCGAAGGCCGCCTGCTGCACCCGAACGACCATGTGAACATGGGCCAGTCGTCCAACGATATCTTTCCGACCGCAATGCACGTGGCGGCGGCCCAGGCCGTGGTGCAGTCGCTCCTGCCAGCCCTGGCGCGCCTGCGCGGCACGCTGGAAATGAAGGCGCGCGACTTCGCCGACATCGTCAAGATCGGCCGCACCCACCTGCAGGATGCCACGCCGCTGACCCTGGGACAGGAATTCTCGGGCTATGTGGCCCAGCTGGAATACTCGGAGCATGCCATCAAGTCCACCCTGCCCGGCCTGCTGCAACTGGCCGCCGGCGGCACGGCGGTCGGCACGGGCCTGAATGCCCACCCGGATTTCGCGGGGCGCATCGCGGCCGAAATCGGCTCGCGCACCAGCATCAGCTTTAAGACCGCGCCCAACAAGTTTGCCGCCCTGGCCGGTCACGACGCGCTGGTGGGCACCCACGGCGCCCTGAAAACCCTGGCCACGGCCTTGACAAAAATCGCCAACGACGTGCGCTGGATGGCGTCCGGCCCGCGCTCGGGCCTGGGCGAAATCAGCATTCCCGAAAACGAGCCGGGCAGTTCGATCATGCCGGGCAAGGTCAATCCGACCCAGTGCGAGGCGCTCACCATGCTGTGCTGCCAGGTATTCGGCAATGATGTCGCCATTACCATGGGCGGTGCCTCGGGCAACTTCGAGCTGAACGTGTTCAAGCCGATGATCGTCCATAACTTCCTGCAAAGTGCGCGCCTGCTGGCCGACGGCATGCGCTCCTTCAACGAGCACTGCGCGCACGGGATCGAGCCGAACCGCGAACGGATCGGTGAGCTGATGGAGCGCTCGCTGATGCTGGTGACGGCGCTGGCGCCGCACATCGGCTACGACCGCGCGGCCCAGATCGCCAAGAAGGCGCAGCACGACGGCACCACCCTGAAACAGGCGGCGCTGGCGCTCGGCTTTGTTACGGAACAACAGTTCCAGGATTGGATTGTGCCGCTCGACATGACCCGGCCCGGACTGTGATCGCGGGGCGGCGCGTCCGACGCCGACCTTGTCGTTGACGCGCCGCGCCGATGCCGCCACACTGCGGTTCTTACATTATTTTTTAGGACGAGCGGTAAATGCAGAAAGTCTCTTTTGACCTGACAGGCGAGTTCGTCGAACTGAACCAGTTACTGAAACTGACGGGCCTGTGCGACAGCGGCGGCGCGGGCAAGAACCTGGTCGCCACGGGCGTGGTATCGGTCGACGGCAAGAAAGAATTGCGCAAGACGGCCAAGATCCGCGATGGCCAGGTGGTCGGCATCGGCGATGTGCGCATCAGCGTGCGCAGCAGCGGAACGGACGGCGCCTGATTGCGCCAGCGCAGAACAATCTCCTTGTAATCGGGCAATATTAGAAATATGCTGAGCAGAGACAAGCCGCGCCGCAGCGCTTCTTGCGGCGCGACAAACACGAAAACTCTTGCTTTGTTTATATTCTAAGACGTGATTAACCGATTCAAGGTGGCCACCATGGATAACCCTGAAGAAAACCAGCAAACCCAAGAACGACTGATCGGCGACCTGCGTCTCGTGATCGAAAATGCGGAGGAATTGCTGAAGAACACGGATCAGTACACCAGCGTGTTATACCGCAGTGCCAGGGCCAAGCTGGCGCTGGCACTGAACGCGGCCACCGAAGAACTAGCCAGGTTTGAGGATGAGCAGCTCGGGCGCATGATCGAAGCGACCCGTGCCGCCAACGTGGAAAACGCCGATCTGTCCGGCGAAGCGCGCATCATGCGCGCGTTTCATTAACCAACCCAGCGGCGTCATTCGCGGACGCCGCTGGTACCGCCCGCCGATGCGCGTCCTGCGCGCGGCTACAAATACGCCCTCGTCCACCCGTCGAACAATTGCTGCTTGTGATCGAGCAGCCAGGCGCTGCCCTTTTTCAACAGCAGGAAGCGGCTTTGCTTGCCGTGGCGGTCGCGCGCATACACGCAAACCTTGCGTGCCGACAGCCATTCCACGTCCAGCATGGTTTGCCCCTGGTATTCGGGTGGCGTGCTGAAGCTAAGTGCGTTCGGGCGCCCGAATGTGCGGCCCTTGGGCGTGCAGAAGCGATCGAAAATGGCCGAGCAGGCCGGCTCGCGCCAATCCTCCACGCCGGGCGTCTCCTTGTGATCGAGCGCGAGCTGGGTTTCCCAGGCGCTGATCGCCTCCCAAAAGCCGTGCAGCACGTCGAGGACGGCCCGCTCCTCCCCGGCGGCGGGCACGAAACCGGGCGGGGTACGGCTGGCGAGGCGGCGTTGTTCGCGCAGGAATGCATCGGCCAATGCGGGCTCGAATGCGTCGTCAATGCCGGGACGCACGGTCGGGTGGGTCGCCAGCGCAAGAATGCCCTCGGGCGTGACGGCACTGCCATGCAGGGCCACGTGCGACAGCTGCGGGATGCGGGCAATGTGCTGCATGCAGGCATCATTTGCCCGGGTATGGCGCAGCGACAAGGTGCGCAATGCGGCATGACCGGCAAATGCCGCCAGGCCCGCACCGGTGATGCCGGTATGGTCGAGCACCAGCCAGTTCAGGGCCGGAACCCGCGCGATATCGGACAGCACGGCATCGGTTACCGCGCTCGCGCCCAGCCACAGGCGTTCCAGCCTGGGCAGCGCGCACAGGGCGCGCACGGCCTCGTCGCCGATATCGCAGCCGGCGAAGGTCAGGCCGCGGATCGAAGGTTTGGTGAGCAGGAAGGCAATGTCGTCGCCGCTGAACGACTGGTCCTTGAAGTCGAGGAAACGCGGGTGCGCGGGGACGTCGAGCATGGCCGGCTCAGGCGCAGGCTATATTCGATGCGCGTTCCCGCTCCCATGCTTCCTGCCAGGTAATGGCGCCCGGCTGGTCGAACCAGCCGTGCAGATATTCCGCAATCTCAGCCGCTTGCGGCACAGGCGAGCTTGCCAGAAATGCCAGGGTCTGCTCCAGCCCGGCACCGACAAAATACTCGGCGCCCATCGAACTTCCCACATCCATATTGATGTACTTGGCTTCCCAGAGTGGCAGGGTATCGCGCACATCGCCGACACGGTAGAGCAGGAAGGCGCACTGGTAGATGCCTTCGTAGTAATTCATGTCGTCCTGCACGATCTCTTCCGATATCCAGGTGCGGAACTTCACTTCTTCCGCCAGCATCTGGGTCAGCAGGACGTGGTAGGGTGCCGCCGGCTCATTGACCAGGCGCTTGTAGATCGCCCGCCGCGCTTCCGGGGAAAGCAGCACGGTTCCTACCGCGGTGGTAACGATATTGCCATTGCTCAGGTATTCGTCGATTGCTTGATCAGCGCTCATGGACATGAATAAAATCGATATAAAGGATGATTATAGCTTGAGTAAAACGCAACGCTTCTGGCGTGCGCGTGGACGCGGGAAAAATTCGTGTGTTCCGCACAGCGGCAAGCCGGCTGCGCCCGGCGGCGGTTCGCTCAGCCGGGCGGCGCCAACAGGATGCCGAGCGCGATCCACTGCGCCAGATGCGCCCCGATATCGAATTGCTCGTCGAGGGCGAACGCGGCGTCGAGCGCCTCACCCATCGTATAGCCGCCGGCCAGGGCGGCCAGGGCGCCGGCATGCGCCGGACTCAGCGCCACCAGTTCCGTCTTCCAGCGCGGGCGCGCCACCAGGGCTGCGCTGGGGCAATCCATAACTGAAGGGAAATCGACACCGCTGCCCGGCTGATGCGCTTGCCACAGCGGCACCACCGCCCAGCGCGACGCGATCAGGCTGCAGGCGGGATGGAGCGCGTAGCGCGCGTTCTCGAAGGCCTCGGGCGTGAGGACGGCGAGCGCATCGGCGCCGATGGGGTCGGCGTCAGGCGCGTAATGCGCGCGGTGCAAGGCCCATTCCAGGCGCGCCATGTCGGGCAGGTAAGGATAATCGGCAATGTGCGGAAAACCGTCGAGGAAGCGGGCGAAGCCGGCGCCGAAGCGGTTCAGGTCGGCGTCGAGCGAGGGGTTGGCCATGCCGTAAGCGCGCGTCAGTCCGCCGAAAAATTCCTCGCCGACCAGCTGGCGCAGCACCGGACAGGCCGCCGACAAGGTCTTGTTCCAGGTGACGGTCAGGTTGCCGCGGTACAGGCCGAAGCGGTGCGTGTTGGCGCCGCCCTTCAATTGCGCCAGCGCGGCGCCCTCCCCGGCATGGTCGAACAGGGCCGCCGCGAACTGCTGCTGGGTTGCGGCCAGATGGTCCGATGCCAGTGGCTGGGCATGGCGGCCGCGCCACGGGTTGGCGGCGCCCAGCAGCGGGTAGGCGCTGGCGATCTGCTGCGCACGGCGCGCCTGGCCCAGCAGCACGTCGAGCGCGGGCACGTCGGTATCCCATTCGATCAGGGTCGGCAGGCGCCTGAAGCGCGCCAGCGCCGCCTGGTACAGCGCCCATACCGGCTCGGCCACCACGTCGCCATGATGGTCGATCACGGCCTGCGGCGTCACCAGATGGCCGGCCAGGTGGATTTCGCCCACGCTGCCGGGCGCGATGGCCGCGATCGCCGCCAGCGCGTCCTCGCCGTGGTTGCACTGATTGACGTAGAGATTGTTCACATCGAGCAGCAGCGCGCAGCCGGTGCGGCTGGCCAGTTCGGCCATGAATTCGGCCTCGCTCATCGCATCGTCGCGAAACCGCACGTAAGTGGAGACATTTTCCAGCAAAATGCGGCGATGCAGCCGGTCCTGCACTTGCTCCACCCGCTGGCACAGCAGGTCGAGCGCAGCCCGGCTGAGCGGCATGGGCAAGAGGTCGTTGAGCTGGCGGTCGGCCACGGCGCCCCAGCACAGGTGTTCGGACACGAGCATGGGCTCGACCCGCTCGACCAGCGCACACACGCGTTCCAGGTGGGACGATGAAAAGCCGCGCGCCGAGCCCAGTCCGAGACCGACGCCATGCAGGCTGATGGGATAATCGCGGCGCAGTTCCTGCAGTACATGCCAGTCCCAGCCCGCGCGGTCGAGAAAATTTTCGGTATGAACCTCAAGCCAGCCGACCGCGGGCCGCTGCTCGAGAAATTGACGGTAATGCGGAGCGCGCAAGCCGACCCCGGCGCCCGGCGAGGCGGGACCGGCTGGAAGATCGACCGGTAAGGCCCCGCCCGTCACAGCTTACTTGTCCTTACTTGCCCTTACTTGCCGGTCAGCTTGCCGCCGGCTTTTTCGCAGGTGCCCTTGGCCACGTATTTCCACTCTTCCGGCGCCTTGTCGACGGTCGACTGGCCCGAGCACGAATGCGAGCCGTTGGCGCTGGCGCAATCGTTCTGGCCGGCCTTGGCGATGCCGTAGCACTTCTCTTTCTCGGCCTTGTCGACCTTGGCCATCGATCCGGGTTCGTGCGCGGCCGCGCCGGAGGATACCGCGTACATGCCGGCGAGGGCGGCTGCGATCAGGGCTTGACGTTTGTTCATCGTGAATCTCCTTGAGAATATGGAAGTGAAACCGGAATTGCCAGCTCGGGGGCGATTGTAAAGCCGGCCGTGCGATTACCGCGCGCGCTTTTCAGTTCCTTACAACTTTCCCCATGCCGCAGCCGATTCTAACGTAAAAAACCCGGCCCCTCCTTCGACTGGAGGACGCCGGGCGGCGTGCCGCGGCGCGGCGGAGCCAGGCTCCTGCCGCGCGGACAGCGAATTTCTGTTCAGCAGGCAGCGCCCTGACAGGCGCGGCTCAGGCAGTCGTATTGATCGTGTTGCCGAGGTTCGACGGCAAGCGCGGGCTTTTCGGCAGCGCGTCGATCAGCTGGGCAGCGACCTGGCCTTCCATCTGTTGCGCTTTTTTCAAGACGGCATAGCCGACTTCCTGCTTGATACCTGTCTGGGCCATGCTGGTTGCCAGTGAGGCGATTCCTGAAACATCCATGAGAGTTCTCCCGTTTTGATGGCTATCACGGATGGTAACGGCAGCCTGCTCCCATACTTTAGGCTTGCGGCGAATTAATTCTTTGCTTGAGCCAGGCCAGTACCGTGGCCGGCGCATTCAGGTCGAGCCAGGCAAGGTTGCCGGGCAGATCATCCGGCCGGGGCTCATCCGATGCCACGGCGACAATATGCGGATCGTTCGGATACAGCGCCGGATGGCCCAGCGACGGGCGCTGCACTTCCAGCTTGGGAATGGCTTCCCATTTATAGCCTTCGACCAGGGTCAGGTCGGCCGGGCCCAGCAGCGCCAGCTGATCGGCCAGGGTCGGTTCGGGCTCGCCGCGCAGTTCGCGGATGACCGCCACGCGAAACGGCGAGGCGATCATCACCTGCGCCGCCCCGGCCAGACGCAGGCGCGCGCTATCCTTGTGGGGCGGTTCGAGCATCACGTCATGGTGGCTGTGCTTGACGACATTGATGCGCAGGCCATCGGCCGCCAGCTGGCCGACCAGTACTTCAAGCAAGGTCGTCTTACCGCTGCCGGACCAGCCGATCACACCCAGTAGATTGTGCATGCGCGGCCTTTCCGCCGTAGAGTGAGACAAGTAAGTGCGCCATTATACAAACTACAAAGGCGTCAATACGGATGGCGGTAGCGTTCGCCCTTGTATTTCATGACGGCCGCCTTGGGCAATAATTTTTCAAGCACCAAGCCGGGCGCCACTTCATCGCCTTCGCGGCGCAGCACCTTATCGATGAGCAACAGACGGTCAGCCGGATTCTTGGAGTAAATGTAGCCGCCAACCGCGATCGGCGGAATCTCGTGCTGCAGCGCTTCTGGCAACTCGCGCAGGGTGCGCAGCTTCTCTTCCGGCGCGGGAGGTGCTATGTCGGCCTTGGCCACGTCATCTTTCGTCGGCGCAGGCTTGACTGGTTCAGCCTTCTTGACCCGCTCGGGTTTGGCGACAGGCTCGGCCACGGCGACCTTGACCGGTTCGCTCTTGCGCGGTGGCGCTTCCGCCATGGGCATGACAACCGCGTCGGGTGCTGGCGCGGGCACGGGTGCGGGTGCGGGAGCCGGAATGGCAGCGACCGGGGCGGCAGCCGGCGCGGCAGCCTGCACCACGGGCGCCGGCGCAGCCGGCTGCCGCCAGGCATACACGGCCGCCCCGGCGGCGCCAAGCGCGAGCAGCGCCAGCCCGATCACGAGCGGCCTGGCGCCGGCGCCGTCACGTTCCGGCTCACCACCATGGAGCGGCACGGCGTGAATGGTCGGCGCGCTGCCGATCTGGCGTTCGGCCTGGGCTTTCTTGAGGGCTTCGAGAATATACGACATCTTATGGTTTCCCCGTTGCGCTGGCGGCCAGGAGGCGCGGCTCGGCCACGCCGGTCAGCTGGTTCAGGCGCATGTAGGTGCGCGGACCGGCCACGCCGTCCGCCTTGAGATTCTGCCGGGTCTGGAAGGTGCGCAGCAATTCCACCGTCTGGCCGCTCAGCGGCCGGTCCGCAGCGGGCGGCACCAGGCCGTTGATCTTGGCCAGGCGCGAGGCGATCCAGTCGACATCGGCGCCCTGCTCCCCGGCGCTGACCTGGTCGCGGTAGTAGCGCGGCATCGTCCACAGGGTCACGAAGCTGCCGTCCGAGCGCGTGGCGAGCGCGCCGATGTCGATCTTCTGCTCCTTGCCATCGACGCTCAGGCGCGCGTGGGTGTCGTCCATGCCGGTCAGCAGCGCATAGCTCACCTGCGCGCCGTCGCGCAGGGTGAGGATGGCCGGACGGTCCAGCAGGCGCAATTCGTACAGTCCGCCCTTGCTCTGATGGCAGCGCAGGTTCAGCTTGAGCACATCGTCGCACGTCGCGCCGGCCGGCAGGGCCACGCCCCACAGAGCCGCCAGGGGGCGCAGCGCCTCCTGCTCGCTCGCGTGCGCCAGCGGCGTGACCGCGACCCGTGGCGTGCTCGCCACTGGTGGCGCGCTTGCCGCCGGCGCCGCCCTCGACTGCGGCGCCGCCGCGAGCACGGTGGCCGCCACCGCCACGGGGGCGGCAGCCTGCAGCGCCGGCGCGGACGGGCGCATCTGCCACGCGGCGGCAGCGCTGATCACGGCTGCGGCGGCCACCCCGGCCCCGATGGCCGGCCAGCGCTTTTTCGGCGCGGGCGGATTGGCACCACCGGAAAACACTTCGCTGCCGGCGCGGCGCAGGATAGTGCGCGTCACTTCGCGGCTGTTTTCGACGTACGCGCCGAGCAGCGCGCGGTCGCACAGCAGGTTGATGCGGCGCGGCACGCCCTGGGATAGCTGGAATACCTGCGGCATCACCGAACGCGGAAATGGCCGCGACGAGCCGCCGCCGGCCACCGCCAGGCGGTGCGCGATATAGCTGGCGGTCTCCGCTTCGGTAAGGGAACCGAGGTGATAGCGCGCGATCACGCGCTGGGCCAGCTGTTCGAGTTCGGGCCGGGCCAGCATCGCGCGCAGCTCGGGCTGGCCGATCAGGATGATCTGCAGCAGCTTGCGCTCGCTCGTTTCCAGATTGGTCAGCAGGCGCAGCTGTTCGAGCACGTCGGCCGACAGGTTCTGGGCCTCGTCGATGATCAGCACATTGTTCTTGCCCTGCGCGTGGCTGGCCAGCAGGTAGCGGTTGATGGCGTCCACATAGCTCTTCACGCTCACGGCCCCGGCCGGCGCTGGCGGCAGGTCGATGCGGAACTCGTCGCAGATCGACAGCAGCAATTCTTCCACCGTCAGCTTGGGATTGAAGATGTAAGCCAGGCGGCAATCGGCCGGAATCTGCTCGATGAAGCAGCGGCACACGGTGGTCTTGCCGGCGCCGATCTCGCCGGTCAGCAGCACGAAGCCGCCGCCGCTGCCAACTCCATAGAGCAGGTGCGCCAGCGCTTCGCGGTGGCGTTCGCTCATGTACAGGTAGCGCGGGTCGGGGGCGATCGAAAACGGTGATTGCTTCAGGCTGAAGAATTGCTTATACATGGATTCCCTGGAAGTGCATCACCGCTGGCTGCCGACGGGTAGCGGCTTGTATTTGGCGCAGTAAATCTTGGACTTGGTCTTGAAGTAGACGATCTTGCTGCCAGGATTGGACGCGCGCACGGGATACTGCGAGTTGTCCATCGACACATGGCGCACGCCCACGGCATTGCGGATCGACTCTTCGAGCTTGTCGGGCGTGGTGTCGGCCACGGCGGCAACGAACACCACTTCGCTGGTATCGTCGCTGATCATGATGTCGGTCACCGGCGCGCCCCACAAGGTGCCGTCGGCCTTGAACCAGTAGGCGCCGCCCTCGTGCTTGTACGACGGGCCGAAGGCACTCACCAGATAATCGTGGAAGTAGGCATTGTCGAGCTGGCTGCGGCACAGGATGGCGCTGCCGATGACGGGACCGAAGGTCGATGGCGCGGCCTGGGCGGCGGCGGGAGCGGCCAGCAACGCCAGGGCGCAGCTTCGCGCCAGCAGTGCCCGCAAGCGCTCCGCTGCCGGGGAAACCTGTTCCGAACCGATCGCCAGGCGCATCCGACCTCCGAGGCCCGCGTGCTTACTGACGCGCGCGCTCTTCCTTCTTGACCTTCTTTTGTTCCTTTTTCTCTTTTACCGACTTGGCCGGCTCTTTTTTCGATTCTTTTTTACTGTCTTGCGCTTTACTCATTGCAATCTCCTGATAACGATTCTATAGCTTGGACAGCCAGTTGCGGTTCGCAGCGATTTTTTGCTTGGCAGCAGCGGGCAGCATCTCGTAACAGCCGGGATACTGCTTGAGCGCGTGCTCGCGAATTTCCTTCTGCAAACCGTTGATAATAAACACATATACGATGGCACCGTCGTCGTTCTGTCGCGTGCCCATATAGCGGATCATTATTCCTCCTTTTGTTCCGTGAGCGGAGCGAATAAACCTCGGTTGTTCTCACATCGTCGCATTATGACACTGCCCGGCGCGATTTCGCTACCCGGAGCAAAGTTTGCCGACGAAAAAAAGCCCGCACGGAGCGGGCTTTCGAGATGGACAGCGAGTGCCCGTAAAACATCTTGTTTTTGTAAAATTTGCCAGAAAGCATATTACAGATGCCACTCTGGAATCACTAAATTCCGACTAGAAATATAGCACAGGGAATTGACATCAATGAACAAATTGTCAGCGGGTGTGGCAAGAAAGAAACGGCTCAAGGTGCTTACATATGCGCGAGCCAGGGATCGCTTTCCGGACGCGGAAACTGGGCCGTCATGAAATCGACGAAACTGCGCACCTTGTACGAGAGCAGGCGCCGGCTCGGATACACCAGCGAGAGCGACATCTGGCCCAGGTGGTGGCCCTTGAGCAGTTGCACCAGGCGCCCGCTGCTCAGGTCATCCTCCAGCGTGAGCGAGGAGCGCACCATGATTCCCATGCCGGCAATGGCCGCCTGGCGCAGCACCGAAATATTATTCGACACCACGCGCGCCGTGATCGGCACGTCGACCTGCTTGTTTTCCCATTTCACGGGCCAGCTGTGGCGCAGCTGCTCGAAGGCGAAATTGAGGCAATCGTGCGAGGACACGTCGACCGGCGTGAGCGGCTCGCCTCGCCGGGCAATGTACTCGGGCGAGGCGCACAGCACCACGTTGGAGGTGGCCAGGCGGCGCGCGATCAGGCTCGAATCGAATTTTTGCAAGCCCATGTAAATGCCGACGTCGAATCCCTCCTCGACGATATCGACCGAATGATCGGCCAGGCTGACGTCGAGCACCACGTCCGGCACGGTGGCCGCGTACAGGGGCAGCAGCCGGGCCAGCTGGTACTGGCCGAAGCCGGGATGGCAGTAGATGCGCAGCGTGCCGCTGGCCTTGCGCGCCGAGGAGGATGCGACCGCGTCGGCGTCGTCGATATCGGCCAGGATCTGGCGCACGCGCTCCAGGTACTGCTTGCCGGTTTCGGTGAGCGAGAGTTTGCGCGTGGTACGGTTGAGCAAGCGCGTGCCAAGATGGGCTTCGAGGTCGGCGACATTGCGCGTGACAACGGTATTGGACATATCGAGCGCCTGCGCCGCGCGGGCAAAGCTGCCCTGCTCCACGACTTTGGCGAACACGCGCATTGATTGAAGCCTGTCCATCCCGCCTCCCGATTGTGGATTATCCCCGATAGCGCAACGTTGCATTGCGATTATTCGCCTTTTTTGCGGATAGCGCAACGTATAGACTGCTTCACATGGACGAGCAAACGCAAACAGGCAACTCGTCAACGCCGCAACCGAGCGACGTTCACTCAATTACTGGAGAAACACCATGAAATCATTGTCTTTCGTTGCTGCTGTTGCTGTGTTCGTTGCTGGTTCCGCTGTTGCTGCCGACGCACCGGTGGCCAATGCGAGTGTGAGCGCTGCTGCAAGCAGCATCAGCGCCACCCGCCTGAATGTGCCTGAACTGTCGGCCCCATCGAGCCGCACCCGCGCCGAAGTGCGCGCCGAAGCCGTGGAAGCGGCCAAGAATGCGCGCCCGACGCTGTCCAATCAGTTGGACATGTCCAAGAACTGAGCTTGATTATTGCGAATTCCGCAATTGTGCATTGCGTCAATCGACCTTTTTCGGATCAATCAGACGCAATACACTGACCTTATTCAAAGAGCACCGCTCTTACCGCCGCAGACAATCGCGACGTTGACCTAATACTGGAGAAATATTATGAACGCATCGACATTGTTTACCGCCGTAGCAGCCCTGGTCCTGACCGGTTCCGCCTTTGCCGCCGACGCACCTGCCGCCAGCACCGCGGTTTCCGCAGCCGCCGCATCGAGCCTGAGCGTGCCAGCCGTGACCATCAACCAGTCGCGCAGCAGCAGCGATGTCAGCGCTGAAGCCGTCCAGTTCGTCAAGAACTACAAGACCGCCTTCGCCGTCCAGCTGGAACAGTACAAGAACTAATACAGTACGAGCCCCAATCGCACGGTCCGCCCCCGACCGTGCGCCGTAGTAACCTGCGCAGTACCTGTCAAACCGGAAAACCTGACGCCCCCTCGGGTTTTCCGACCTCCCCGCCTCGCCGTTTCCTGCCATTCCCTCATCCCGACCGTTCAAGCCGCCGATTCGACCATCTGTCGATTTTCGCTCGCGCGCCCGCGCACCTGGCCGTATTGTTCATGTTCCGAACTCAACGCCGCCCAGCGGCAGACACGCCATGACAACCATACTCAAGCAAGCCACCTTCGCCACCCTGCTCTGCGCCGCCGCGGCCAGCCATGCCGAGACCGTCTCCGACGTGCGCAAGGTCGCCCCCTTCCATGCGGTCGAACTGTCCGGCCCTTATAAAGTGGTGATTACCGGCCAGGGTACGCAAGCGCTCGAACTGTCGGGCCAACGCAAGGAACTGGACCGTATCGAAACCATCGTCAAGGGCGACACCCTGATCGTGCGCCCGCGTTCGCGCAGCGGCATCAACATCAGCTTCAACGACGACGAGCGCGCCATCATCACCATCGTGGTGCCCGGCCTGCGCAGCCTGGCCAATTCGGGCAGCGCCGACGTGTCGCTCAGCCAGGTCGAAGGCGAGCAGTTCGCAATGCACCTGAGCGGCTCGGGCGACGTGGATGTGTACCAGCTCAAAACCGGCAAGCTGAACCTGACCATGAAAGGCTCGGGCGACGTCAAACTCGCTGGCGCCGCGCGCGCCTTGCAGGTCGACGCGCACGGCTCGGGCGACATCGAAGCGTGCGGCCTGACGGTCGAACGCAGCAGCGCCGTGCTGCGCGGCTCGGGCGAAGCCTGCGTTCCGGGCGGCACCGGTCAATTCCTCGGTGAAGTCCACGGCTCGGGCGAGCTGACGGTCAAGCAGCTGCGCGCCGACAAGGCACGCCTGGTGGTGGCCGGTTCCGGCGAGATCGACATCGAAGGTACCGTCGGCGCACTCACCGCGGACCTGAGCGGCTCGGGCAGCGTCGACGGCGAAAACCTGGTGGCGCAACAGGCCAGCGTGAGCGTGCGCGGATCGGGCAGTGCCGAAGTGCGGGTCAAGCCGAACGCCAGCGCCGCCGCGCAACTGATGCACTATGACCGCAAAGGCGCGAGCACGTCGAACCACTAGACGCCGCCGGCACGGTTTTGCAGCGCAGTGGGCACCGATGGTGCCCACGTTGCGTTTACGTCCACGTGCCTGCGCGGCCATACCAAATTGGCACTAATTTACAACCGCATTAATACCATTCGATTCATTTTAAAAGTCCTTATAAAACAGCGACTTGGCGAATTTTTTGACGCTCTCCGCCCAATGCCAATTCGGTATTTTATAATACCACTTAAATACCTGTTGACAAGGTGGTTGGGCGATCATATAGTGCCCACACCTTCCCCATTTCAGAACCCGGACAACAACACACATGATCGAATATCTCATCGGCGTCGATGGCGGTGGAACCGGTACCAGGGTGCGCCTGGCGCGCGCCGACGGCAGCCAGTTGGCACAAGGCCAGGGCGGGCCGTCGGGCCTCTCGCTGGGCATCGCGCAGGCGTGGAACTCGGTCGCCGAGGCGATTGCCTCCGCCTTCGGCGCGGCCGGCATCGCGCCACCGGCCAACACCAGCATCGCTGTTGGCCTGGGCCTGGCCGGCGTGCACAATCCGCAGTGGGCAGAACAATTCGTGGCAGCCGATCCGGGCTTCGGCGCCCTGCGCCTCGAGAACGACGGCTTCACCACGCTGATGGGCGCGCACGGCGGCAAACCGGGCACCATCGTCGCCATCGGCACCGGCAGCGTGGGCCAGGCTTTGCTGGCCGACGGCAGCCTGCGCGAAGTTGGCGGCTGGGGCTTCCCCACCGGCGACGAAGCCGGCGGCGGCTGGATGGGCCTGCGCGCCATCGCCCACATCGAAAAAGTCATCGACGGCCGCGCGCCGCACAGCGCCTTCGCGCAAGCGGTGATCGACGCCTGCGGCGGCGAACGCAACGCGATCCAGGTCTGGATCGGCGGCGCCACCCAGACCGTCTTTGCCTCGCTCGCCCCGCTGGTGCTGGCCCATGCCGACAACAACGACACCGCGCGCACCATCCTGGCCGACGCCGGGCGCGAAGTGGCATTGATGGCGCACGCGCTCGACCCATCCGGACAACTGCCGCTGGCCCTGTGCGGCGGCCTTGGCGCGCCGCTGCGCGCTTACCTGCCGCCAGACCTGCTGGCACGCAGCGTCGCTCCCCTGGGCGACTCCGCCAGCGGCGCGCTGCGCATGATCGAACTCCATGTGAGAGGACACTAACCATGCTTGCGCAGCTTAGCGATTTCAAGCCCGACGCCGACAGCGTCACCCCGCTGTACATGCAGCTGGCGAACAAACTATCGGCCGGCATCACCAGCGGCGACTGGCGCGCCAACGAAGCGCTGCCGTCCGAGCGCATGCTCTCGGACATGCTCGACATCTCGCGCGTCACCGCGCGCAAGGCCATCGACATGCTGTGCGACCGCGGCATGCTGACGCGCCGGCGCGGCTCCGGTACCTACATCACGCCGAAACTGGAGCAGCCGCTGTCGCGCCTGACCAGCTTTTCGGAAGAACTGAGCCAGCGCGGTTTTACCGCCGGCTCGCGCTGGCTCGAACGCGAAATCGGCGTGGCCGCCCCGCTGGAACTGCTCTCGCTTGGCCTGTCGCCGAACATGCCGGTGGCGCGCCTGCGCCGCCTGCGCACCGCCGACGACGTGGTGATGGCGATCGAAACGACCACCATCCCGGCCATCCACATGCCCGACCCGCACGGCGTGACCGATTCGCTGTACGGCTACCTCGAGGCACGCGGCGCCATTCCGATGCGCGCGCTGCAGCATATCCGCGCCGTCAACGCCAATGCGGAGCAGGCGCGCCTGGCCGGCCTGGCCCCGGGTGCGGCAATGCTGCACATTACCCGTGTGAGTTACCTGGACAGCGGCGCGGCGGTGGAACTGACCCACTCGTTCTGCCGCAGTGACTATTATGAATTCGTAGCGGAGTCGCGCCGATGAGCGATGCAATCAATGGCAATATCCTGACCACCAGCGGCTGGATCAACGGCGCGATCAGCTTCGGCGAACGCGTGACCAGCATCAGCGGGGGCGCGGTCGATCCATCCGTCAACGGCGACGACTACGTCATCCCCGGCTTCATCGACCTGCACGTGCACGGCGGTGGCGGCAAGGACATCATGGAGGCCGGCGACGCGCCCCACGTGATCGCCGCCATGCATGCAAAGCACGGCACCACGTGCCTCTTGGCCACCACCATGACCGCCCCGCCGCACGAGATCACGGCCGCGCTGAAAGCCATCGGCGCCGCCTGTGCCGCGCGCCGCCAAGGCGCGGCGCGCATCCTCGGCGTGCACCTGGAAGGCCCGTACATCAACTCCGGCAAGCTGGGAGCGCAACCGAACTACGCGCGCGCCGCCACCCTGGCCGAAGTGCAGCAGCTGGGCAGCTATGCGCCGATGCGCCTCATTACCGTGGCACCGGAAATCGCTGGCCACCTGAACCTGGTGCGGGAACTCAGTAACGCCGGCATCCGGGTACAGATCGGGCACACGCTCGGTTCGTACGAAGATGGCGTGGCCGCGCTGGAGCACGGCGCGGCCGGTTTCACGCACCTGTTCAACGCCATGAGCGGCCTGCATCACCGCGAGCCGGGCATGGTCGGCGCGGCGCTGGCGCATGCGCAGTACGCCGAACTGATTCCCGACCTGCTGCACGTGCACCCGGGCGCGATCAAGGTGGCGCTGCGTTCGATCCCGCACCTGTACTGCGTTACCGATTCCACCGCCGCCACCGGCATGCCCGACGGCGACTACAAGCTTGGCCGCCACAGCGTGCAGAAATGCATGGGCGGCGTGCGCCTGCCCGACGGCACCCTGGCCGGCAGCACCCTGACCATGGACCAGGCGCTGCGCAACCTGGTGAGCCTGGGCCTGTCGCTGGAAGACGCCTCGCACCGGGTCTCGACCTACGCCGCCGACTACCTCGGCGAAACCGAACGCGGACGCCTGGCGCCGGGCACGTTTGCCGACATGGTGGTCCTGGACCGCGACCTGAAAATCAAAGCTGTCTATATCGAAGGAGAAAAGTGTGACCTCACTGATGCTTAAAGAAGCCATGTCCGCCGCCGACTGCGTCGCCCTGCAACTGGAAAACGACGTCGAACGCTACGCGGAACTGGGCCGCAAGCTGAGGACCACCACCTTCAACACCGCGCTGACGGTGGCGCGTGGCAGTTCCGACCACGCCGCCAATTACTGCGCCTATCTGATCATGGCGCGCATGGGCCGCATCGTCGCTTCCCTGCCGATGTCGCTGGTGACCTTGTACAAGTCGCCGCTGGTCACGCGCGACACGCTCACCATCGCCATTTCGCAATCGGGCCAGAGCCCGGACGTGGTCGAACCGATCCGCTACTTCCGCGACGGCGGCGCCACCACCATCGCGCTGGTCAACGATATCGATTCGCCCCTGGCCGCCGCCGCCGAATGGGCAATGCCGCTGCGCGCAGGCAAAGAGCAAAGCGTGGCCGCCACCAAGAGCTTCATCACCAGCCTCGTGGCCGGTGCGCGCCTTGTCGCGCAGTGGCAGAACGACCCCGAACTGACCGAAGGCCTGGCCGCCCTGCCCGAGGCATTGCGCCGCGCCACCGAGGTGGACTGGTCGCCGGCGCTGGAAGTGCTCACGCCGGCCCGCAACATCATGGTGGTCGGACGCGGCATCAGTTTTCCGATCGCGCTCGAATCGGCGCTCAAGTTCAAGGAAACCTCGGCCCTGCAGGCGGAAGCGTTCAGCGGCGCCGAAATCAAGCATGGCCCGATGGCCTTGATCGAAGACGGCTATCCGCTGCTCATTTTCGCAACGCGCGGACCGACCCAGGCCGGCCTGATTGCGCTGGCGGCCGAAATGCGCACCCGCGGCGCGCGCGTGCTGCTGGCCGCGCCAGGCGACGTGCCCGAGCGCGACCTGACCTTGCCGACCGCCGCCACCCCGGACCTCGACCCGATCGTCGCCGTGCAGGCGTTCTATGTGATGGCGGCGCAATTGTCGAAAGCGCGCGGCATGGACCCGGACCGTCCGCGCCACCTTAGCAAAGTCACCAAGACCAACTGACGCGACTGCGCCATCAATGAAAACGATACTACTGACGGCATTGATGGCACTGGGGCTGGCGGCTTCGGCGGCCGCCGCCGAGACCAAAATCGAGTTCTGGACCTTCAGCATGAAGCCCAAGTTCACGCCGTTTTTCGAATCGGTGGCGCGCAATTACGAGGCCGCCAATCCGGGCGTGAAGATCGAATGGATCGACTTTCCGTGGGATGTCATCCAGACCAAGCTGGTCACGCGCATCGTGGCTGGCACGCCGCCGGCGCTGGTCAACCTGAACGTGCCCTGGGCCGACGAATACGCGCGCGACGAACTGCTCACGCCCGTCGACGCCCTGCTCGGCGCATCCAGAGCCAGCTACATCCCGAGTACCCTGGAAGACCTGCGCTTCAAGGGCAAGACCTACGGCTTCCCGATGTACAGCAACGTCGCCGTGATCGCCTACAACCAGACTATCTTCAAAAATGCGGGCCTGACGCGCGGCCCGCGCAGCTTCGACGAGCAGCTCGCCTTCGCGCGCCAGATCGCCGCGCGCACCGGCAAGGCCGGCATCGCCCCGGCGCTGTCGAAAATCGATGGCCTGTTCATGTGGCAGGGCCTGGCCGTCATCAAGGATGGCAAGGCGGTGTTCAATTCGGCGCAGCACGTGGCGCTGGTGCAGAAACTCGCCGCGACCTACAAGGCCGGCGGCCTGCTCAAGGAAAACCTGTTCGCCGAAGATAACTTCCCCGCCGTGGTCGACGCCTACAAGGGCGGGCGCCTGGGCATGCTGCTGGCGCCACCGACGGCACTCAAACGCATCCAGAACGACGCGAAGGATATCTACGCCATCACCAGCGTGGCACCGGCCCCGCTCGGCCCCACCGGCATTGCCGATGGCGGCTGGCTGATTCATTTCGCGATACCCAAGGGCGTGGACGCGAAGCTGCTTCCAGCGGTGGGCAAGTTCGCGCTGTACCTGACCGGCGACGCCAACCAGCTGGCCTTTGCCAAACAGGCCAGCGTGTTCCCCGCCACCGTCAGGGCGGCCGCCGATCCTTACTTCCTGGCGCTGCCGGCCAACGCCGGCGCGGCCGAAAAAGCCGTGGAAGCCGGCGCGCGCTCGATGGCGCATTCGCACACCTTGTACGTGGCCGGTATCGACGATTACGACGAACTCCGGCGCTCGCTGGTCAAGGCCGTCGAAGCGGGCGTCACCGGCAAGCAGGACGTGCAGCAGGCGCTCGACCAGGCCGTGGCGATCTGGAACAAGAAGCTGTCCAAACAGAGGCTGCACTAATGAGTACACGGCGCCACACCCTGCAGGCATGGATGTTCCTGGCACCGGCACTGGTGCTGCTGGCCGTGTTTTCGTTCTGGCCGGTGGCCTACGGCTCCTTCCTCGCGTTCACCGACTATTCCCTGATCCGGCCGACGTCGTTCGTCGGCCTGGACAACTTCCGCTACATTTTCGATAACGAGATGTTCGTCACGGGCCTGAAAAACTCGCTGCTGTTTCTGGTGATGGTGCCGTTCGTGCAGATCGGCGCGATCGCGCTGGCGGTGCTGGTCAATAACCAGCTGCCCGGCATCCGCTGGTTCCGCGCCGCCTTCTACGTACCGGTGGTGACCACGGTGTCGGTGGTCGGCATCATGTGGGGCTTCATGTTCCACGAACAGGGCACGCTCAATTACGTCTTCATGCAGCTGCGCCTGGCGAACGCGCCCATCGGCTGGCTGACCGACGACACCCTGGCGCTGTTCGCCGTCATGTTCGTCACCCTGTGGCGCGGCCTTGGCTGGTACATGGTGATGTACCTGGCGGCGCTGCAGGCCATCCCCGCCGACATGCAGGAAGCGGCCATGCTCGACGGCGCCAACCGCTGGCAGCAGTTCTGGAAGATCACCGTGCCGATGCTGCGCCCAACCATTGCCGTGTGCACGATCCTGTCGGTGCTGGCCGCACTGAAGGCCTATCAGGAAGTGGACGTACTGACCCAGGGCGGGCCGATGAATTCGACCTTTACCGCCCTGTACTACGCCTACGACCAGGGCCTCAAGCACCTCAAGCTGCCGCGCGCGCTCGCCGCCAGCCTGGTGGTGTCGAGCATCTGTATCGGTATCGCGCTGGTGTGCCTGCGCTACCTCAAGCCGAAGCACCGCTGATGCGCGCGCGTTCGCTGGCCACGTTCGGCCATTACCTGATCCTGTGCGTGCTGGCTGTGGTGTGCGTGTTCCCGTTCTGGTGGACGCTGGTCACGGCGATTTCGACCGAAGGCAATGTGTTCGCCTTTCCGCCGACGTTCTGGCCACGCGCGCCGTCGCTGGAAAACTTCGCGGAGGTGTTTCGCGCGATTCCGATTCTCGCCTTTTTCAAGAACTCGGTCCTGATCGCCGTGTGCACCGTGTTCTGGAAGCTGGCACTGTGTTCGATGGCAGCCTATCCGCTGGCGCGCATGCACTTTCGCGGCCGCAAACTGGTGTTCGGCGTGATCCTTGCGACCCTGGTGCTGCCGTCGGAAGTGAACTTTCTGGTGAACTTCATCACCGTCACCAAGCTGTCGCTGGTGGACACCTACACCGGCGTGATTCTGCCCAACGTGGTCACGGCAGTGGCCATTTTGCTGCTCAAGCAGGCTTTTGAAGAAGTGCCGCAAGACCTGATCGATGCCGCCCGTGTCGATGGCGCCTCGGAGTGGATCATCTTCAGCAAGATCATGCTGCCGCTGATTGCGCCGTGGCTGGCCACGGTCGGCATCCTGACTGCGGTGGAAGCCTGGAACGAGTACATCTGGCCCTCGATCGTAATGAGCAAGCCCGATGAATTTCCGCTGTCGGTGGGTGTGCTGTATTTGCGCGGCACCTTCGGCAGCAGTACCCGCGTGATCGCCGCCGGCACCGTGCTGACGATCCTGCCCACGCTGGCCGCCTTCCTGTTCACGCAGCGCTTCTTCATGCGCGGCATGGATGGCGCAGTCAAGTAACGCTGTCAAGAAAACCCACCCAAGGATGTCGATGGAACTCACTAAAACAACTAAAAAAGAACGCAGCCCGCTGACCTGGGTGCCCAGCCTGTACTTCGCGCAGGGCCTGCCCTTCTTCGCGGTCGCACTGGTGGCCGGCCAGATGTTCAAGAGCATGGGCGTGGCCAACGACGACATCGCCCACTGGACCGCGGCCATCATGTCGGCGTGGATCTTCAAGCCGCTGTGGAGTCCTTTCCTCGAACTGGCGAGCAGCAAAAAGATCATCGTGGTCAGCTTCCAGCTGATCGGGGGCGTCTGCCTTGGCCTGGTGGCGGTGGCGCTGCACATGCCGTTCTGGTTTGCCGCCTGCGTCGTCATGCTCACGCTGGTCGCCGTCTCCTCGGCCACCCACGACGTGGCCTGCGACGGCTTGTACATCTCCAGCCTGACGCAGAAGGAACAGGCGGCCTACGCCGGCTGGACCGGCACCTTCTTCAATGCCGGCCGCTTCATTTCGGCCGGCGGCCTGCTGCTGCTGGCCGGGTACTTCGAAAAAACCATGGGCGTGGCCTCGGCCTGGACCATCGTGTTCTGCATCCTGGCGGCGATGATGATCACGCTCGGCCTGTACAACGGCTGGGCGCTTCCGCTGGCGAAGAACCCGGCCAGCGCCGACATCACGGCGCAGGCGATTGCACGTACGCTCAAGGAAGTGATCATCGACTTTTTCAAGAAGCCGGGCATCTGGGTATCGGTCCTGTTCATCATCCTGTTCCGCGCGGGCGAAGCGCAGGTGCAGACCATCGGCCCGCTGTTCCTGCGCGAGGCGCGCGAGCTGGGCGGGCTGGGACTGAGCACCACCGAAGTGGGGGCCGTGTACGGCACCGCGGGCACCGTCGCCTTCGTCATCGGCAGTATCGCGGGCGGCTACTTCACCTCGTGGCTCGGCCTCAAGCGCGCCATCCTGGCGCTGATCCTGGCGGTGAACCTGCCCAACCTGGTGTTCTACTTCCTGGCGACCGCCCGGCCGACCGACCTGACCCTGATCGGCGCGGCGCTCAGCGTGGAGATGTTTGGCTACGGCTTCGGCTTCGTCGGCCTGATTCTGTACATGATGCAGGTGGTCGCGCCGGGCAAATACCAGACCGCGCACTACGCGTTCGCGACCGGGATCATGCAGCTGGGCTTTTCGCTGTTCAAATGGGTCAGCGGCGACATCCAGATCGCGCTCGGGTACCAGAACTTCTTCCTGTGGGTGCTGGCGGCCGCGGTGCCGGTGGCGATACTGTCGCAAATCATTCCGATGAGTGCCAGCGAACGCCAGCAGGCCGAACTTGCGGCCGCCAAGCCGTCGACGGCGCTCTAAGCATGGCCGCCGTCACCCTCAAGGGCGTCGTCAAGCGCTACGACGACAAGCAGACCATCATCCACGGCATCGACCTCGACGTCGCCGACGGCGAATTCGTGGTCTTCGTGGGGCCGTCCGGCTGCGGCAAGTCGACCTTGCTGCGCATGATCGCCGGGCTGGAGGAAATCAGCGGCGGCGAGCTCCATATCGGCGCCCTGCTGGCCAACGATATCGCCCCGGCCAAGCGCGGACTGGCCATGGTATTCCAGTCGTATGCGCTGTATCCGCACATGACGGTGTTCGAGAACATGGCGTTCGCGCTCAAGCTGGCCGGCCACAAGGGCGAAGAACTGAAAGCGCAGGTCGGGCGCGCCGCCGGGATCTTGCAGATCACCCATCTGCTGCAGCGCCGGCCCAAGGAGCTCTCGGGCGGCCAGCGCCAGCGCGTGGCGATCGGGCGCGCCATCGTGCGCAAACCCGAGGTGTTTTTGTTCGATGAACCGCTCTCGAACCTGGACGCCAGCCTGCGCGTGCAGATGCGGGTGGAGCTGAGCCGCCTGCACAAGGAACTCAAGACCACCATGATCTACGTGACCCACGACCAGGTCGAGGCGATGACCTTGGGCGAGCGCATCGTCGTCATCAACGGCGGGCACATCGAACAGGTGGGCACGCCGTACGAGCTGTATAACAATCCGGGCAACCTGTTCGTCGCGGGCTTCCTGGGCGCGCCAAAAATGAACTTCATCGCCGCCGGGGTGGCGCATATCGGCGCCCTCGGCGTGCGCGTGCGCCTGGCCGACGGCACGCTGGTCGACGCCGACGCCGATGGCGGCGACGCCATGATCGACGACAAGGTCACGCTCGGCATCCGCGCCGAACACATGACGGTGCTGCCGGCCGGTTCGCAGCAAGTCAATATGATTGCCGCCGTGGTCGGCCATGTCGAATACCTGGGCGACCAGACCATCGTCTACGCCAGCATGGAAGGCGACCCGGCCCTGATCGCGCTGCGCCAGCCGCAGGGCGGCGCCATGCTGCGCGCAGGCGAGCGTATCGCGGTGCATTTGCCGAGCGCGCACTGCCATCTGTTCGACGCGCGCGGACGCGCGTTTTTGCGCGCCTGAACCGGTCCGCACGGAAATCAGCGTGCAAAAATGAAGTTTATGTAACAATATGCGCTTCGTCCGAAATTCGCACCAACCGGACGACGCCCATGTAGGCTACGTGTCCACGGTTCGGCGGGCTGATGCGTTATAGCGTCAGGCTGTCTTTATGTCTTTGATTGAAGGATTTTCCATGTCCCAGTTTCGTCTTGCTCGTATCAGTCTGATCTTGGCCGCCATCGGCCTGAACGCCGCACCCGCCCTGATGACCAGCGCCACCGCGCAATCCGCTCCTGCCACGCCTGCGACCAGTGCCGCTCCGACCAAACCTGAAACCGTCCGTCCGGAGCTGTACAAGCTGCTGGATCCGGCCGCCGTCAAGGTCTTGATCGACGGTAAAAAATTCCCTGAAGTCCAGGAAAGACTGACTGCCGCGGAAGCCTACGCCAACCGCACCCCGTACGAAAACTACGTCATCGAGCGCATGAAATTCTCGCTCGGTTCGGCCAGCGGCAACGAAGCGATGACAATGAGCTCGCTCGAAGCGATCATCAACTCGCCAAGCACGCCAGCGGTCGACAAGCCGGAATTCATCCTGGCGATGGGCAATCTGCAAAACAACGCCAAGAATTATACGAAGGCGATTGAATGGATGAAGCGCTACATCGCCGAGGGCGGTTCGCCGTCGCGCGTGCGTGCCTCGATGTCGCGTGCCTACTACCTGAATAACGATCTGGCCACGGCCAAGACCGAAGCGCAGACCCACCTGGCCGAACTGGAAAAGGCTGGCACCCCTCCGGCAGAAGGCGACCTGCGCCTGCTGGTGGCCATCGCCGGCAAGCAAAAAGACTGGCCGGCCTACACGGTCGCGCTGGAGAAGCTGATTGCCGCCTATCCGAGCCAGGACCTGTGGTCGGACTTGCTGCACCGCATGTACGGCAAGACCAGCTTCAACTCGCGCCTGCTGCTCGACGCGTACCGTCTGGAATCGACCGTGCTGAAGCAGCTGGAAGCCGAGACCTACGTCAACATGGCCGAAGAAGCGGTACGCTCGGGCTTCCCGGTCGAAGCGAAGAAGGCGGTTGACGCCGGTTTCGCCGCCAACGTCCTGGGCACCGGCGCCGATGCCGCCAAGCACAAGTCGCTGCGCGACCGCGTCAGCAAGGCCGCGGCCGACGACGCGAAGAACATCGCCACCGGCGAAGCCAGCGCTGCCAAGATGAAAGACGGCACCGGCCTGGTGAATCTGGGTTACGCCTACGTGACCATGGACGAATTCGACAAGGGCATCGAGCGCATCGAAAAAGGCATCGCCAAGGGCGGCCTGAAGCGTCCGGAAGAAGCCAAGCTCAAGCTGGGCATGGCGTACGTCAAGGCTGGCCGCAAGGACGATGCGATCAAGACGTTCGAAACCATCAAGGGTAACGATGGCATCGGCGACCTGGCGCGTTACTGGACGATGTGGCTCAAGCGCCCGGCCGATACGGCAGCGCCAGTGGCAGCGGCTCCGGCAGCGAAGTAATTCACGGCATTGCCGTCTGATCGGGCGGGTTCCGGCGCAAGCCGGGCCCGCCTTTTTTCGTTAACGCGTCCAGGGATTGACCGAATTGAAACAGGATCAATTGATGTTGAACTAATCGCATGCTGCCGAACTCTGAGCTGGGTACCTGTTCCGGCTATGGAGGTTTCTGCAGCACGTTGCCTCCCCGTTCACAGAAAGGTGCTACCCTAGTAACACCCTCTTTTTGGAGCGTCTTCATCATGCCAACTACATCACTCAAACTTTCACCCGAACTCAAGGAACGAGCGGTCGCGGCAGCCGAGGAATTGGGCATCAGCACGCATGCGTTCATGGTTGGGGCAATCAGTCAAGCCGCGGATGCGGCTGAGCTGCGAGCGGAGTTTGTTGCGCATGCGCAGACAGCCTTGGCCGAGATGCGGGAAAGCGGACTGGGGTACGACGCTGACGATGTGCGCACGTATCTGCGCGAGCGCCTTAGCAATAGTGAGGCAGTCAGACCAGAGGCCAAGCCGTGGCGAAAATAAGTTACTCGAGCGGGGCAATTGCCGACCTTGAACGTATCAGTAACTTCCTTGTCGCGAGCAATCTGAATGCTTCCGAGACGCTCGATTTGATTGAGGAAGCCATCAATATTCTTGCTCGGCATCCGTTCGTCGGCAGGCCGGCCGAAGTGGGCTTGCATGCGCTGGTAATTTCAAAAGGGAAAAGTGGCTACATTGCGCTGTACGCCTACGATGCGCACCAGGACGCCATTCTGGTTTTATCGATCAGACATCAGCGCGAAGCGGGATTCCGGCTATAAATCACCCCGGCGTCATCGTTTCATTGCCGCATGCGGTCAGTGCGGTCGTGCCGGGCGGACCAAAAACAACGGGACGCGCAAGCGTCCCGTCTTTTCCGGCGGGACCGAAGTCCCTCCATCTTAGCCTCAGTATTTGCCGTGCAGCGCCAGATAGATCTGGCGGCCGTTCTTGTACAGCGAACCTGGCACATCCATTGCACCCGCGGTGTGGATCACCGACCGCACCATCGGATTGTTCAAGTCCTTGCCATCGAGGGTAACGCTGAAGTTCTCGTTGATCTGGTAAGCCAGCGACGCCGACAGCGAACCGACCGACGCCTGGTACGAGGCCGAATTGCGGCTGGTGCCGTTCAGGAAACCCGAGCGCCAGCTGTAGGTCAGGCGCGCCGAGATCTTGTTCTGCTCATAGAAGGCGCCGACGTTGTAGGCGTTCTTCGAGGTACCGATCAGGGTGCAGTCGGCATAGGTCAGCGCGCCGCACATCGAACCCGGCGCCTTGCCGGTTTCCTTACCCAGGGTGTAGGTGTAGTTGGCATTCACGCCGAAACCCGCCGGCAGCGCCTGCTGATACGAGAACTCCATGCCCTTCACTTCCGCCGTGGTGTTGAGCGGGGTGTCGATCTGGTACACGGTGTTCTTCTTCTGCAGCTGGTTGTAGAAGGTCGCGGTACCCGAACCGTAGGTCACGTAACCGTCCAGCGCCGAGTAGAACGCGCCAGCGGCCAGCAGCGACTTCTCGGCGAAATACCATTCCACGCCAAGGTCGAAATTGTTGGCGCGGATCGGACGCAGGTTCGGATTGCCGGCGCTGCCGGTGCCCTGCACGTCGCGCAGGTCGGTGCCGGCCATCTGGCCCAGCTCCGGACGCGCCATGGTGCGGCTGGTCGAAAAGCGCGCCACCAGGTTCTTCGACAGGTCCATGCGGAAGTTCGCACTTGGCAGGAAGTCGAGGTAGGTGTTGGTGTACAGGCGCGGCTCGAACGTGCCGGACGGCGCGATCTCGTTGCGCTCGACCGATTCCTTGGTGTGCACCACGCGCACGCCGATATTGCCCGAAAAGCCGTCGGCGCCGAAGTTCGCCATCACGTAGCCCGAACGGGTCGGCTCCTTGATCTTGAATTCGTTTTGCTTCAAGTGGCCTTCGTACTTGGCATGGGTGCTCAGCCAGCTGTTGACCGCTTCGCGCGAGAACGTCCACCAGCCGGCGCCGTTGGCGTCGAGGTCGTTGAACTCGGTCGGGAACGAGGTCAGGCCGCCCATCGGCAGGTTGCTGACCAGGGACAGGCTTGGCAAGGCGTTGATGCCGATGGCGGTCAGGTCGCGCTTGTGCTCCGCAGCGCGCACGCCGAACTGGATCGACTGCACGCTGGCCAGGTCCAGTTTGTAGGTGCCGTCGATCTGACCGTAGACTTCCTTGTCGATCGCGGTCACGTGCGAACCGTAGGTATAAGGCACATTGCCGGTCCCGTCAGGACCGCCGCCGATCGAGAACTTGTCTGCGCCCGGGATCACGTAGGTGACCGCCTTGTCGAGCCCGTTCATGGTGTAGCTGCCGCCGGTGTACGGCATCCAGACGCCCAGCGCACCGCTTTGGGTATTGCCCAGGCCTTTGGTCGAGCCGACCTTGCCGGCCAGGGTCAGCTTGTCGTTGACGCGCCATTTGCCGTCCAGGTTGACGAACTTGGATTGGCTCTCGGCGATCGGGCGGCTGAATTCTTCCTGCACCGCGCTCGACATTGTGCCGCAGACCGCGCCGCAGTTGGCCGGCACGGTACCGGTCAGCTGGGTCAGCACGCCGTTACTGACGGTGCCGCTGGTGTTACCAGCAGGGAAATCCTTGGCCGTCCAGTTCGGCGCCAGGAAGCGGCCCAGCGACTGCATGAAGTTGTGGTTGATGTTCGGGGCGTCCAGGTGCGAACGGAATGCGGTCAGGTCGAGCGTGATGTCGCTGGTCGGCTTGAACTGGATGTCGATCAGGCCGCCCTTGCGCGTGCGTTCCTGTTCGAACCAGGCGGTACCGCCCAGGTAGTTGGCCTTGGCGCCCTTGACCGGATCGGTCTTGATGGCGGTCGACGCACCGGGCACGCCCTTGTCCACGGACGAGCCGGCATCGACCGGATCGTACCAGATGCCATTTTCCTGGCCGACGCGGCTCAGGGTGCGTTTTTCATGGAAGCCCTGGACCATCACGGCCAGGTTGCCGGCTTGGTTTTTCCAGTTCACCAGGCCGTTGAACTGGCCATCGTTCTTGCCCGAGTTTTGCGAATTCACGGCGCCCAGACTCATCTGCGCGCTCAGGCCCTTCTTGAAGTCCAGCGGCTTGCGCGTTTCGATGTCCACCACGCCGACGGCGCCGCCTTCGAGCAGGTTGGCCTGCGAACCTTTATGCACCGTCACGCGGCCGATCAGTTCGGACGGGAACAGGGAGAAGCTGACGCTGCGGCCACCGCCGATGATGTTATCGGCAAACCAGTCGCCGCTCGAGACGGTGTGGCTGTTCAGGGTGGTCAGGGTCAGGCCGAACGGGGTGCCGCGCAGGGCCACGCGGTCGTTCTCGCCGAAGCTGCCTTCCGAGCCGCCGGCGGCGGCCACGCTCACGCCCGGCAGGCGCTGCAGGGAATCGGCGACATTCTTGTCGGGCATCTTGCCCACGTCTTCAGCAGTAATGACTTCGACCATCGTGTCCGAATTGCGCTTCTGGTTCAGCGACTGCTGCATGGCCGCACGGATACCGGTGACGATCACCACTTCACCCTTGACGTCCGGGTCCACGCTTGGTGCCGTGGCGGGCGCCTGGGCCTGGGCCTGGGCCGACATCGCGATGCTCAACACCAGAATAGCTGCGGCCGACGCTACCGGCGTCAGGCTGGTCGATACAGGACGCTCTGCGTTCTTATTCACTACTGACTGATTGCGCTTCATTACTTCCCCCTTGATGTTGGCTCCGTGAGTAAGCCAGTTCATTTTTAACAACGACTTTTTATGTGCTACGGGTACCACCACGTCTAAAACCAATCTAACGCCAATATACTCCTCTTTAATACCAGAACACTACCAGTTAAGTGAATTTTTTCATATGTTGTTTCGATAACACACGGGTGGACTGGGATTTTGGCCAAGTGGTCTGGTCATTCGGGGCGAATTTGACGTTGTTGCAAGAGGGAGGGCTATTCCTGCGGTCTTTTTTTGGTATTATCGTTATATGCAAATGCGACAACTGCATGATGTGGCGAATTTGCGCCAGGCGACGGGAAAAGTGGTCCCACCCTCATGAAAGAAAGCAGATTGGTATGACTTCCCTTGTCCACATCATGCAGACGCTGGCCCAGACCAGCTCGCAGCCCTTGTACCAGCAATTGCAGCGCGCCCTGCGCGAAGCGATCGACCAGCGCATCTTCGGCCCGGACGAAGCCCTGCCGGCGGAACGGCAACTGGCGCTCGACCTGTCGATCTCGCGCATCACGGTGCGCAAGGCGATCGACGGGCTGGTGAGCGAGGGCTTGCTGGTCAAGCGGCCCGGCTCGGGCAACTTCATCAACACGCGGATCGAGAAAAACTTCGCCAAGCTGACCTCGTTTTCGGAAGACATGCGGGCACGCGGGCGCACGCCGCGCAGCGTGTGGCTCAAGCGGTCGGAGGGGACGGTGACGCCGGAGGAAGCCTTGCGCCTGCGGCTCTCGCCCGGTGCGCCGGTGTACCGCTTCAACCGGATCCGCTATGCGGACGAATTGCCGATGTGCCTGGAGTACGCGACCATTGTGGCCAGTTGCCTGCCATCGCTCGATGTGGTGGGGGTGTCGATGTACGAGGCGCTGGAAGCGGCCGGCAACCGGCCCACGCGCGCGCTGCAGCGATTATCGGCGCTGCTGCTCAATGCGGAACAGGCCAAGCTGCTGCAGTCGAAGGAAGGCGATGCGGGCTTGTGCGTGGAACGGCTGGCGTTCCTGCGCGATGGCCGGGCGGTGGAGTTTTGCCGGTCGTACTTCAGGGGCGATATGTATGATTTTGTAGCGGAGTTGAGTACGGCGTAGTTGACGAGTGCGGGACGAAGGCGATCGGCGCTCGCGCGTCACGACGAACGTCATCCCGGTCAGAAGCACGGGCAGGCAGGGCGGTGCCTGCCGGCATATCGAGGCGTTAGCGTTGGTCAGGCTGGCTGAGGCATCACAGCACTGGGTTTGGCGAGCAAGGAGGGGCACGGGAAAGGCCACGCCGCACCACGATTGCTGGCCTCAATGCCTGCCCTGATATAGGTTCTCGAATTCTTGCGGACAGGCGATCCAATGACCCTGCAGGTAATCGGTGCCTATACTCGCCAGCAGCTCCATGGTAGCTTGGTCCTCGACACATTCGGCGATGGTTTTCTTGCCCAGCAGGTGAGCGATTTCGTTCACCGACTGAACCATTTTTTCGTCGATGACACTCGTTGTGATGGCCCCGACAATCGAGGCATCGATCTTGACGAAGTCGGACGGCAATTGCTTCAAGTGTTTGAACGACGCCACCCCGTTGCCGAAGCCGGTCAGCGAAACCTTGCAGCCGAGCGCATGCAAGCCATGCATCGCCGCCAAGCTCTTTTGCAGGTCGACGATGGCCGCGCCGCCGCTGACTTCGAAACAAAGGGTGCCGGACCGGGCCCCATACAGGGCAATGAGCGCTGACAGGTCGGGCAGGAAGGACTCATCCGACAAGGTGTCGGCCGCAAGGTTTATCGAGCACAGCTCAAGCTGCCGGGCGTGCTCCAGGTGAGCGGCCAGCCACTGAAGAACGTGCTCAATCACCCAGCGGTCGACTGCCGGCATGAGTTTGTATCGTTCGGCGGAAGGAAGAAAGCAATCCGGAAGGATCAGGCCTTCGTGGGGATCGCGCATGCGCAACAACACCTCATAGCGCAGCCCTGGACGATTGCCAGTGGCCAGCGCTATCGGCTGGCAATGAAGGGTAAGCCGGTTCGATTTCATCGCTGCCGTCAGCCGCGCGACCCATTCGATTTCGCTGCTGCGCTCCGCTTTGTCGGCCTGTGCCTGATGGTCGATGCAAATCTGGTTTTTTCCATTGGCCTTTGCGGCATAGCAGGCACGGTCGGCCAGCGCCAGGACCTCCTGCGTTGCACTGATGCTCGCGTCAAAGGTCGCCAGGCCAATACTGACGCCGACCTTGAACACACGTTCGTCCCGCACGAATTCAAAAGCACGGGTCGATTCCAGTAGTTTATTGGCAATGGCCAGCCCTTCGTCCCGCGAACAGTGGTCGACGATCAGGGCAAATTCGTCGCCGCCCAACCTGCCCAAGGCGTCACGATCGCGGATTTCCTTGCGATACAGCGAAGCGATTTGCCGAAGCAGCTCGTCGCCCGCCTCATGCCCGCATGTATCGTTTACGATCTTGAACTGGTCGAGATCCATGAACAGGACAGCACCGCCCACCCGAGACCGCCGGCTTCGGTCAAGAGAGCGCTGCAAGCATTTCTCGAACTGGCGCCGGTTGGCCAGGCCCGTCAGGGGATCGTGCGTGGCCTGGTAGGTCACTGTCTTGAGAAGTTGACGCGATGCGGTCACATCGCGAAACACAATGACGCCGCCAATGATGCCGCCCTTGGGCAGATGAATCGGCGCCGCGGTATCCTCGATGGCGACGCGGCGTCCGTCTTTGGTCGTGAGCACCGCCGGCGTGTTGGGCGCAAGCACACGGTCATTCTTGATCAAGGCGAGCAAACGATGTTCCTGGGGCTCCAGCGTCTCCTCATCCGAAACACGAAATACCTCGCCCAGCGCGCGGCCACGGGCATCGGGGTCGGTCCAGCCGGTCAGGTGTTCGGCTTGACGGTTCAGGTAGTCGATGTTCCCTTCGGCATCGACTGAAATGACAGCCTCGGCGATCGCGCCCAGCGTCACTTGGGCCCTTTCCTTTTCGTGCGACAGCTGCTGCTGCAGCTCTTTTTGGCCTGTCAGGTCGCGTGTGACCTTGCAAAAATGGGCGAGATGCCCATCGTCGCCTTTGACGGCAATGATTTCCACCAGAGCCCAAAAAAGGCTTCCATCCTTTTTTCTGCGCCATCCTTCTTCCTGAAAGGTCCCCGCTTCGGCGGCACATGCAAGATTGGCGAGGGGCTCGCCCGCCGAGCGCCCCTCGTCCGTGTACAGGAAGCCGAAGAAGTTGCCGATGGCTTCGTCCGCCCGGTATTGCTTCATCACTTCAGCCGCCTTGTTCCAATAGACGATAACGCCGTCGGGATCCATGATGAACATCGCATAATCGCTGATGTGATCAATCACGTCCGACAGTATTTTCCCGGCATGGTGTTTCACCATCGGCTCGACCTGAGGTTTTTCCTTCACGCTTCCCCCTGCTTTAAGCTATAGACAGCCCAGACCACCCGAAAGTTCCTCGCCTGCCGCCGCTTTCAAATACGGCTGCGCCCGCCTACAGCGGGGGTTGGCCGCAAGAACAAGCTCGTGCAGGAATGGGCAATGCTCGACGGACGGCGTTGTCCGTTTTTGGGAAAGCGGTAGCCGGGGCGGCAACGCCTGGCGAGCCCGCCAAAAGATCATAAAGCACGGAAAGTGGCGTCGCGGCGCCGCATGGGGGCCAGAAGTCGGCGTGGGCGTGTATGTGAAGACCGGACTGCGTTGCTGGTTGGCGACCAGGGCACGGATTGGCTCCCGCCTGCGGCGAAACGACGGTGGCGACAGCGGGGGAGCCGGCGCAGCACCCGGGGCACGACAGTTGCAAGGAACAATGCCGGCATGCGACGGTATATGGGCGAGCGCGCAGCCCCAAACGTCGGGCCGCGCATGCGTCGAATTTAAATCGCCGTCAAGCCGCCATCGACAGCAAGCTGGTGCCCGGTCACGAACGAGCTCTGGTCCGAACACAGCCACATCGCCGCATTGGCAATCTCCACCGGCTCGGCGAAGCGGCCCATCGGATGCACATTGCGCAGCTTTTTCTCGCGCAGCGGTTCGCGTTCCAGCGCGCGGCCCATCATCGGCGTATTGACCACACCCGGGCACACACTATTAATACGAATCCCCTCGCGCGCATACTCGGCCGCCGCGGTCTTGGTCATGCCCACCACCGCGTGCTTGCTGGCGGCGTAGATCGGCTGCGTCGGCGCGCCGACCAGACCAGCCACCGACGCCGTGTTCACGATCGACCCGCTGCCCTGCTTGAGCATCTGGCGAATCTCGTACTTCATGCACAGCCACGTGCCTTTGACATTGACATTCATGATGCGGTCGAACAGCGCTTCGTCGGCGTCGGCCAGCGGCAGGTGCTCTTCCTCGATGCCCGCATTATTGAACGCGCAATCGAGCCGTCCGTAATACGCCACTGTCTTGTCGATCAGCGCTTCGACTTCCGCCGCGCGCGTGACGTTACACTGCACGAACAACGCCTTGCCGCCGTTTTCGACGATCATCGCCGCCGTCGCATGGCCGCCATCGACCGACGTATCGGCCACCACCACGCACGCACCAGCGCGTCCGAACGCCACTGCGGCCGCGCGGCCGATGCCGCCTGCCGCACCGGTCACGAGGACAACCTTACCCTCGAACGAGGACTCCTTTTGCTTCTCCCTGGCCATGTTCCAACATCTCCGTATGTTCTACAGAGGAAGCAAATACTTCCTCGAAGCAACAGAATACCGTAAACGTTGCTATCCCGCCAGCAAGTATTGCCGCTTTTACCGCTTGAGCTTGGCTTTCTCTTGATCTCCCGCTATGACGACACTGAGCTTGGCCGGATCGATCGCCTTGCGGAAGGCGGCATTTAGTTGTTCTAACGACACAGCCGCCAGTTTTTGCTCGAAACGCTCGCTCCATTCGAAGGTTTTTCCCTGATACAGCAATGAAGTCCAGCCGCCGGCGAGAATGCTGTCGTCGGCGCGGTTTTGCGCGCGCTGCTGCAGCAGGCCCGATTTGGCCGCCGCCAGTTCGCCCGGAGTAAAGCCCTTGATGACGGCGCGCACCAGTTCCTCGCGCATGGCGGCATCGAGCCTGGCCAGGTTGTGCGGCGCGGCGATGGCGCTGATCGTCAGGCTGCCGGCGCGGTCAAGGTCCCCTGCCCCCAGCTGCGAGCCGCCGCCGTAGGACAAGCCATCCTTCTGGCGGATGCGGTTCATCAGGCGCGATTCGAGGCCGCCGTCGCCGAAGATGTAATTGGCCAGCATCAGCGCCGGATAGTCCGGATCGTCGACGTGCAGATCGAGGTTCAGGCGCGCCATGACGACGCCATTTTCCTTATCGGCCAGGTTGACGGTCTTGTTCATCGGCGCAATGGCCGCGTGCGTGCGCAGCACTGGCGCATAGCTGGCGCGACTGTGCCACTTGCCGAACAGCTCGTCGACGAGCGGGGCCACGGGCGCGGCGTCGAAGTCGCCGACAATGGCCAGTTCGCCGTGCGACGCGCCGTAGAAGTCGCGGTAGTAAGCCTTCACATCTTCCAGGCGCACCGCCTTGACGTCGGCGATCTGCTCGTCGAGCGTGCGGCTGGCGCGGATGTCGCCCTTCGGATAATGGTCGAAGTGTTCGCTCAGCACGCGCGCAGCCACCGATTGCGGCTCGCTGCGGGAAGACTCCAGGCTGACCAGAAATTGCTGGCGCAGTTGCTCGAATTCGGCTTCGGGAAAGGTGGGTTCCTTGAGCACGTGCGCGACCAGGCGCAGCGCCTCGGCCAGATTGGAACGAGTGGTCTCGAACTCCATGAGGCCACCGCTGATCTTGAGTTTGTCGAAGGCGTCCGAGAGCTGCTCGCGCGTATATTTGGTGGTGCCGCGCGTGAGCATGGCACCCGTCATTGCCGGCAGCATGCCCTTGCCGAACAGATTTTTCTCGTCGCCCCAACGCAGGTTCAGGTCCACGAAAACGGCTTCGCCGCGGTTCTTCTTGGGCAGCAGGGCAAGCTTGATACCGCCCGCGGTGGCCAGGGTGGTGCGCTTCATGATGTTGGCCTGGCTCGGATCGAAGTCTTCCGACTTCTGGCTGGCGGCCTTGGGCTTGAAGTCCTTCATCACGCTCGCCAGGCTCGGCGCGGGCGGGATCTCGGCGCGGCGCGGCGCATCGTCCGGCAGAAAGTGGCCAGTCACCCGGTTGTCGCGGCGCAGATAGCGCCCCGCCGCCTCGGCCACGTCGGCCGCGGTGATGGTGGCGATGCGTTCGCGCCCGACAAAAAACAGGCGCCAGTCGCCCAGCGCGATCACTTCGGACAAGGCCACGCCGACCTGCTGCGGGTCGTTCAGGCTTTTCTCGATGCTGTTGGTGTAGTTGCGGCGCACGCGCTCGATTTCGGCGTCGGTCGGCGCTGTCTTGGCGAAGTCCTCGACGGCGGCCGTGAGGGCCTCGCGCACCGGTTCGATCGGGTCGCCCTTGCGCACCACGGCGCCGAAGTACAGCATGCCCGGCGCATAGCCGGTTTCGGCGTAGGCGAAGACGTCGCTGGCCTTGCCGCTTTCGACCAGCAGCTTGTGCAGGCGCCCGGTGGTGGCCGCGCCCAGCACTTCGGAGGCGAAGCTGAGGGTGTCGCTGTCGTCGTGCAGGGCGGGCGGCACCTTGTAGCCGACCGCGATCATCTGCACGTCGCCCTGGCGCCGCACGGTGAAACTGCGCTCGCCGTCCTGGGTGGGCTCCACGGTCCAGAACTGCGGCAAGGCGCGCTTGGGCTTGGGGATGGCGCCGAAACTTTGCGCGATCCAGCCGAGCGTGCGGGACGGATCGAATTTGCCGGCCACCAGCAGCACCGCGTTATCGGGCTGATACCAGGTGCGGTAGAACGCTTGCAGGTTCTCGATCCTGACGTTTTCGATGTCGCTACGGTTGCCGATGGTGGAACGGCCGTAGCTGTGCCAGTCGTAGCCGAGGCTCTGCATGCGCTTCATCAGCACTTCGCCGGGCGAATTCTCGCCGCTTTCATACTCGTTGCGCACCACCGTCATTTCGGAGTCGAGATCCTTCTTGGCGATGTAGGAATGGACCATGCGGTCCGCTTCCATCTGCAGCGCCCATTTCAGGTTGTCGTCGCCGGCCTGGAACACTTCGTAATAGTTGGTGCGGTCCAGCCCCGTGGTGCCGTTGAACTGCATGCCGCGCTGCGAGAATTGCTGGGCGATGTTGCGGTTGTTGGGCGCGCCCTTGAACATCAGGTGTTCGAGCAGGTGGGCCATGCCGGTCTCGCCATAGTTTTCATGGCGCGAGCCGACCAGGTAAGTGACGTTGACGGTGACGGTGGGCTTGGACGAGTCGGGAAACAGCAGCACCTTCAGGCCGTTCGGCAGGCGGTATTCGGTGATGCCTTCGACGGAAGGTCCCTGCACGACGCCTTTGGGCATCGGCAGGGCGAGCGCGGCGCCCGTGACAAGGTAGGCGGCAGCGCAGATCCAGCGAATTTGGTTCATGAGGTCTTCTGGTAGGGTGGACACGGTTTGCCGTGCCCACGCGGACCCCGGCGCGAGCCATCATACCAGAGGGCAGCCATCGCGCTGGCTGGCTACTGGCGCGCGCGTTTCTCGTGCGATTGCTGGTGCGAGCTGATGCGTGAAAGTTCGCCCATTTCCTCGGCCAGGAATTCGAGCAGGTCGTCGACGCTGACAATGCCGGCCAGGCCGCCCGCGTTATTGACCACGGGCACACGCCGGATGCCGCGAAAACGCATGCGTTCGATCGTTTCGTAGACGTCGTCGTCTTCCGACGCAGTCAACAGGTCGGCGCTCATGATGTCGCCGACCAGCAGGCTGGACGGGTCGAGGCCGAGCGCGATGACGGAGACGACGATATCGCGGTCGGTGATGATGCCGACCGGTATGCGTTCGTTTTCCGCTTGATCGATGACGACCAGGTCGCCGACGTGATGCTTACGCATCAGCAAGGCGGCGGCCTGGACGGTTTCGTCGCCCTTGCAGTAGATGGTTTGGACAGTACAGATTTCGCCTATGCGCATTGTTTCCTCCCGAGCGGCTCAGCGCTTGTGATGTGCGCGCGCGCAGGGTTGCGCGCGACAGGCTTAAACTTACGCGGGCTTTCTGATGTCGGTTTGATCCTGCTCAAAGCAGTGGTGACGCGTATTTAAATTTTAGGGTCGCCGGGCAAAGGCAGGAAACAGGCATTGAGAACCTGCAAGTCGTTGTCCTTGGCGAAATTAAGGACGAAGTGGTAGGCCAGCGGTTCGAGTTTCTGCAGGTCGTTGTTGACCACCACGGCCTTGACGCCGTCGAGCATGGTCGGGCGCACGTAGGGCGAAAACTGCAGGTGCGCGTTGCGCCCGCCCGAGCCTTCGGGACGGAAGCAGGACATGACGCCGCACAGCCGCTCAGCCCAGTCGCTGGGACGGAACTGCCTGCCATCGCTGGTGATGCCAAGAATGAAAAACTCGTCGGCGAGTTTTTTCTTGCTTTCGGATAACTCGGCCATAGGGCGGGTCGTAGGAACAAGAAGATGCGTGGAGACGATGGCGCAAGCGCCGGGCCGGTGAATCAGGTGCTGCCGTGGAACGTGAGTATTATATCTTATAGAAGAGTTGAGCTTGCAGAATGATGCAGCGTGGTTAGAAGGGGCGTAGCCACTACCCTGTCGCCGGGCACCTGTGTCGTGACACCGCCGCCGTTCGTGTCACCACCCTCGTCGTTCCGGCCACCAGCTTCGTCGTTCCCGCGCCAAGGCGGCCCTCGGCGGGACCCCAATTTCGTGCCGCAGCAAGTCGGCCCTGCGCTTACGCCGCCTGCCCAATATTAGCCAAACCAACCGCGCCCGACAACAGCAACAGCAGCAGCATCCATAAAAGCAACGCCCGCCACACCAATCCGACCGTGCTTTGCAGGGCGCGGGCGTTCGGCTCTTCGCCCGGCATCACTTCCACTTCGCTGTAAGTACTGTCGACGGTGGCCGCGTCCGGCGGCAACACCTTCGATGCGTTCTCATTCGGCGTGCCCAGACGCACGCCCATCGCCCCGCCGCCGGCGGACAGAATAATCCCGCGCGCTTCGTCGTTCCAGCGATGGGCGAAGTTACGCCATGCATAAATGGCATCTTCAAAATTGCCCACCACCGCGAACGCCACCGCCGTCAGGCGCACCGGCAGCCAGTCGATCCAGTAAAACGCGCGCGCGGCGAACTGGCCGAAGGCTTCGTTACGCATGTGATCCGGCTCGTTCCAGGCCCGCGCCAGGTATTCCGACACGCGGTACAGTACCGCGCCGGCCGGCCCCACGATCAAAAACCAGAAAAACACCCCGAACACATTGCGGTGCGTGGTCACCAGCGACTTTTCCACGGCGATGCGGGCCACTTCCGACGCTTCCATGCCGACCGTGTCGATGCGCGCCCACTCCGACAGCAGCGCGCGCGCGCCAGCCTCGTCGCCGGCGCTCAGCGCCGCCTGGATCGAACTGAAATAGTGGCTGTAATGACGAAAGCCCAGCGTCAGATAGACAATCAGCACATTCCACGCAAACGCGATGAACACCAGCTGGTAGTGGTACAGCAGCCAGGAAATCAGGGCCGTCGGCCCCACCAGCAGCAGCATGACCAGCACCCAGCCCATGCGCCCGTTGCTGGCGTCGCCCGCGTTGAACCACCCCTCCATGCGCATCGCAAAACTCTTGATCTCCGCATAAATCAGATTGTCCGCCCGCAGCGGCTTGAGCTGTTCGATCAGCAGCGCACAGAGAATGGAGAGAAATGTCATCGAACGTCCTTTGTACTTTTTGAAATGAAGCAGCAGAGCAATTCATCAATGCCCGCTACGATAGCGCAGAGCACCGATTCAATCAAACATATTGGCGAGCCGGCCAGCCAGGCACGCCCGCCCTGTTCAGGCACGCAGGAAGTGAAACAGGTTGCGCAGCATGCCGGCGGTGGCGCCCCAGATAAAGAAGCGATCATACGGCATGGCGTAGAAGCTGCGCTGCCCCGCTCCCTCGGGCAGTTCCAGCGAGAGGCGCTGGTGGTTCATGCCGTCCATCAGGAACTGCAGCGGCACTTCAAAAATTTCGGCCACTTCATTGGCGTCGGCGGCCAACTCGAACGGCGGCGCGATCAGGCCCACCACCGGCGTGACCCGAAAGCCGGTGCCGGTAATGTAATCCGGCAGCGTGCCGATCACGTCCACGTGGCGGCGCTGCAGGCCGATTTCTTCCTCGCTCTCGCGCAGCGCCGTGTCGATGGCCGACGCGTCGTAGCTTTCGGCGCGCCCGCCCGGAAAACTGATCTGCCCCGCGTGCGCCGACAGATGCGCGGTGCGCACCGTCAGCAGCATGGTCAGGCCACCCTCGCGCTGCACCAGCGGCAGCAGCACCGAGGCCGGCGTCATCACCGTGCGTTCGGCCCAGGATTCGCCCGGCGGCTCCGGCTGCCAGTCGGCGGGACTGGCAAAACGCTGGCGCAGCCAGTCGGGCGTGAGGCGCTCGGCAGCGAGCGCCGCTTCGCCACCGAGGGCTTCGACGGGCAATTTTTCTGGATCGAAAATAATCTTGGGCAAGGGTATTGTCCTTCA
>NZ_JAVCWL010000040.1:0-77813 GCF_030846505.1 Massilia pseudoviolaceinigra | reverse complement strand
GCTACCGCGCCTCTTTCAAGGCGCCCCCAACTGTCTGCTAACTACTTGATTTCGTTAACCCTTTCAGCGGGGAGGCGTACTATAGCAAAGCCTGCTGCAAACTGACAAGGACTCTTTTCACGCCGTCGCACGAACGGTACAGGTACTGCGCTGTTCGCCCGCCTCAAGCATGATCGCAACAGCCAGAAAACGACCGATGACTTCTGCATTGGTGATGGCATGCTGCGAGATCACGTCCGCCGTAAAACTGCCGCCGCCGGCCAGCGCCATCGGCAGCATCAACTGGTCCGCAAGGTGCTCACCCACCGCCGCCTGCGAGGCGATATAGCGGCGCGCTTCGTGCATGGCGTCCTTGGCGACGGTTTCGGCCCGCACCATTTTTTCGCCAAAAGCGCAGAACACCTCGGTCGCAGACTCATATTCCAGGGTGATCAGCAACGCATTCCCCGGCCCCTGCTCGCCCGGCAATCCACGCATGCGCAACTGATCGCCGGTCCAGTTCATTCCCAGGCCGACGCATTCGAGTTCGCGCAGCGCAATCGACGCAGGCAATCCTGCCACGATCCCCTCGGCATACCCCCCGACGCGCTCACCGCGCTCCATCAGCGTCAACTGCTGCAATTGTGGGCACGGTGCGATTGTCGCCACAATGCAGCCGCCGCCGGCCGGATAAAACCCCGAGCGCAGCAGCTCGATATCGATATCGGCGCCCATCTTGCGCAGCAAAGGAATATAGGCGCGCTGCAAGAACTGCGCCGGCGGCGCCATCGGATTATGGGTGCCGCCGCTGACACGCACCGTCGACGGCCCGTCCGCATGCAGCAATGCCAGCAGCACCGTCTGCAAGACCAGCGTGCAGCTGCCGGCCGAACCGATCGCGAACTGATAATCGCCGCCCTTGATCGCCTTGGGCGCGAAGACCAGCGTCTGCGAACCCAGTTCCGCCCCGGTGACGGTGGCGCCGCTGATCTGCGTGGCCGCCTGTACCGCGACCAGATGCTGGCGCAGCAGTCCGGGCTTCTTGCGCCCGGCCCGGATATTCTTGATGCAAAACGCCTGCCCGGTAATCATGGACAAGGTCAGCGCGCTGCGCAGGATTTGTCCGCCGCCTTCGCCGACGGCGCCATCTAATTCAATCATCTTCAAGCCTTCTTCTTATGTATATAGTAAGCAGCGAGTAAACAGCAGCGGCATCAACCTTTGACGCACACCACCTGCTTGAGGATATGGACAACCTCCACCAGATCGCGCTGGGCATGCATGACCGCGTCGATATCCTTGTACGCCATCGGAATCTCGTCGATCACATTGGCGTCCTTGCGGCATTCCACGCCCTCGGTGGCCTTGATCTGGTCATCGAGCGTATAGCGGCGCTTCGCTTCGGTACGGCTCATGGTGCGGCCGGCACCGTGGCTGCAGCTGTTAAAGCTGTCCGGGTTACCTTTTCCGCGCACGATGAAGCTCTTCGCCCCCATCGAGCCCGGGATGATTCCCAGCTCGCCCGGACGGGCCGACACGGCGCCCTTACGGGTAATCAGCACATCTTTACCGAAGTGATGCTCCTTCTGCACATAATTATGGTGGCAGTTCACCGCTTCCACGTGCGTCTCGAACGGCTTGGTGATGACGGTACGTACCGCCGTGATCAGGTTCTGCATCATCACATCGCGATTGGTGCGCGCAAATTTCTGCGCCCAGCTGACCGCCTGGATATAGTCGTTATAGTGCTGCGTACCCTCGGCCAGGTACGCCAGGTCCTGATCGGGCAGGTTGATGAAGTGGGTGCGCATATCCTTCTTGGCCAGCTCGATGAAGTGGGTACCGATGGCATTACCCACGCCGCGCGAACCCGAATGCAGCATGAACCACACAAAACCTACCTCGTCCAGGCACACCTCAACGAAGTGGTTACCGCTACCCAGGGTACCGAGGTGACGGTAGTTATTCGTGGTTTTCAGCTTCGGCGTTTTCAGGCAGATAGCGTCGAATTCATCCTTCAACTGCCCCCAGGCGACATCCACAGCCGCTGGCGGCGTATTCCACGAGCCTTCATCGCGGCCACGGAAGCCGCGCGTTTTCGGCGACATACCGTGCGGAATCGCGCGCTCGATGGCGCTACGGAGCGCGGACAGGTTATCCGGCAGGTCGTTCGCCGTCAGGGTGGTCTTGGCCGCCATCATCCCGCAACCGATATCCACGCCCACCGCCGCCGGAATCACCGCGCCGAGCGTCGGGATCACGCTGCCGATGGTCGAACCCTTACCCAGGTGGACGTCGGGCATGACCGCGATATGCTTGTAGATGAACGGCATTTTGGCGGTATTGGCCAGCTGCTTCTTGGCCACGTCCTCCACCGGGACGCCTTTGGTCCACATTTTGACATGGCGGCCATCTTCCACGTTCAGGACATCGTAATTTTCGTTTTTCATGATTTTTCTCAGTATAAAAGGTGATGACAAGGGTGATGAAATGTGAGCCAGGCACAAGGCCGACCGGAATCGAACCGGGTTTAGCTGAAGCACGCTTCAGCGCTCTTCCAGTGTAATTTCATCTGCATTCATCGAAACAAGGGTGGCGACAACATCATCCGGACATTTGCTGACATTTGCTCTAACCAACTGAGCTACGGTCGCTTGCGCAGCCGCCCGGACTCGAACGGGGACAAAATGTAATCCGGACTGCATTCGCCTAAAATAATTCCCGACAAGATCGGCAGGACACTTGTTGCCGGCATAACGCCAAAGCACAACATCGATGTAGTCCTTGCCCGCATTCGGGGTAAAACGATTGAGCACAATGCGACAAAAAATCCGATGCGAAGTAAATTTTGGAAGATGTATTCGCATCAAGCATTCGCACTGCACTCAAAACCTATACGACAAATTCCCGACAAAGTTCGGCAGGACATCAACTGCCGGCGCCAAGCCAAAAGCAGCCCCCTATGTAGTCCCGCCCGCATTCGGGGTAAAACGATTGAGCACAGCGCGACAAGGAGTCGATGCGAAATGGAACATGGGAAAATGTATTCGCATCAGCATTCGCGCTGCACTCAAAACCTGTATTTCAACTATCCTTACTCCAGCGCGATCGATTCGATCTCGCCCACCCAGTGTCCTGCGCCCAGCTGGCCGGCCGAAAACGCTGCGATGATCTTGAATACGTCGTCCGAAAAACCGCCCACATTCAATACATCGGCACGCTCCGCCGCCTGGCTGGTACTGTTCGGCGTGCAGTCGATGCACACCAGCCGCGCCGCCGGATTGCGCTCCTTGAACACCGCCCATTGCGCCATCGTCGCCGTGGCACCCGCACGCTGGTCGATCCACGATTCATTGTCGGACACGTACACCACCAGGTCGGCCATGACCTTCTGCTTGTTCATCTGCGCCAGCGGTGCACTGCAATTGGTACCGCCACCGCCAATCGCCGCCAGCTTCTGCGCATTGGTCATGACCGTATCGCGGGCATTCAGGTCGCACACCCTCACATAATTCTCGAACGGCAGCACCAGCGCATCCGGATTCTTGCGCAGCATGGCCGCGGCAATCAGTCCCGCCACATCGATACAGCGCACCTTCGAGGTGGCCGTGCCACGGTAACCCGATACCGGCGACTGCATCGATCCCGACACATCCGGGCAAATCACCACCTTGCCTTCGACTTTCGGCACATTGGCGAGCGACAGCTCCAGCGCATCCTGCAAGGCATCGCTGATTGCACGCGGCACGTCGTCTGACGCCGCCATATACGCCGACATCAACTGATAAGGAAACACGCCCGCCCGGGCAATCGCCTCCGGATCGCGCAGCTTGTCGGCGATGACTTCAATCATGCCGGGCAACTGGTACACGCCATTGCGTCCGAACGTATTCAGATTCATGCGCACCATGTGCCAGCCGCCCTGGCGCGCAATCTGCGCCCACGCCTGCGCCGACAATGTCAGTGACGTCAGCATCTGAAACGGCACTTCCGGCACTGGCTGCGACTGGTCGGCCTTATAAGCCTCGAAAGCCTTGAGCGCATCCGGCAGCTCCTGCGCATTGAACGGCTTGCCGATCAACCAGGCGAAAAACGCTTCACGCCAGGCTTGCGACGGCTTCGGATGCACCATCTTCACCACATCGCCCAGCGAAGGCGCATTCCCGATCGACGCCGCCAGCAGCTCTTTTTCCGAAGCGCGGTTCAACCATTGCTGCACCAGCTTTTTCGGCCGGGTGCCCAGCGATTTCCGGCCGGCCGCGCCGGAGCGGATGATCTGCACCACATTGCGCAGCATCTTGCCGTTATTGACGACCCGGCGAAACACCGGCGTCAATTCCGCCGCACCCTTGGCGGCCAGCACGGCCGTCAGCAGCGCCGGCATATCCTTCATATAACCACGTTCGCGGCAGTAAATCGCCGTTTGCGCGATGAATTTGGCATCGACCTTTTCGCACAGCTCCATCACCGTCGCCAGCTGCGATTGCGCATTGACGTAGTACGTCGAATTGAGGCAACCGGTGGCCGCATACTGCGCCAACTGGTGCCGCGGCGTCATGGTGTAAGCCGGAGCGCCTTCCGAATTAAGACCGTCGGCACGAGGGACAAAGATTCCCTTCAGGGTCTGGAACAACTGTGCGTTTGCCATTTTTACTTCCTCACTTATCTCGTTTGTATCTCCTCTATTGCAAATGCTGTGCCAGGTCTGCAGCCAGCTCAGGCAGAACAACGCAAGTCCTTGATTTAAAAAAGATTATCAATTCTTCAAGCAAGATCACCAAGAAATAGACAAGCAGACAACCCCGTGATAAATTATCCGACCAGATAAAACTTTATACGGATATGAAACAGAAACGCATCGTAGTCATCGGTTTCGTCGGCACCCAGCTCGACAGCGGCCAAGGCCCGGCCCGCTGGGAAAAGTGGCGTCCCAGCATCGCCATCACCCAGCACGAGGAATACGCCGTCGACCGCTTCGAGATGCTCTTCAGCGGCAAATTCGGCCCGCTGGTGGACGCGGTCACGGCCGACATCGCCGCCGTCTCGCCCGAAACCACAGTCGTGCCGCACCACATTCCGATCAGCGACGCCTGGGATTTCGGCGAGGTCTACGGCGCCCTGTTCGACTTCGCCAAGACCTACCCCTTCGATCCGGATAACGAGGATTACTGGGTCCACATCACCACCGGCACCCACGTCGTGCAAATCTGCATGTTCCTGATGACCGAGGCGCGCTTCTTCCCCGGCCGCCTGCTGCAAAGCTCGCCGCCACAGCGCCAGTCCAGCAAGGAACCAGGCAGCTACGCACTGATCGACCTCGACCTGTCGCGCTACGACCAGATCGCCCAGCGCTTTTCGCGCGAGCAAGCCGAAGGCGTGGCGTTCCTCAAGTCCGGCATCGCCACCCGCAACGCCCGCTTCAACACCATGATCGACGAGATCGAACGTGTCGCCATCAAGTCGCGCGCGCCCATGCTGCTGATGGGCCCGACCGGCGCCGGCAAATCCTTCCTCGCGCGCCGGGTGTACGAACTGAAGAAAACACGCCATCAGCTCGACGGCAAATTCATCGAACTCAACTGCGCCACCCTGCACGGCGACGGCGCCGCCTCGACCCTGTTCGGCCACGTCAAAGGCTCCTTCACGGGCGCCGCCGCCGACCGCCCCGGCTTGCTGCGCAGTGCGCACAAGGGCTTGCTGTTCCTCGACGAAATCGGCGAACTGGGGCCCGATGAACAGGCGATGCTGCTCAAGGCCATCGAAGAAAAGCGCTTTCATCCGGTCGGCAGCGACAGCGAAGTGCAAAGCGACTTCCAGCTCATCGCCGGCACCAACCGCGATCTCGCCAGCGACGTGATGGCCGGGCGTTTCCGCGAAGACTTGTACGCCCGCATCAATTTGTGGACCTACGCCCTGCCCGGCCTGGTCGACCGGCCCGAAGACATCGAACCCAACCTGGTCTACCAGTTGAACCAGTTCAGCCAGGAGTACGGCCAGATGGTGCGCTTCAACAAGGAAGCGCGCGAACGCTACATGCGCTTCGCGATATCGCCCGAGGCGGTCTGGGCCGGCAACTTCCGCGACCTGTCGGCCTCGGTGACAAGGATGGCCACGCTGGCCGAAGCCGGCGGCATTTCGGAAAGCATCGTCAGCGCCGAAGTGGCGCGGCTGCAAAAACTCTGGCACCACCACACGCGCGCCCCAAGCGCGGCCGAGGTCGATCTGGCCGAACTGATGGGTGACGAGGCCGCTGCCGGCCTCGACCTGTTCGACGCCATGCAACTGGCCGCCGTGGTCAGGGTATGCCGCCAGTCGGTTACCTTGTCGGATGCGGGACGCAAGCTGTTTGCCGTCTCGCGCAGCGCCAAAAGCAAACCGAACGATGCCGACCGCCTGAAGAAATTCCTGGCGCGCTTTGCGCTCGAATGGGACCAGGTTTGCGGCAAATCGTAAAGCGAGCGCTCTGTCGGTATTGTCGAGGAAACAACACCTATCACTAAAAATGGTTGTATTGACGTCATTTTCTGCGGTATTCTGCATACATATGCTTATGGCATATTTAGCGCAATGCTAAGGCGTTATCGGGAGAGTCTGTCGGTTACAAGCTGGTCTTGTATGTCGACGGCGCCGAAGGAGCAACCGCCCCGGAATCTCTCAGGCAAAAGGACCGATAACCCATTTGAACTCTGAAGAGCCACCGGAAGTCGTCATCCGGTGCACCGAAGGAGCAAACCGGCCACGCATCGCGCGTTGCCGGTGAATCTCTCAGGTCCAGCACAGAGGGGGTATCCGACGCGCACCAGCGCGCGGAACGCCCTCTATCCGACGTTTCTGGAATCTGAACTGGACATGAAAACCATTGCAGTAATTGGCGGCGGGATCACCGGCGTCACGACCGCTTACGCCCTGGCGAAACGTGGCTTTGCCACGACCCTGCTGGAAAAACATCGCTACGCGGCGATGGAAACCTCGTTCGCCAACGGCGGCCAGCTGTCGGCCTCCAACGCGGAAGTGTGGAACCACCGCTCCACCATGCTCAAGGGCCTGAAGTGGATGTTCCGGCGCGACGCGCCGCTGCTGGTGAACCCCAAACCGAGCTGGCACAAGCTGTCGTGGTTCGCCGAATTTGCCGCCGCCATTCCCCACTACCGCAGGAACACCGTGGAGACGGCGCGCCTGGCGATTGCCGCGCGCGAGCACCTGTTTGCGTGGGCCGAGGCGGAGGGCATCGACTTCGACGTCAAGCGCGAAGGCATCCTGCACATCTACCGCGACAAGGCCGGTTTCGAGCACGCCGCCACGGTCAGCAAGATGCTGGCCGCCGGCGGCCTGGCGCGCCGCGCGGTAACGCCAGGCGAAATGCGCGGCATCGAACCGACCCTGGCGGGCGACTATTACGGCGGCTTTTTCACCGACAGCGACGCCACCGGCGACATCCACAAATTCACCACCGGCCTTGCTGCCGCCGCCCGCCGCAACGGCGTGGACTGCCGCTACGGCATGCAGATCGGCGCCGTGCGCACCGACGGCCGCCACGCCCACGTCACCCTGGGCGACGGCGAGCGGACCCAGACCGAGACCTACGACGGCGTCGTCATCTGCGCCGGCACCGCCAGCCGCGCCCTGGCCGCGAGCCTGGGCGACCGGGTCAACATCTACCCCGTGAAAGGCTACTCGATCACGGTCAACCTGCCTGATGCCGCCAGCCAGGCCGCCGCGCCCACCGTCAGCCTGCTCGACGACGCCACCAAGCTGGTGACCAGCCGCCTCGGGCTTGACCGCTTCCGCGTGGCCGGCACGGCCGAATTCAACGGCTTTAACCGCGACATCCGCGACGACCGGATTCGCCCGCTGATCGACTGGGTGCATGAATGCTTCCCGGGCGTGAACACGCGCAGCGTGATTCCATGGGCCGGCTTGCGGCCGATGATGCCGACCATGCTGCCGCGCGTCGGCCGCGGCAAATCGCCCTGCGTCTTCTACAACACGGGACACGGGCATCTGGGCTGGACCCTGTCGGCCGTCACCGCCGACATGATCGGCGACTTGATGCACCGTTCCCTCGATTTTCCAACGCACTGACGACGTGCGTTGACACTGGTGTCCGGCATGCGTGCATGCCCTTGTTGTTGCAGCACTCACCCCGTTTGGACAGGCGGGGTTCTTGTATCAATCTATGTGAGGAGAAGTCAATAATGCAAACAAAAATGCTCTCAGCCCGCACCATGCTCGCCGCCCTGCTGTGCGGCGCAAGCCTGGCCCTGGCCGGCGCGCCAGCGATGGCCCAGTCGGATGGAACCAGTACCTTCAAAGCGGTGCCCAAGCGCGCCGCGGCGGCGGCGCAAGCGGCGGCCCAACGCGACTTCGCCCAGTTCGTCACAGCCCAGTTGCAGGCCCGTGGCACCAGCGGCACGCCGGTCGACTTCCCGCTTGAAATCAACGACATGCAGGATCTGAAAGACGCGAAGATCGGCTACGGCTTCCCGGTCTACACGATCGATCCGAACGAACTGCTGGCAGGACGCGGCAGCATGAAACAGATGGCCAAGGCCACCGGCCAGTGGCGCTTCGTGATCCTGCTGAACCAGCGTCCGATCGGCATGGCGACGGTGGAGCTCAACAACGGGAACTACGAAACGGTCGCCTATGGCGCCGCCGTGCTGGCGAAGGATGTGGATGCGTCGATGGGCTACTACGGCGACGCCGCGAGATCGAATGTGCGCTTCGTGCGCATCTTCCAGGCGCGCTCGGACCTGCTCGAAGTGGTTGGACGGGAAGACGGCCGCACGCGCTACGCGCCATTGCATTCGGCGCGCGAATCGCTGCTGATGCAGCAGCGTGCCGTCAAGGAAGGCAAGGCCAGCGAGGCGCTGATGGAAGAGGCAGATATCCTGCAGCCGCTGCGCAGCGTGGTCAAGCAAACCATGGACGCCTCGAAGTAAGCCCGGCATCGGCTACACCATCCTTAGAACGAATCAGGAGATAACATGAATACAAATATCAAAAAGCTCGTCGTCGGTGCTTCGCTTTTACTGGCGCTGCCAGCGGCCATGGCCCAATGGCGCACCCTCGCCGTTCCGCTGACGACCCAGGAACACAGCCAGTGGTGCTGGTCCGCCTCGAGCAAGGCGATCCTGAACTTCTACAAGAAGACACCGAGCCAGTGCCAGATCGTGAACTGGGCGTTCGGCTTGAACTACGCCTGCGGCAACACCTACTTCAACTGGAACAGCTACGCCAACCAGCCGAACAATATGTACGGCTCCAACGGCAGCGTGCAGAACATCCTGAAAGCATGGGGCGTGGCAAACGGCGCGTACAGCGTGGCCTCGTCATGGAACAGCGTGGTGGCCGACATCAACGCCAACCGCCCGTTCGTGATTCGCTACGGTTGGAGCAACGGCGGTGGTCACATCATGGTGGGACGTGGCTACGCGACGACCAATGGCGTGAACTACGTGTACATCATGGACCCGTGGCCGGGTGAAGGGCAGACCTACCGCACCTACAACTCCGCCGTATCGGCATCCGATCACCGCTGGACGCATACCCAGCGCATGAGCATCAACGGGCCAATCTAAGCACTTGATGTAAGCCACAAACTAAGTGGAAGCTAGATAGTTCATTCATCCCGCTATATTCAGCTCCGTCATTCCCGCCTGCGCGGGAATGACGCCCTTTGGGCTATCAACTTATGAATGCTTGACCCTCTCGCTACGTGACGGTTTACCATCTTGCAAATGGAGAAACCGGCATGCTACTGAAAATAGGACAACTGGCACGGCGCAGCGGCTTGAGCGTGCGCGCCCTGCGCCATTACGACGATATCGCCTTGCTGACACCGTCGGCCCGGTCCGACAACGGCTACCGCCTGTACGACAGCGCGGACGTGGCCCGGCTGTATCGCATCCAGGCACTGCGCCGTCTCGACCTGCCGCTGACGCAGATCCAGGCCATGCTGGCCGATGGCGGTGCCAGCCTGCCGCAAGTGGTGGAGCAGCAGATCGCGTCGCTCGAACGCCAGATCGCACAAGCATCGGCCCTGCACGGCCATCTGCGCCAATTGCAGGCGCAGCTCGCGGAACGCCATGAACCGTCGATGGACAACTGGCTGGCCGCTCTCGAACGCATGGCCGCCAGCGCGCGCTATTTCACCGACGCCGAACTGCACACACTGACAACGCGGCGCCAGCAACGCAACGGCGACAACGCGCACTTGACCTCCACGCTGCATGATCTCATGGGCCGGGGCGTCAAACCGGACAGTCTTGAAGCGGGCGCGCTCGCGCAATCCTGGATCGCAGCCCTGCTCGACGACGTGGGCGGCGACGAGGCCATGCTCATGAAGCTCTACGCCATGAACTGGAACGAACCCACCCTGCATATGCTCAGTGGCGTCGACCGCACGGCGATGCAGTTCATTTCGCACGCAATGGCGCACCGGCGCCTGGCCATCTACGCCGCCTACTGCAGCAAGGCCGAAATGGTCCTGCTGCGCCAGCACTACGTCAAGCAAACCGACGCCTGGCCCATTCTCATCTGCGCCTTGCGCGATCACCTGGCCCGAGACACGCCGCCCGCCAGCGCCGACGTGCAAGCACTGGCGCGCCAGTGGCAGGCGCTGTCGCTGGCCAAGGCGGCGGGCGACCCCGCGCTCCAGGCCAAGCTGCGTCACGCCTTCGAGCAGGAGTCCGAACTGCGCGTCGGTTCCGGCATCGACGCGCCGCTGATTGCTTACGTCCGCGAAGCCGTGCAAAGTCTCTGAACTCACCAAGGAATCACCATGTCAGGCCATTTCTTTAGCGGGAACTACGCTCCCCTGGACACCGAATGCGACATCGACGCCCTGCCGGTCCAGGGCGTGCTGCCGCCGCAGCTGCGCGGTGCGCTGTACCGCGTCGGACCAAATCCCCGGTTCGCGCCGCGCGACGACCGCTATCACTGGTTCGCCGGCGACGGCATGGTGCACGCCTTCTTCATCGGCGATGGCAAAATCGCCTATGCCAACCGCTGGGCGCGCACGCCGAAATGGCAGCTCGAAGACAATGCCGGCCGCGCCCTGTTCGGCACCTTCGGCAACCCGGCCACCAGCGACCCGTCGGTCCACGGCAAAAACAGCGGCACCGCCAACACCAACATGGTGTGGCACGGCGAGCGCCTGTTTGCGCTGGAAGAGTCGCACCAGCCGTTTGAAATCGATCCGCACACGCTGGCGTCAAAGGGACACCAGGATTTCGGCGGCGCCGTGGACAAGCGCTTCACTGCGCATCCCAAGGCCGATCCGGCCACGGGCGAGCTGCACTTCTTCGCCTACCTGCCCGACAGCCCGGGTGAACCCAACCTGCTGTACGGCGTCCTCGATGCGCGCTGCAAGGTCACCACGCTCGAACCCTTCCGCGCGCCTTACGCGAGCATGATGCACGACTTCATGCTGACAGAACGCCACGTGCTGTTTCCGGTCACGCCGCTGACCATCAGCGTGGAGCGCGCCATGAAAGGACTGCCCCTGTTTGCGTGGGAAGCGGACAAGCGCAGCTACGTCGGCATCGGCGTGCGCGGGCAGCCGATGGACACGCTGCGCTGGTTCGCCAGCGATGCCTGCCACGTATTCCATGTGATGAATGCCTGGGACGATGGCGGCCGCATCGTGGCCTACGTGATGGAATCGGTCACCGCACCGGGCATGCCCAACGCCGACGGCACCCGGGGCGACCCGGCCGGGATGGCAGCGCGTCTTTGCCGCTGGACGTTCGATCTGGAGAGCGATGGCGACGGCTTCGAGCGCACCATCCTCGACGACCTGGCGGCCGAATTTCCGCGCATCGACGAGCGCTATACCGGGCGCCGCAACCGCGTCGGTTTTTACTGCTGCCACAGCGAGAAGCGTGTCAGGAACGATTCGGAGAGTGTGCTGTACGACTCGCTGGCCTGCTTCGACTTTGCGTCAGGCACGCGCCAGCTATATACACTGCCGGCCGGCGACGTCATTTCCGAACCGGTATTCGTCGCGCGCTCGGCGCAGTCGCCCGAAGGCGACGGCTGGCTGCTGGCGGTCGCGTGGCGCGCACAGGAAGGCCGCAGCGACCTGCTGGTGATCGACGCCACGGACGTGGCGGCCGGCCCCGTCGCGACGGTATGCCTGCCGCACCGGATACCGTTCGGCTTTCACGGCAGCTGGCGCGCCAGAGACTGATTTACAGACCGTCGAAGTTGGCCGGACGCTTGGCCAGGAACGCCTGCATGCCTTCCTTCTGCGCCGGCGTGCCGAAAGCCGCGTGAAAGTAGCGGCGCTCGTAGCGCACGCCTTCGGTCAGCGTGGTCTCGAACGCACGGTTGACGCTATCCTTGATCGCCATCGCCACCGTTACCGACATCGAGGCGATCGTGGTGGCTGCGGCCAGCGCTTCTTCCATCACCTTGTCGGCCGGGACCACGCGCGACACCAAACCGGTGCGCTCCGCTTCGGCCGCATCGATCATGCGCGCCGTCAGAAGCATGTCCATGGCCTTGGCCTTGCCGATGGTGCGCGGCAGGCGCTGCGTGCCGCCGGCGCCCGGGGTGACGCCGACCTTGATTTCAGGCTGGCCGAATTTGGCGGTGTCCGCCGCGATCAGGAAGTCGCACATCATGGCCAGCTCGCAGCCGCCGCCCAGGCAAAAGCCCTGCACCACGCCGATGACGGGTTTGCGCACGTTGAGGATGTGTTCCCAGTTGCGGCCGATGTAGTTGCCGCCGTAAGTGTCGCCGTAGTCGTAGTCGACCATCGCCGCGATGTCGGCGCCGGCCGCAAAGGCTTTTTCGCTGCCGGTCAGGATGATGCAGCCGATACTGCTGTCGGCGTCGAACTTGTACAGCGCGTCGCCCAGTTCGTCCATCATGTTGTCGTTCAGGGCGTTGAGCGCTTTTGGACGGTTCAGGCGAATCACGGCTACTTTGCCGTGGGTCTCGATCAGCAGGTCTGCATAGTTCATGGAATCCTCATTAAAAAAGCGTGGAGTAATGTGCGATTGTAGCGAATCCGCGGCGGCATCAGGGTTTGGGCAGCAGCACCCAGAGCTGGCCGCGCTGCTTCATGCGGCCGGCATTTTCCATCGCCTCGTAGCCGAAGCCGAAGAAGAAGTCGGCCCGCACCGCGCCGCGAATGGCGCCCCCGGTATCCTGCCCCATCACCAGGCGCTGCATCGGCACGTCGCTGCCCGATTCGGTGGTGGCCAGGTAAATCGGCGCGCCGAGCGGCAACAACGTGGGGTCGATCGCGACCGAACGCGCAGGCGTCAATGCCACGCCCAGCGCACCCTTGGGCCCGACCGACGGATCGGGCAGGCGCTCTTCGCGGAAGAAAATGAAGCTCGGGTTGGCGTTGAACAGTTCCTGGCGCCGCTCGGGGTGCGCCGCGATCCACGCTTTGATCCCCTGCGCGGTCGCCTCAAGCGATGTCAGTTCGCCCTGTTCGATCAGCCAGCGCCCGATCGCCTTGTATGGATGGCCGTTCTGGTCGGCGTAAGCCACGCGCACGGTCTCGCCGCTGTCGGCCAGCTTGACCCGCCCCGAACCCTGCACCTCCAGGAAGAACGCTTCGACCGGATCGTCCACCCACAGCAGCTCCTTGCCGCTAACGTCGGCCCGTTCGATCTCGGCCCGGCTGCCGTACGGGACCACCTTCTTGCCAACCAGCCGTCCGCGCACACGCTTGTTTTTCAGCTCCGGGTAGACGCTGGCCAGGTCGATCGTCAGCAGGTCGTCCGGCACCCGGTACAGGGGCGTCTGGAAGGCGCCGCCGCGTTTGCGGGCGCCGCGCAGCAGGGGCTCGTAGTAGCCGGTGATCAGCCCTGTGTCGGCGCCGTCCGCCGCGCGCACCTGGTTCGGCACGAAGTGCGTTTCAAAATAGCCGCGAATGGCCGCGCCATCTTTGGCATCGACCGTGCGCGCGGCGCCGCACGCGGTTTTCCATTCGGGCTTGCGCCCCAGCACCCCGCACGACGTCATGAAGGCCGGCCAGGCCTGGCGCAGGTCGTCGCGCTCCCACCCGGGCAGCGCGCCGAAGGTCGATGGGGTCATGAGCGGCGCCGGTTCGGCCTTCACGGGTGGCGCCACCGGTGGCTCCACCGGCGGCGGTATCTGCATCACCGGCGGCGGCATGACGACCGGCGGCGCCGGCCGGGGTTCAGGCGTGGCGCATGCCGCGAGGGCCAGCGCGACGGCGCCGGCCGAAACGAGTAAACTGCTACGTGTTGAAGACATGGGAGTCGATATGTGGGTATTAATGCTTGAAGCAGGCGTGGCGCTGTTCCTGCTGGTGTTTATCGTGTGGTGGACGATGTATTCGGGACAGAAGCCGACCAATAACGGTCAGGAGCTGAACGCGCCGGAAAAGAAAAAGGAACTGCCCGACGACACCGCCCACTGATCGCCGATCTCAGTGCAGGGTGCGTGGCAGCGACAGCACGAATTCGGGAATCTTGGTCTCGAACTGATGGCCGTCCTCGGCCACGCAGAAGTATTCGCCGGTCATCGAGCCTTGTGCGGTGGCCAGCTGGGTGCCGCTGGTGTATTCGAACTGTTCGCCCGGCTGAAGCAGCGGCTGGTGACCGACCACGCCCAGGCCGCGCACTTCGTCGACGTGGTTGTTCGCATCGGTGATTACCCAGTGCCGCGAAATGAGCTGCGCACCGACGGTGCCGGTGTTTTTGATCGTGATCGAATAGGTGAATACGTAATTGCTTCGGCTCGGATCGGACTGCTCCGGCAGGTACTGGGTCCTGACAGTGACAGTAAATTCGTAAGCGGCCATCTGGATTCCTTGATTGAGACTGTAAAAGTTGCCCGATTGAATTTTCAGGCGCCGTTCCGACAAGGTCCGGCGGGGCATCATACATTGCACCGCAAAATCGGCCTCGCTGCAAGGGCGCTCCGTGGGACAGCGTAAAATAGCGCATCTTCATTCACCGCAAGCTCCTTGCCAGCCGCCATGACCACTTTCCGCATCGCTCCCAGCATTTTGTCCGCCGATTTCGCCCGCCTGGGCGAGGAAGTCCGCAATGTCGTCGCCTCGGGCGCCGACATCATTCACTTCGACGTCATGGACAACCATTATGTTCCCAACCTGACCATCGGCCCGCTGGTGTGCCAGGCGATCCGCCCGCACGTGCAGGTGCCGATCGACGTGCACCTGATGGTCAAGCCGGTCGACCGCCTGATCCCGGACTTCGCCAAGGCCGGCGCGAACATCATCACCTTTCACCCGGAAGCGTCCGAGCATATCGACCGCTCGCTCCAGCTGATTCGCGATAACGGCTGCAAGGCCGGCCTGGTGTTCAATCCAGGCACGCCGCTGCACTTCCTCGACCATGTGATGGACAAGATCGACATGATCCTCATCATGTCGGTCAACCCGGGCTTCGGCGGCCAGTCCTTCATTCCGGAAGCGCTGAAGAAGATCGCGCTGGCGCGCCGCATGATCGACGAGTCGGGCCGCGACATCCTGCTCGAAGTCGACGGCGGCATCAAGATCGACAATATCGCCGCCGCCGCCGCCGCCGGCGCGGATACCTTCGTGGCCGGTTCGGCGATTTTCGGCCAGCCGGACTACAAGGCTGTCATCGATGCCATGCGCGTGGAGCTGGCCAAGGTCGGCAATTCCGGCCACGCATGAGCCATCGTTAACCCGCGTTGACGCCACTGGCGGCCGGTGGAAAGTGCTTCCGTTCCGGATATCGGTTCGGAACAGCAGTTTCCCGGCGAAACTGACGGTTCGCGCGATTCGCATAAGCCAATTGCACACGCCAATTGATGAATTGCCCGTTTCAGCTCATACTCGCAGCCTGTATTTATAATCTTGTATATTTACAAGAAAACTTGACGAAAGAATCACTTCACCATGAATAAAATCTCGCTCTGCTGCATCCTGTCGCTTGCCTTTCTGAACACAGCCTCTGCGGCGGAAGATGTTGCACCAGCATCCGACCCGAGCAATTTCTGCTTTTTCGCCAGCGTGCCGCCAGCCGAGTTTCCATACAAGGTAATCAAGAAAGTCAAAGTGGCCAAGGGGACGTATGGCGGCGTCTCGGAGCTCGTCGGGGAATTGGCCCAACGCGCCAAAGCGGAAGGTGGCGACGCCATCATTAACTATGCCGGTTCGCAGCGGTTTGGCCTGCTGCCATGGCGCCTGGTACGCCCCGTCGTTCGCGGCGAGTCGATCAAGTGGACCGGCGCGGCACCCGATTGCGAAAAAGCTGGCGGATCGACGCTCACGACAATCATCAGCACCAATAAGGCACCAGGCCAATCCGGCCAGGCAGACGCACCGGACGCGTCCGAAACACCAGCGCCTGCGCCCGAGGCAGCACCGGCCAAGTAAGCGCGTCGCCTTGCCGCCCGGGCGAATGATGCGCGGTATTCGACGCTCATCATCCGCTCGGCACAGGGATGATCGCCCGGCCGCCCCGGCCTATGCCTCAGCGGCTGAAACGGGGCGCAAACGTCTCCAGTTCCACCCTGGCGGCATTGGTCATGAACGAGATCGCATGGTAATTTCCGGTCAGCGCAATGATTTCAAGGATCTGCGCTGACGAATAGTGCCGCGCCAATTCATCCCATAGCCCGTCGGAGATGGTTGACGTGTCGTGCAGTTCGTCCACCGCCTTTAACAGCAATCCCTCGTGCGCGGGCAAGGCACTCTGATCCGGATCGCTGCCAAGCGTTGCCGCCACGTCGGCGGCGCTCAATGCCGCCCGCTCCGCGAACAACGCGACGTGCACCCCCCATTCGTATTCGGAACCACAACGCGCGCAGGTGCGCAAAATAATCAGTTCGCGTGCACGCAGATCGATTGATCCCTGGTCGAGCAGATTTCCCGCAAACGTGCGCTGTAACACGCGCGCGTTGTGCGCCTGGGTTCTGAATAATTTCAGCGGTTCCATGCCCGGTGGCAGGAATCGCTTGAATGTCTCGGCAACTGCATCTTCATACGGGGCTTCAAGCGCAACAATTCTGGTGGTCGACATGCCGGTCTCCTCGAGTACGAGTGGTAAAATCACTCGAATGCTACGGATAGTGTAGCACTATGCTACGTTTAACGTAGCAAAAAAAGGAGAAATGATGACTGTTCCAAAACCGGGTCGACCGGTACGCGGCTCGCACACGGGGCGGCCGATCATGGCCTTGCTCGATTTGCTTGGCCGGCGCTGGGTAATGCGCATCATCTGGGAGCTGCGCGATACGCCACTGACGTTCCGTCAATTGCGCGAGTGCTGCGACGATATGTCGCCGACGGTGCTCAATCTGCGCCTGCGAGAACTTCGCGAAACCGGCATCCTCGACACTGCGGAATCCGGCGGCTACACCTTAAGCCCGAGCGGCGCGAGCTTGTTGAAAGCCATGATGCCTTTGTTGCGATGGTCTGAGGAATGGCACAAGATGCTCATCTCGAAAGAAGCGGATGCACCCGGATAATCACCCGGATTGGCATGCCTCTCCAATGACAAGAAGACCGACCGACACCGCTACGCTCAGCTCCGATAAAATATTCCAATCCTGACCACCCCTATTCCCCGATGACCAATTTTATCCAGTCGATCCACGCCCCGATCCGCGCGGCGATCATCGATCTCGATGGCACCATGCTCGACACCCTGCCCGACTTCCACGTCGCCATCAACGCCATGCGCGGACAATTCGGGTACGCGCCGATCGCGCACGAGCAGATCGCGCTGATGATCGGCAAAGGCTCCGAAAACCTGATCCGCGCCGTGCTCGCACTGGAACATGACGCCACCGATGTCGAACAGCGCTTCGACGAGGCCATGGCGCTTTACCAGCGGCACTACCTGGCGATCAACGGTGACCATAGCCTGCTGTATGACGGCGTGCTCGAAGGGCTCGACGCCATGAAAGCCGACGGCCTGCGCCTGGCCTGCGTGACCAACAAACCAATCGCCTTTGCCACGCCGCTGCTGGCGCAAAAAGGCCTGGCGGAGTATTTCGAAATTGTGTACGGCGGCGACTCGCTGCCACGCAAAAAACCGGACCCGATGCCGCTACTGCAGGTGTGCGCCGACTTCGATCTGGCGCCGACGCAGGTGGTGGCGATCGGCGACTCGTCCAACGATGCCGAGGCTGCTCGTCGAGCTGGCTGCTTTGTGTTGACGGTACCGTATGGTTATAACCACGGGCGGGCTATACACGAAACAGATTCCGATGGTATAGTTACCTCACTTGTAGAAGCGGCAACCCTGATTCGTTCCCACAACCACAACACATACTAACCTTCCATCACATATGTTTTTCATCAAAAAACACAATGTCACCCAAACCGGCTCGATTGAGGCCTGGCTTTGGCGACGCTGGCAATCCTGGGCTAAGTAACCCTGTAGTGATTGCTGTCGGCTGCCCCTGTGCGCCGGCAGGTTTTTTGAAACCCACCGCCCGCGGATGCGCCATGGCGGCATGGAGAAAAGCATGACCGAACTCGAATTCAAATCGTTGGCCAACGAAGGCTTCAACCGTATCCCATTGATCTCGGAAGCCTTCGCCGATCTCGAAACGCCTCTCACGCTGTACCTCAAATTGGCCCAGACCCAGAACGTCAGCAAGAACACCTTCCTGCTCGAATCGGTGGTCGGCGGCGAGCGTTTCGGGCGCTACTCCTTCATCGGCCTGCCCGCATCGACGGTGCTGCGCACCTTCGGCACGCGCACCGAGATCGTCAAGAATGGCGAGGTGATCGAAACCCACGACGGCAATCCGCTCGACTTCATCGAACAGTACCAGGCGCGCTTTAAAGTGGCGCTGCGTCCCGGCCTGCCGCGCTTTTGCGGCGGCCTGGCCGGCTACTTCGGCTACGACACCGTGCGCCACATCGAGCGCAAGCTGGCCGACACCCAGCCCAAGGACGACCTGGGCCTGCCCGACATCCAGCTGATGGTGACCGAGGAACTGGCGGTCATCGACAACCTGTCGGGCAAGCTGTATCTGATCGTGTACGCCGACCCCACGCAGCCGGAAGCGTATTCCAAGGCACGCCAGCGCCTGAAGGACCTGCGCATGATGCTGCGGCGCGGCGTCGACGCGCCGGTGACATCGAGCTCGGTGCGTACCGAAGCGGTGCGCGACTTCAGCAAAGAGGATTACCTCAAGGCGGTGGCCCGCGCCCACGAATACGTGATGGCCGGTGACCTGATGCAGGTGCAGATCGGCCAGCGCATTCGCAAGCCGTACGTGGACAATCCGCTGACCCTGTACCGCGCACTGCGCTCGCTCAATCCCTCGCCGTACATGTACTTCTATAACTTCGGCGACATGCAGATCGTGGGCGCCTCGCCGGAGATTTTGGTGCGCAACGAGACCGCGGCCGACGGCACCAAGAAAGTCACCCTGCGCCCGATCGCCGGCACCCGCCCACGTGGCGCCACGCCGGAACGCGACGCCGAACTGTCCAAGGAACTGCTGGCCGACCCGAAAGAGATCGCCGAACACGTCATGCTGATCGACCTGGCGCGCAATGACCTCGGACGGATCTCCGAAACCGGCAGCGTCAAGGTCACCGAGCGCATGGTCGTGGAAAAATACTCGCATGTGCAGCACATCGTCTCGAACGTCGAAGGCACTTTGAAGAGCGGCATGTCCAACCTGGACGTGCTGCGCGCGACCTTCCCGGCCGGCACCCTGACCGGCGCGCCGAAAGTGCGCGCCATGGAAGTGATCGACGAACTCGAACCGACCAAGCGCGGCATCTACGGCGGCGCCTGCGGCTACCTGAGTTTTGGCGGCGAGATGGACGTGGCGATCGCGATCCGCACCGGCGTGATCAAGGACGGCATGCTGTACGTGCAGGCGGCCGCCGGCATCGTGGCCGATTCGGTCCCCGAAATGGAATGGCAGGAAACCGAAAACAAGGCGCGCGCGGTCCTGCGCGCAGCCGAGCAAGTGCAAGACGGCCTGGATGGGGAGATCTGAGATGCTGCTGATGATCGATAACTACGACTCGTTCACCTACAACCTGGTGCAGTATTTCGGTGAGCTGGGCGAGGAAGTTGCTACCTTCCGCAACGACGAAATCACGATCGACGAGATCAGCGCGATGCAGCCGGACCGCATCTGCATCTCGCCCGGTCCCAAGACACCGGCCGAAGCCGGGATCTCGGTCTCCATCCTGGAGCAGTTCAAGGGCAAGCTGCCGATCCTCGGCGTGTGCCTCGGCCACCAGGCCATCGGCGCCGCGTTCGGCGGCAAGGTGATTCGCGCCAAGCAGGTCATGCATGGCAAAACTTCATTGATTGCGCACACCGGCGTGGGCGTGTTCAAGAATCTTCCGAGTCCGTTTACGGTCATCCGCTACCACTCGCTGGCGATCGAGCGCTCGTCGCTCCCGGCCTGCCTTGAGGTGACGGCATGGACCGATGACGGCGAGATCATGGGCGTGCGGCACAGGGAGTTCGATATCGAGGGTGTGCAGTTTCACCCCGAATCGATCCTGTCCGAGCATGGCCATGCCTTGCTGAAGAATTTTCTCGAACGCTAAGCCCCCGTAACGCACTGCCCAGATCAAGGAGCTGTCATGCCGATCACCCCACAAGAAGCACTGTTGCGCTGCATCGAACACCGCGAGATTTTTCACGACGAGATGCTGCACCTGTTCCGCCAGATCATGTCGGGCGAAATGTCGCCGACCATGATCGCCGCGCTCACGCTCGGCCTGCGCGTGAAGAAGGAAACCATCGGCGAAATCGCCGCCGCCGCGCAAGTGATGCGCGAATTTTCGACCAAGGTGCCGATGGCCGACACCACTCACCTGCTCGACATCGTCGGCACCGGTGGCGACGGCGCCCACACCTTCAATATTTCGACCACGGCGATGTTCGTGGCCGCCGCCGCCGGTGCGCGCGTGGCCAAGCACGGCGGGCGCAGCGTATCGTCGTCGTCCGGCAGCGCTGACGTGATCGAGTCGCTGGGCGCCAACATCAACCTCTCGCCCGAGCAGATCGCGCAGTCGATCGCGCAGACCGGCATCGGCTTCATGTTCGCTCCCAACCACCACGCCGCCATGAAGCATGCGGCGCCGGTGCGGCGCGAGCTGGGCGTGCGCACCATCTTCAACATCCTGGGTCCCCTGACCAATCCGGCCGGCGCGCCGAATATCCTGATGGGCGTGTTCCACCAGGATCTGGTGGGCATCCAGGTGCGCGTGCTGCAGCGCCTGGGCGCGCAGCACGCGGTGGTGGTGTATGGGCGCGACAATATGGATGAAGTCTCGCTCGGCGCGGCCACCATGGTCGGTGAACTGGTCAACGGCGAAATTCGCGAATACGAAATTCATCCGGAAGACTTCGGCCTGCCGATGATCGCCAGCCGCAATCTCAAGGTGGCGAATGCGGACGAGTCGAAGATCAAGATGATGGAAGCGCTCAACGGCGAGCCGGGAGCGGCCTACGACATCGTGGCGCTCAATGCCGGCACGGCGCTGTACGCGGCCGGCGTAGCCAGCTCGATTGAAGACGGCCTGAAAAAAGCACGCGCCGCAATCGAATCGGGCGCCGCGCGCGCCAAGGTCGACCAGTTCGTCCAGGTGACCCAGCGACTCGGTGTCTGATCGTCGAAGTATCGACTTGAAGGCGCCATATGCCTTAGAACTTAATGCCGTCATTGCCGCGCCAACGCGCGGCAATGACGGCTAGGACTTCTCCACCATGTTTGGCATCCACGACCTCCCCCTGTTCATCGTCTCCGGCCTGCTGCTCAACATCATGCCCGGACCCGACTCGCTCCTGATCATGACGCGCAGTGCCACGCAAGGCTGGCGCGCCGGCGTGGCCGCCACGCTCGGCATTGGCATCGGCACCATGATCCACGTGCTGGCCGCGGCGCTCGGCCTGTCGGCCATTCTGGCCACCTCGGCAACCGCCTTCATGGCCGTCAAATACGTCGGCGCGGCGTATATCATCTACATGGCGATCGGCCTGTTGCGCAGCAAGCGGACCGACCCCGCCGCAGTGGTAACCGTGCCCCCGCTGCCGTACGCAAAAATCTTCGCACAGGGTTTCCTGACGAATGTCCTGAACCCCAAGGTGGCGGTGTTCTTCCTGGCCTTCGTGCCGCAGTTTATCGCGCACGATGCGCCCAGCAAGGCACTCGCCTTTGTCGTCCTTGGCTGCATTTTCAACCTGAACGGCATGCTGTGGTGTACCTCGCTCGCGCTGTTCACCGCCCAGGCCAGTGCCCGCATCAAGGTCAGCCCGGGCGTGTCGCTGTGGCTAAACCGCGTGACCGGCGGCCTGTTCATGTGGCTCGGCGTCAAGCTCGCGCTTTCCAAACCCAACTGAAACTTCATCATGTCCGATATCCTCAATAAAATCCTGGCGGTCAAGGCTGACGAAGTCGCCGCCGCAAAAAAACACCGCGACCTCGCCAGCCTGCGCCGCGAAGTCGAAGCCGATGCCGAAGCGCGCCGCAGCCTGCGCGGCTTCGAAGCGAGCCTGCGCAAGCACATCGCCGCCGGCCACGCGGGCGTGATCGCCGAAATCAAAAAAGCGTCGCCGTCGAAAGGCGTGCTGCGCGCGGACTTCCGTCCGGCGAACATCGCCGAGAGCTACGCGCGCCACGGCGCGGCATGCCTGTCGGTGCTGACCGATGTGGAATTCTTCCAGGGCCAGGTCGAGTACCTGAAACAGGCGCGCGCGGCCTGCGAGATTCCGGTGATCCGCAAGGACTTCATGATCGACATGTACCAGGTATATGAAGCGCGCGCGATGGGCGCCGATGCGATTCTGCTGATTGTGTCGGCACTCGATCACGGCCTGATGGCCGAGCTGGAAGCCTGCGCGCACGAACTGGGCATGGACGTGCTGGTCGAAGTGCACGACGGCGACGAACTGACGGCGGCGCTCAAGCTCGATACGAAACTGGTTGGCATCAACAACCGCAACCTGCGCACCTTCGAGACATCGCTGCAGACCACCATCGACCTGCTGCCGCGCATCCCGGCCGAGAAGCTGGTGGTGACCGAATCGGGCATCATGGGACCGGCCGACGTCAAGCGCATGCGCGACGCGAACGTGCATGCCTTCCTGGTCGGCGAAGCCTTCATGCGCGCGCCGGAACCGGGTGTGGAGTTGCAGCGCATGTTCAGCTGAAAGCCCGCCTCTTAACACACCCGCACACCGTGCCTTTAATCCAATGAAAAAAACACTGATCATGGTCGCCGCCATCCTGGCGTTGAGCGCCTGCGCGTCGTCCGGCCCACCGCCACCGCCGACGTTCATCGACGCGACCACAACGACCCTGTCGGCGCCACCTGCCGACAAGGCGCAAATCATCTTCCTGCAGCCGAAAAACCTGATGTTGCCGCTCGCGGCCGTCGGCATATACGACGTCACCGACAACGACATGACCCTGCTGTCCATGCTCCCCACGCACAGCAAGTCGGTCCATCTGGTGACGCCCGGCGCACACCGCTTCATGGCCGGTTATGGCGCGCACAATTATCTGATGGATGCGAACGTGGAAGCGGGCAAACGCTACTACGTCGTCGCGCGCTTCATTTACGGCATGGGATTCCAGCTGCGTCCTATCCGCACCACCGGAAAGGCGGGCTTCTCGGTGGAGAATCCGGATTTCGCGACGTGGGTGTCGAAAACCCGCTTCGTCGAGAAGTCGCCTGAAGCAGACCTGCTCCATGCGAAGTACAAGGTGGGGAACGAGACCGCCAAGGCCGCCGCCATCGCGGACCTGCTCAAGAAAACACCCGAGCAGCGCGCCGAACTGACCCTGAACAAGGAAGACGCCATCGCGCAATAAGCCGTGACGGGCATCGACTGTTCATCACGATTCAAGCGCCCGGGCGACGGCTCTGTACACCGCCGGCACCGGGCACCACCTTCCTTACGCGGCTATCGCAGCCGCATCAACGCACCGCGCTTGGCCGCGCCGGCCCCGCGCCTTTCTTGCGCTCGTCAACCAGCGACAGTTTCACATCCGGCACCCGGTCGCCCTGCAGCTGCACGCTGAAGGTCATCAGCTCGTCGCGCCGGAACGCGTGCACGCCGACCGTGTCGCCCACCTTGTAGCGCGACAGCAGCGCATCCAGATTGGAGGGGTTGCCCGACACGCGCAAGCCCTCCACCGCCACCAGGATATCGCCCGCCGACAGACCGGCGCGATGCGCCGCGCCGCCTTCGTGCACCTGGGTCAGTTTGCAGTCGCCGCCATCGCGGCCGGTGCCCGCATCGAACGCCGGTTTGGCGTTCTTGCGCACGTCTTCCAGCTTGACGCCGAACGGCGCATACAGCTTGGCCAGCGGCAGGTCGGCCGTGCCACGCACGTATTTATCGAACAGGGGCTTGAGTTTCAGGCCGCTGATCTCGTCGAACAGCGCTTCGACGTCAGCCTCGGTCACACCGCGCCTCGCGGTCGGATAAAAATCGCGGCCGTAGCGCTGCCACAGCGCCAGCATCACATCGTCGAGCGACTTCTTGCCCTCGGTTTTGGTGCGGATGGTCAGGTCAAAGGCCAGTGCGATCAGCGAGCCCTTGCCGTAGTAGCTGACGATGGCGTTGGGCGCATTCTCGTCCTGGCGGTAGTATTTTCCCCAGGCGTCGAAGCTGGAATCGGCCACGCTTTGCTTGGTGCGCCCGCTGCCGCGCAGCACGCCGCTGACGGCTTTGCCGAGCAGCTTGAGGTAAGCCGCTTCGCCGATGATGCCGCTGCGCACCAGCATCAGGTCATCGTAGTAGCTGGTGAAGCCCTCGAACAGCCAAAGCAGCGGCGTGTAGGTTTCGTTCTGCAGGTCGTAGGGCGCAAATGCGGCCGGCTTGATGCGCTTGACGTTCCAGGTATGAAAATATTCGTGGCTGCACAGGCCCAGGAATTTGAGGTAGCCTTCGCCGATGTCGGCCGCGCGCGGCGCCGCGGTGCTCGGCAAATCGGCGCGCGCGCAAATGAGCGCGGTCGATGCGCGGTGTTCCAGGCCGCCGTAGCCGTCGCCCACGGCCAGCGTGAGAAAGACGTAGCGGTCCATCGGCGCGCGCCGGGTGCGCGGCTCGAAAAATGCAATCTGGGTTTCGCAGATGGCCTTCAGGTCGGCCTGCAGGCGCGCCATGTCGAGGTTGGGCACGCGGCCGGAGACGACGATGTCGTGGGCGATGCCGTGGGCCTTGAAGGTGGCCAGCGCGAAGTCGCCCATTTCGACCGGATGGTCGATCAGTTCATCGTAGTCGCCGGCGACATAGGTGCCGAAGCCGTAGCGCTTCGCGCCCAGTTCGGGCAGCGAGGTGGCCACGCGCCACGCTTTTGCGGCGGCGTCGGGAGGACGCTGGATGTCGACTTCGTGCGCCGTGTGTTCCTGCCCCAGCACGCGCAGGTACACGCTCGTGCCGTTGAAAAAGCCGTGGGTCTGGTCCAGGTGCGCGGCGCGTACCGACAGGTCCCAGGCGTAGACTTCGTACTGCACGGTCAGTGCGCCGGCCACCGGGTCGGCCTGCCAGCAATGCTTGTCGAGTTTTGTCAGCGCGACCGGCTTGCCGTTCGATTCGGCGCGGATCTGGACGATATTGCGCGAAAATTCACGGATCATATAACTGCCCGGGATCCACGCAGGAAGGGCGAATACCTGGCCATCCGGCGACGGTGCAGCCACGGTGACGGTCACGTCGAACAGGTGCGCACCCAGGTCTTTGGGAACAATGGCGTACTTGATAGCAGCCGGCTTCTTGGGTGTCGGTTTTTTCATGATCAATGGGTAGTTCGTGGAGATGGACCAGCGCAGGCTGTCAACCTTTACGCGAGTGTACTTGTTTTTAACAGGTCCGCGACGGTATCGATGTCCGAAAAAATGCCTGGATCGTCGACTGAAACAACACTCGCCGGATGCGCCTTGAGGATGGCGCGCGCGCCCTGGTCGCCCTGCAGCGCCAGCAGCGCGTCGAGGTGGACGCGGCCAAAGCCGACCGGGTTGCCGCGCTGGCCGGCATGCACCGGCACCGCGATCGGCGCGCCCTGCTCCAGCGCGGCGCGCAGCGCCAGCATGGTGGAGGGGCGTACATGGGGCATGTCGCCCAGCGCGATCAGCCACGATGGAGCCTCGGGCAGCGAATGGCGGAGCGCGTGCACCAGCGACGCGGCCATGCCGCTGTCGGCGTCCCGGCAAACAGTGACGATGCAGCCCAGCGCGCGCAGGCAGTCGCCCACGCCGCCGTCGTCAGGCCGCACGACGGCAATCACTTTGTCTACGGAGGAGAGCAGAACGCGGGCGCTGGCGGCGACAACCAGCTCGCCGCCAGGCAAAGGCTGGAGCAGCTTGCTCGCTGCGCCAGTCGGATCGAAACGACGCCCCCTGCCGGCGGCCAGCAGAATGCCGACAGGGGTCATGGCCGCATGCGCGCTCAAGCCGCCTTCAGGTCGAACGGCAGCTTGCGCAGCCGCTTGCCCGTGAGCGCGAAGAGCGCATTGGCAAACGCCGGCGCCAGTGGCGGCAGGCCGGGTTCCCCCATGCCGGTCGGCGCATCGCTTGACGCCACCGTATAGACGTCCACCTGCGGCATGTCGGTCATGCGCGCCACGGTGTAGTCGCCGAAGTTCTGCTGTTCGACCACGCCATCCTTGAGCGTGATCGCCGCGCCGGCTAAGGTGGTACCGAGCGCCATCAGCACCGCGCCCTGCACCTGCGCTTCGATCGTCAATGGATTGACGACCTGGTTGCAGTGGATGCCGGCTGTGACTTTATGCAGCTTGGGTACACCCTTCACGATGGACGCTTCGACCACATACGCGACCACGGAACCGAACGATTTGTGCAGCGCCACGCCCCATGCGCGGCCCTTGGGCAGCTTGCGCTTGCCGTAGCCGGACTTCTCGACCGCCAGGTCCAGCGCGGCCAGGTGACGCGTGTGCTTCTCGCCGATGAGCTTCTTGCGGTAGGCCACCGGGTCCATCTTCGCCACGTGCGCCGCTTCGTCGACCAGCGTCTCCATCACAAAAGCGGTGTGGGTCGAGCCCACGGAGCGCCACCACAGCACCGGCACGTTGGCCTTGGCATTGTGGACGGTCAGCTTCATGGCCACCTCGTACGGTGCGCCCATGCCTTCGACCATGGTGGCGTCCACGCCATCCTTGATCATGAACGGCTCGAACGGCGTGCCGCTGATGATCGACTGGCCGACGATGGCGTGATCCCAGGCGAGGATATTGCCCTTGGCGTCCAGGCCGATATCGGCGCGGTGCACGTGCGACGGACGGTAGTAGCCGCCCTTGATGTCGTCTTCGCGGCTCCAGATCACTTTCAGCGGGCCGCTTTTGCCGGCGGCCTTGTAAGCCTTGGCGACGTTGACCGCTTCGACCAGGTAGTCCGACGTCGGCACCGCACGGCGGCCAAAACCGCCGCCCGCCATCATGGTGTTGAGCGTTACCTGCTCAGCCTTCAGCCCCGCGGTGGCGGCAATCGCCGCATGGTCGACGGTCTGCATCTGGGTACCGGCCCACACGGTGCAGCTGTCGGCCCTGAGGTCGACGACGCAGTTGAGCGGCTCCATCGGTGCGTGCGCCAGGTATGGGAACTCGTAGATGGCCGAGATTTTCTTCGGCGCGCCCGCGAGCTTGCTCACGTCAGCCTGTCTGGCGACGGTGCCGGCCTTTTTGGCCAGCGCCTTGAACTCGGCCATCTGCTTGCTGGTCGTGACCTTCTCGACCGCGCTGGTATCCCAGTCGATCACCAGCGCTTCGCGGCCCTGCCTGGCCGGCCAGTAGCCGTCGGCGATCACCGCCACGCCGCGCCCGCCGCGGTCAAGCGCGATTTCGAGCACCTCGATCACGCCCTTGATCGCGCGCGCCTTGGCGGCATCAAGCTTGGCGACCCTGGCGCCGAACACGGGCGGGCGCGCCACCACGGCCACCTTGGCATCGGGCAGGGTGAAGTCGATGCCGAACTGCTGCTTGCCGCTCGACTTGGCCAGCGCATCGAGGCGCTTGACCGGCTTGCCGATAAAGCGGAAATCCTTGGCGTCCTTGAGCACCACCGTGGCCGGCATCGGCTGCTTCATCGCCGCATCGGCGAGCGAGCCATAGCTGGCCTTGCGGCCGTCCGGGTGGAGGACAAAACCGCTGGCGGTGGTGAGCTGGCCGGGTTCGGCCTTCCACTGCTGCGCGGCGGCGGCGATCAGCATGGCGCGCGCCTTGGCGCCGATTTCGCGGTACTGCATGAACGAGTGCGCGATGGTGCCGGAGCCGCCCGTGATCTGCATCCCGAACGCCGGGTCCTTGTAGGCGTCGCCGGCGGGCGCGAGTTCGCCGCGCATCTGCGACCAGTCGGCGTCGAGTTCCTCGGCGATCAGCATCGGCAGCGCGGTGTGCACGCCCTGGCCGAATTCGAGCCGGTTGACCATCACCGTGACGCTGTTGTCCGGCGCGATGCGCAGGAACGCGTTGGGCGCGTAGACCGGCTTGGCGGCGGCATCGGCCGCGCGCGCGAACTTGTTCGCACCCGGCATGAAAAAGCCCAGCACCAGGCCACTGGTGGCCACCGCGCCGGCTTTCATGAAGCTGCGGCGCGACATGCCGCCTTCCGGCGGGCGTGTCAACGCCGCCTGGTTAATCCATTCTGTACGCATGCGGCTCTCCTCAGGCTAACGTGGTCGCCGCGTCCTTGATGGCCGCGCGGATGCGTTGATAGGTACCGCAGCGGCAGATATTGCCGCTCATGGCGCCATCGATATCGGCATCGGTCGGCTTCTTGTTGGTGCGCAGCAGGGCCGTGGCGCTCATCACCTGGCCGCTCTGGCAGTAGCCGCATTGCGGCACGTCGTGGCGGACCCACGCATCCTGCACGGCCTTGCCGACCGGGTCAGCCTCCATCGCTTCGATGGTGGTGATCTTCTGGCCGGCGGCGGCCGAAATCGGCGTGATGCACGAACGGATCGCGTCGCCGTTCAGGTGCACGGTGCAGGCACCGCACAGGGCTGCGCCGCAGCCGAATTTGGTGCCCGTCATGTTCAGGTTATCGCGCAACGCCCACAAGATGGGCGTGGCCGGATCGGCGTCGACCTGCATCTCGCGGCCGTTGATATTCAAAGTGACCATCTGTGACTCCCTCTTGGTGGACTGCGCTTCAAACTGCTTTTTTTGTGTTTTATTTTTTCACGACGGCGGCGGGCGCCGCTGCCGCAACCGCGGGCGCCGGCTTGGCGGCCGGCTTGGCTGGCATGCCCAGGCTGGTGAATTTGGCTTCCAGGCCCTTGGTATCGATCGCGCCCGGAATGCGGCTGCCGTCGACGAAGAAGATCGCCGGCGTACCCTCGATGCGCAGCTTGCGGCCGAGTTCAAACACCTTCTCGTTCGGATTGACGCAGTTGGCGGCGGCGGCCGGAGCGGCCTTGTTATCGAGCATCCAGTCATCCCATGCCTTGTTACGGTCCGGCGAACACCAGATGTTCTTGGACTTGGCCGAGGAATCCTCGGACAGGATGTTGTACATGAAGGTGTACACCGTCACGTTGTCGATTTCCTTGAGCGTGGTCTGGCGGAAGCGCTTGCAGTAGCCGCAGTTCGGGTCTTCGAAGATGGCCATCATGCGCTTGCCGTCGCCCTTGACCAGCTTGAGCGCGTGTTCGAACGGCAGTTCGTTAAACTTGATCATGTTGATCTGCTCGACGCGTTCCTTGGTCAGGTTGCGCTGCGTTTTGGTATTGATCACCTGCCCGAAAAACAGGTACTTGCCTTGCTTGTCGGTGTAGAGGATGTCGCCGTGCGCGCGGATTTCATACAGGCCGCTGTAGGGCGTCTTCTTGATCGACTCGATTTTCACGTCCTTGCCCAGCTTGGGCTCGACGCGCTTGCGGATGGTTTCTTCCACGGTCGGCTTGGCGCTCGCGGCGCCGGCGAACAAGCCCGTCATGACGAGCAGCGCGAATTTTTTGTTTAACATGATGATCTCCGATTCATTAACAGCGCTACTTGCCCATGGCGTGCGACATCAGTCGACGCTTGAGAACAGGCAACTTATCCAGCAAGTTTAATCCCAAGTTGCGCGCGATGCGCACCGGTTCGAGGTTGGTGCCGAACAGGCGCGCCAGGCCGTCCGTGGCGACCTGCATCAGCAGGATGTCTTCCTTGCGCGCGCGGGCATAGCGCGCCAGCACGCGCTCGTCGCCGATGGCGCGCTGCGGCTCGCGCGCGGCGATGGTCTTGAGCAGGCCGGCGACGTCGGCAAAGCCGAGGTTCATGCCGTGGCCGGCCAGCGGATGGACCACGTGGGCGGCGTCGCCCACCAGCGCCACACGCGGCGCGACGATGGCGTGCGGGCGGATCAACGCCAGCGGCAGGTCCTTGACCGCCTCCGGCCGCAGCGGTTTGAGTTCGCCCAGCTTGTCGCCGGCCAGCACGGCCAGGCGCACGGCCAGTTCGCCCAGGCTTTCGTTCATCAGGGTGTCGGCCAGCGCATCGGGCGCGGACCAGACCAGCGAGACGCGCTTGCCGGGCAGCGGCAGCAGCGCCACGATGCCCTCTTCGCCGGTGAACCACTGGTGCGCCACGCCGTGGTGCGGCTTTTCGCAGGAAAAATTGGCCACCACCGCGCGCTGGTGGTAGGCGCGGTAGTCGACGCCGATATCGCACTGGCCGCGCACCCACGACTGGCCGCCGTCGGCGCCCACCACCAGGGCGCTGGCGATGGCGCTGCCGTCGTCGAGGCGCACGGTGGCGCCATCGGCCTCCAGGGCCAGGCTCACGGCGCGGCCTTTGACGATGGTGACGTTGGCGGCAAACCTGAGCGCGGCGTCGAGCGCCTGGTTCAGGTTGCGGTCCTCGACGATCCAGGCCAGCGCGCCGACATGGGCGCCGAAGGCGTCGAACGCCAGGTCGCCCGGCCGGGCACCGTCGCCATTGACGGCCATGGTGTCGACCGCGGCCACCCGGTCCATGTCGAGGGCGCCCCAGACCTTGAGCGAGGACAGCAGTCCGTGAGCGGTGTGGTTGAGCGCGTAGACGCGCACATCCCAGGGCTGCTCGCCGGCCGTTGCTGCGGGGGTCGATGAGACGGATGGCGGGACCAGCACGGTGACGCTGTGACCGGCCTGGGCAAACCCGAGGGCGGCGGTCTTGGCGATGGCGCCGTTGCCAACGATGCACACCGCGCTCTGATGACGCGCGGAAGAGGAATTTGGACTAGTCATATAGCGCATTATAGCGGCTGGCAACGAGACAGTTTTCGCCCCGATCAGAGCATTTGTCGAGAAAGTTGTCGGTCGGACTTGCAAAGCATGGATCGCTTGTCTATAATCATGCCTCTTGGCCTGGTAGCTCAGTCGGTAGAGCAGAGGATTGAAAATCCTTGTGTCGGTGGTTCGATTCCGCCCCGGGCCACCAAGAATTCAATTTCGCCACCTTCGGGTGGCGTTTTGCATTTCTGCTCGCCATTCTTTTCCTATCCCCTGAGCCTGAAAATCGCCGGTACGGCGAACAGCGCGCACTCCCCCACTCCTCTTCTCGTCCGCAGGTTGCATGGCCGTTCATGCGCTGAAGCACTGCCATCCGGCCGCATCCAACATACACGCGAACCCTGCCAAATGAACCGCTATTGAACCGTTTATTGGCAGATCTCCGGGCGCACACGATAGACTTGAGTAGATATCAGCGATAAATTACGCACATACCGGTTCAGTAACGGTGCAACACAGACACCGTGGCGCTTCAGCATATGTCAGCGCCATGCATATATCTTCCCGCCGGACGCCTTCGCATCCTGCAGTGGTTAATTTATCTAAAGGAAATCGCCATGAAAAAAGTACTGATCTCAACCGCATTTACCTTGGCATTCGGCGCTGCGAACGCAGCCGATATTGTCGATACCGCCAAATCGGCAGGCACCTTCAACACGCTGGTGACGGCGGTGCAGGCGGCAGGCCTGGTCGACACCTTGAAAGGCCCGGGCCCGTTCACGGTGTTCGCGCCGACCGACGAAGCCTTCGCAAAAATTCCGAAAGCGAAGCTTGATGCGCTGCTCAAGGACAAGGCCGCCCTGACCAAGGTGCTGACCTATCACGTGGTGCCAGGCAAGGTCATGGCGGCGGATGTAAAGCCGGGTGCCGTTAAATCGGTTCAAGGCAGCAACCTGACCGTGACTGCGGCAGGCGGCAAGGTCATGCTCGACAAGGCGCACGTGATCAAAACCGATATTGCCGCCGACAATGGCGTGATTCACGTGATCGATACGGTCGTGATGCCGAAATAAGCGGCAGGATCGGAAGCGCGGTGCGGGCCTGAAAACGCTCCCGAACGCGCCGCACTAGCCAGACCGGCCGAGGGCTGCTATGATAGCGACCCTTGGCCTGGTAGCTCAGTCGGTAGAGCAGAGGATTGAAAATCCTTGTGTCGGTGGTTCGATTCCGCCCCGGGCCACCAAGAATATATAAAACGCCACCTTCGGGTGGCGTTTTTGTTTCCGGGGATCCCTGGCCCCCTGGCGGCGCTTCCGGCTGCCGGTGACGTCCAGGACGGCCGGCGATATCGGCGCGCCGTCAATCGAGTGCTGTGCGCTGTGCTTCGGTCTCGTCGTCCCTGCACATCTTCTCGGCTTCGTTTTTAGATTGCTGCACCTGGCCGGTATGTCCCCTCCTGGCGCGCAACTGTTGCAGCGATTCTTGCCGTTTGGATCGCTCGTTCCAGTCATGCTTGCGCACTTCCTCCCGCGCATTCTGACGTTGCTGCTGCATATCCTGATGCTAGCCTTTGTGGCGCGACGCATATGGCTTTACGCCCGCGGGGATCACGTACCGCTGTCGTATGCCGGCCTGCCTCAATTCCTTGTCTACGTGGGTACCGTGTCCTTCATTATCGCGGCCATTGTGCTGGTGCCTGCCATCCTTTCGACAGCCGGCTCGGGCGTTCCCGCGGGCCTGGCGCTGTTGCCCGCATTGTTCTGCATACCGTGGGCATTTTTTCTTACGGAGCTATTCAGCTTTCGGAAGCGGACTACGTGAGAAACAGAAAAGAAGCAGCACGCCGGCGTCGGATGGCATTTTTACTTATCACGGGCTCGAAACTCTGGGCACCGTACGGTACGGGCGAGACGGCGAGGATGAAAATCCCCGTCCAAACCGACGATCCCGAGCCGGGCCGCGATTAGCGGCCCACCACTTTGAGCAGCGGACCGATTGCGCCGGCGGCGCCTGCACGCAGCATGGCCTCGAACTGCGCCGCGGGAAGCGGCTTGCTGCGCAGGTAACCCTGGTACTGGTCGCATCCGAGTTCACGCAGGTAGTCCAGCTGCTCGTCGGTTTCAACGCCTTCGGCGATGACCTGCAGGCGCAGGCTGTGGGCCAGCGCAATGACCGAACGCACGATCGCGGCATCGTCGGCGTCGGAACTGATGTCGCGCACAAAGGAACGGTCGATCTTGAGCGTATCGAGCCGGAACTGCTTCAGGTAGCTCAGGCTCGAATAGCCGGTCCCGAAATCGTCCACAGAAATATGAATCCCTTGCGCATGCAGGCGGTCGAGGATCTGCGCGGCCTCGGCGGGGTTGTGCATCACCACGCTTTCGGTCACCTCCAGCTCCAGGCAGGAGGCATCCATGCCGGTTTCAGCGAGCACGCCGGCGACGAACTCCGGCAGGTCTTTCTGGCGAAACTGGCAGGCCGACAAGTTGACGGCCATCCGCAGGTGCGCCATGCCGGCCAGTTGCCAGGCGCGGTTCTGGCGGCAGGCTTCGCGCAGTACCCAGGCGCCGAGCGGGATGATCAGGCCGATTTCCTCGGTCACGCTGATGAAATCGTTGGGCGGCACCAGGCCGCGCTGCGGGCAGCACCAGCGCAGCAGCGCCTCCATCGCCACCACGTCGCCGCTGGCGACATCGACCTTGGGCTGGTAGTGCAGCTCAAATTCCTGGTTTTCCAGCGCCTGGCGCAGCGCGTGCTCCAGCGCCAGCCGGGCACCGGCCGCGGCATTCATCTCGGGCGCGAAAAACTGGTGGTTGGCGCGCCCGACCTTCTTGGCGTGGTACATAGCGCTGTCGGCGTTGCTCATCAATTCGCGCAGGCTGGTGCCGTCGTCGGGATACATGCTGATACCGATGCTGGCCGACACGCTCTGGATCTGCCCGTCCACGTCGAGCGGCATGGCGATGGTGTCGAGCATTTTCTGCGCGACGCCGGCCACCACGGTCGGCGAGCCGGCCTCGCTCAGCAGCACCACGAATTCATCGCCGCCAAGGCGCGCCACCGTATCGTTGACGCGCAGGCATTGGGTCAGCCGCGCCGCCACCGCCTGCAGCAGCTTGTCGCCGTAATGATGACCGAGCGAATCGTTGATGGTCTTGAAGCGGTCGAGATCGAGGAACATCAGCGCGAAGCGCTTGCCCGAGCGTTCGGCGCCATGGATGGCCTGGCGAATGCGGTCTTCCAGCAGGCTGCGGTTGGGCAGGCGGGTCAGGCCGTCGTGCAGTGCCAGATGGTGCAGCTGCCGGTTGGCGTGGCGCAGGGAGTTGACCAGGGTCGCCGTGCGCGCCGCCAGCCGCGAATCGACCACCGACAGCAGCAAGGCGATCGTCATGAGCGACAGCGCGGCCACGGCGACCAGCACCGCCAGCCAGTTGCCGTTGACCCCGCCCGTGGACGTGCAGACGCTGCCGGCGTCGAAGCGCGCCGCCTCCATGCCGGTGTAATGCATGAGGACGATGGCAAGCCCCATGATCGCTGCCGCGCCCACTTTCTTGATGTGGGCGAGCAAGCTGTTGCCAGCGCGAAGGGTGAACGCCAGCCACAGCGCCACGGTGGCGGCCACGATGGCAATGAGCACCGACGCAGCCACTCCCACGGGGTCGTAAGCGATGGCCGGGGACACGTACATGGCATGCATGCCGATGTAGTGCATGCCGCAAATACCCAGGCCCATCAGCACGCCACCGATCAGGTAATGCACCCTGCCGACGGTGGCACGGGTGACGATGCACAGGGCAAATGCGGAAACGCCGATCGCCACCAGAAGGGACTGGAGCGTGACGCCAATGTCATAGTTCATGCGGATCGGCAGAGTGAAGGCCAGCATGCCGATGAAGTGCATGGACCAGATGCCGCAGCCCATGGCCAGCGCGCCGCCGGCAAGCCAGAGCACGCTGGCGCGGCCACGCGTTTCAGCCACGCGGCCGGTCAGGGTAATCGCCGTGTAGGACGCCATCATGGCGACGAAAACGGAGAGCAGAACCAAGCCCGAATGATAGGTGCCGTTAAAATTCTGCAAGGGATATCCTCTGGAAGTAGGGAGTGCCAGAGAGGATTGGCGGCATCTTTTCTATAAACCTGAGCCAGGTTTCCCGGATAAAGCCTGGATATTGATGAGTATCAATAAATTGACGGGCAAATTTCTCATGCCAAATGTTTCTACGCTAAGGCCAAGCGTGCGGCCATGGTTTCAGAGGGGCCAGCAAATGCCTGATAATCCGGCGCCTGGCCTGGTAGCTCAGTCGGTAGCGCAGCGGGTTGAACATCCTTGTGTCGGTGGCTCGGTTCCGCCCCGGGCCACCAAGAACATGCCTCGCCCCGACGCCCACGCATGCCAGTGGGGGTTGTTATCTCACGAACAGAAAACCCTTTCTGCGCGCCCTGTCCCCAGGCATTCACAACCTCGTCCTGGCTATACCGATAGCGCGCCGCATACTCTTTCCGCTGTACAATAATCATTTGCAGCCCCTATCAACAGGCCACGCCATGACGTTTGTATTTCAGCAGCCCGGCACGACAAAATTACTGGAAGCGATCGATGCAGCGGCAGCCAAGGCAAGCGCTGGCGGCGGCGTTTTCGCGTTTGCGTCACGAGGCGGGATTGAGGCATTCTTCGCCCAGCCTAATATCGCGCGCATGCTAGACCGGCGCCAGCAATTCCAGCTTATTGTCGGCGTTGACGCAATTACCAATGCTGAAGCGTTGCTGTTCCTCGGCGAAAAAGTAGTGCAGTACGATGGCATATTGTCGGCAAAGGTCTTTTTCCACGAACATCCCCGCAGTACGTTTCATCCTAAATTTTCGTGGTTCCGGCAAGGCGGGAATTTGCGCCTGGTAACAGGCTCGGGCAACCTGACAATGCGTGGCCTGGGGCAGTCGGCGATCGCATCAGGCGCTCAGCCCGGAAATTGGGAAGCGTTCAGCATTCAATCCATGCACGGCGATGAGGCGACTGCCGCGATGGCCGGCATCGACGAGTGGCTTACTGGCCAGCTAGCCGCCGGAACCCTTTGTGCGCTCGATGACGCGCGTGTCCGCGAACGCGCAATGGCAAACGGAAGGATGAGATTTGCCGCCGTAACGCCGCGTGCGCGCACGCCTGCGCGCACGGCCGGCGCCGCAGCCGACATCGAGGTAGCTCCGGTTGATGGCATCAGATTCAGTACGCCCGAGATCCTGGTGCGGGAGATTCCCCGCAACAGGACCGGGCAGGCCGACCTTGGAAGAAAAGCGCTGACCGACTTCTTCGGCTACGAGGGATCTGAGAAAAAAGTATTTGTCCAATATGTATCGCTGGACAACATCCCAAAACCAGTAGAGCCAATTTTACTTTTCGTTAACCAAAGCAAAAATTACCGGCTGGAGCTTCGTGAAATCGCAGGGTTGAATTATGACCTCGGCGACGACGACAGCAGGATGCTTGTTATCGCGACCAAACTCGATCTGCGGTCGTTTCGCTACACCATTGTTCCGGTAACCGCCCCCGAATATACCGCTGTAGCGCAACTCCTGGGCGCAGTTCCGCCAATGCGCGGACGCAGCCGGCCGATGCGCGAGGCGTTTGTCTCCTCAACCGACTTGCAAAGAGTCTGGCCCGGCGTACCGGACAATCTTTTACCGTTGGAGACGTTGACGCCGGAACCCTAGTCGACGCACCGGGCGCTCAACAAAAACATTTCAGCAAAATCTCCGCGTGCTCGCGCTTGGCGAGATTGAGGTTGTTATGATTGAGTTTGTTGTGCGACATCCCTTCAACCACGCTTATTTCCACCCGTTTGTAGTGCGCATTGGCCAGATCAATGACCTGCGCCATGGAGACGACGCGCGGGTGGGTGCCGTCGCCCGCCTCATGCGGCGAGTAGGAAAGTACTAGCGGCAAATCGTGCGCCCGGGCGGCGCCGAAGAGCAAATCGAACGCGCGCGGCGCTTCGGACCTGATGCAGAAGGGGGACTGGTGCCGCTCTTCGCGGTATATTCCCCGACTGAACGTCGTTTCCCCCTTCTTTTTGACGCGCGATATCTGCGGATTGTCACGAAGGCACATCGTTTCCAGCACGTGGTAAAAGCGGCTGTAATGATCGCGCGTATAGGGCGGGTCCGCATACACCACCGAGAAATCCTTGCCGTGCGCAGTCAACGCGTCGAGATAATCGCCGCGCAGCATGGTCGCAGCTCCGGCGGCAGGAATCAGATCCGCGTACTTCTGCAGCCAGGACCTATAACTGGCGGACATATCGATCGATCTGTCACGCTGAACGGTTTTGACCAGACCCGCTTTAATGTCGCCCGACTTCGATCGTGGCTGAATCGGTTGGGCAAATTGCTTTCCCACCGTATTTACCAAGGTACTGGCGGTACTGATTGCAACGGCAGTCAACCCGTCCTTCACGTCGTCGCCCGAACGCGCGGCAACATGGAGTGCAGCATCCAACAGCGCAGCCTGCTGATATGAAAAATACACGCCGCCGAAATTTCTGGCAACAGTCGTCTCCGGTGCATTCCACAATCCCTCGGCGCGCATCCGCCGGATCACTTCCGACGTAGCGTCGTTCAAGGGCGAGTCCGCGTCCAGGAACCCGAATTCTTCAGTCAGAACAAGCGATGGCGCCTCGAGTAGCTCGATCAGCCCGTCAACGTCTCCCTGCACGGCGCGAATCAAACTCTTGTGCTCGTGCTCCATGAGCGGAGCAAGACACCAGAGAAGGCGCGTCGTAAACTGCCCCTCGGCAACGTCAGTGGAGAGCCTGCGGGTGTCCGTCGCGGACAAGCGCGGCGGCCGCAGAACGGCGGAACAAATGACGCGCGAATACTCCTGCACATCGACCGTGGTAACGTCGCGGCTTGCCCCCATGGCGCTGGCGACAACGCCCGTACCGGCGAAGAGATCGACCATCCGCCCGCCGCTCGGATCAACCTCGTCGATAGCGGCGCGGATTGCGGATGTGAGACTTACCTTGCAACCGAGGTAGTAAATAGGACGAAATGCGTTCAGTTGCCCATTTGCCTGAACCTTAGATGCGGTAGAAATCAAAACCACCACCGCCTTTCCAGTCCATCAACCCGGAAATTCCGCCCGATTCGCCCGCAATGACCTGCTGCAACCGGTGAGTACAATGCGTCTTAATATGCTCTCCGATCTCGATTCCCAAATACGATCTGTTCATCTTGTGCGCGACTGCCGCGGTGGTTCCCGATCCGAGATAGGGATCGAGAATAAGGTCGCCCGGGTCGGTACTGATTTGCAGGATGCGCTGAATCAAATGCTCCGGCTTGGGCGTATCGAACAGCGAAATTTCTTTAAACAACGCCAGCAAGTGCTTCTTTGCCTGACTCGTCGTCCCCACATCGTCAGCTCGCCACAGCGTTTCAGGCGTGAGGCCGGCGGTACGATTTGCAATGAACTGTTTCAGACGCGGAACCGCATTGCCATCCCGGCCGAACCACACATTGTTTTTAGCGATCTCCTCGATCATCCGCTGTTCGGAAAATCCCCAGCAGCGTCCCTTTGGCGGCGAGTGCAATCTCCCGTTGGGCGCCTTCAGCGAATAATACTGCTGCGGCGTCGCGTGCCCCTCCTGGACATTAGCCGACACCGATTGCCACGGACCACGTGGATCTTCATCCAGGTTTTTGTAACGGCTCTTGACCTCGTCCGTCAAGGGCAGTGAATTCCGCGACTTGGACCAGGTAGCAATGTTCTTGGCGTATACCAGCAGATATTCATGGTTTCGCGACAAAACTTTCCGGTTTTCTCTCGTCGTTCTGCGTTCCCAAATGATCGTGCCGACGAAATTTCCCCTGCCAAACACGGCATCGGCAGCAACCTTGAGGTAGTGCAGCTCGGAGTCGTCGATCGATATCCAGACGCTTCCGTCCGTGCGTAAAAGCAGTTTGATTTGCTCAAGCCTGGCCGACACCGATTGCAACCATTCCGCATGGCCCATGCTGTCAAAATAGTGCTGATAACTTTCGCCGTTGTTATACGGCGGGTCGAGGTAGACGCACCGCACTTGCTCGGCATGCGTTTTGGCCAACATTTTGAGCACGGCCAGGTTGTCGCCATGAATCAGGGCATTACCGGTATCCGCCTGGCCGGAAGACCACTTGGCGACGCGCTGCATAGATTTGTTGAGTACGCTGCTCGAAGATTTCATGTCCGAAATTGCTTCCTTGCCAGCGGCGTCCCCATGCCCGTCGAGGGGGGCGCTGCCTAGGTCATCCATGACTATCTCCCTGAGTGAACAAATCCAACCCTTCCTGTTTATCGCCGCCAAACTTGCCTATGCCGGCACCACGCGGCTTCTTCGGTGCGATATCAATATTGGACAATACGCTGCGAAAATCCGTCTGCCCGTCGGCCATTGCCCCCAACAGAGACGCAATGACCGCCAGATGCGACGGCACGTCCCCCTGTTTGTAGTTCGAGAGGGAGATGCGGTTCATCTTCACTAAATCAGCGAACGCGTGCACGGTCAGCCCGGCTTTACCGATATGTCGGCGAAATTCATCGTAAGTCATGGCCGCGATCATATACTAATGAAAATAACTCATACAACAATTAATATTGATCATTAATCTATGAATGTTCGACATTAACCAGTGCAAGCGGGATGGCATTATACCTGATTCGTGCTAATAATTAAGATTGGGGAGCGGGCATCGCCGGCGCTTGAGCGCACGCTCGATCGCGTTAATGCTGTGCGTTTATACAGTATATTTCATCTCGGCGTCTCTCGCCCACATGGTCCTTGGTGCGGCGCAGGAGAAAGGGCTTGATGCGGCGCGTCAGGAAGGCGTTGGCCGGGTGCCGCCGTCGCGCCGACGCTCTTGCGGAAGGCGCTGTTGCATTGCTTTTCATCGCCCAGCAGGCCGGGCAGCAGGAAATGAAATTGCGGCCACCGTTCGCCCAGGTGGTTTTGCAGCGGCGTGCCCGTCAGGCACAGGCGATGCCGCGCGCACAGCAGGGGCGGCCATCGCGGCCGCCCTGGAGCGGCGGTTCTTGATGTATTGCGACTCATCGGGGATCAATCAATGAAAGTCCTGCCGCAGCAGTGCCGCCGCGTCGCGCGCCGGCAGCGCACAGGTGGTCAGGACCAGGTCGTGGCTGCCCATCGCGCCGAAGCGCCCGGCGCGCTCTGGCTCATGCAACAACAGCACGCGCAAGGTCGGCGCGAAACGGCGATCATTTTCGCACCGCGCAATTGAACCATCTTGCAGATACATAAAAAACGCCACCCGAAGGTGGCGCTTTCATTTGCGGCGACCGGGCCTCGTCGCGCCCGGTCCGACTTCCAGCCCGGATGCCGCCCCTTCAGTTGAAGATGAAATACAGAACCACCAGCACGACGGTCGGAATGCCCAGCATCCATCCAATGACATATTTACCCATGATCTCGCTCCTGTTGATGTTGTGTGATGTTGATGCATTCAGAATGCCATGAAAAGCCAGCCTCGTCCGTACGGTACGTCACGCAACGGCGGCATCGGCACGCGCGCGCCGTCGTGCCCCGATGATGAGCCCCTGCGCCGAAGCGTTCATTTCCGCGCCGCGCAGCCGGTCACCCTGGCTACAATAACGCCACTGAAAAATCCTCAGGATCGCACCATCCCGATGAAAATTCTTGAGTACAGCAATTTTTTCCCGCCCCGCAACAAAGCCCACTACGACAAGGTCCGGCGGGCCATCGAGCGCGACGACTTCCGTGCGGTCGATGTCAAGAAATTGACCAATCTGACCCACGCCAAGATCTACCGCGCCAAGCTCGACCACGCCGACCGCCTGCTGTTCTCCACCATCCGCTACCGCGGTGTCGTTCGACGATGCGCAGCAGGCGGTCTACGTGCAGAACGCGCCCCTGATCATCGTCGGCAGCGCCGGCAGCGGCAAGACCGCGCTCACGCTCGAGAAAATGAAGCAGGCCCAGGGCGACGTCCTGTACGTGACCCACTCGGCCTATCTGGCGCAGTCCGCGCGCGATCTGTATTACGCCGACGGTTTCGAGCAGGCCGGCCAGGAAGCCGCCTTCCTGTCCTACCGCGAGTTTCTCGAATCGGTCCGGGTCCCGCACGGCCGCGAGGCCACCTGGCGCGATTTTTCCGCCTGGTTCGCGCGCATGCGCCAGCAATTCAAGGGCATCGACGCCCACCAGGCATTCGAGGAAATCCGTGGCGTGCTCGCCGCCGACGCCGCCGGCGTGCTCGACCTGAACCTGGTGGCGCATGACTGGCGGCCCGAGGTGCAGCCGCGCTACGACTTCGTGGTGGTCGACGAGGTGCAGGACCTGACCGTGGCGCAACTGGCGCTGGTGCTCCAGGCGCTCAGGAAGCCGGGCCAGTTCCTGCTGTGCGGCGACTCGAACCAGATCGTGCACCCGAATTTTTTCTCCTGGAGCAAAGTCAAATCCCTCTTCTGGCGCGACCCCGAACTGGCCGAGCGGCAGCAGTTGCAGGTGTTGCGCGCCAATTTCAGGAACGGCACGCCGGTCACGCGTCCTGATGTGCGTGCCCGGCGGTCCCTTGCCCGGGCCGGGGGCACTGGAGCGCTCCACTCGTGTCATGCCAGTGCTGGCAACGTAGACGCCCTGTACTGGCGCGTCAATCAGCGCGCAGCAGACTTCAAACAGGTTTGCTCCGGACGATCAGCGGCGGCCCTGGCCGCTGCGTTGGCGTCGGCAGATGCAGCATCGACGACATTCACGACACACGCCGTGTCCTTGCCGATGTGTGCCACCACAAGGACCTGACGCCGCTTCGGGCGCTCCGGGTCGCTTTGATCCATCACATTCAGGCGCACGATCAGCGCGACCGGAACCGTTTTTCCACCGACATTGGCAACCCGCCATTCGGCCTTTTTCCCGAGCGAGGAAAAGCCGTGGGTGACGACCTCCCAGTAATTGAGCGCGAAGACCTGTGCATCCGGGGTCACGATGTCAATCGAACTTCGCTCATCGTCGTCATGAATATGCAGGCGGTACTTGCCCACGCCAGGGCATCTCAATGTATAAGCGCCGGTAACTTTATCAGCAACCGTTTTCTTGCAGGACTTGCCCGCGATATCGGTGTACATGCTGGTCGGATTCGTGTGCGCGGAAGCCCCGGCACTTAACCCGGTTGCCAGCGCGGCGATGAGCCCCATCAAGCGAATGTTCATGAAGTTCCTTTCGTTGAAGACTCAAATAGTAGGAGTCTACCTTCTCGCCACCTTGATCCCGGACAGCCCCGGTGGCAGCACAATCGCTTGCCACGATCTGTCCGGCGCCAGCTTGCCGAGTTGTAAGCAAATAGCGCGAGTTGTAAGCGCGTGTAAAGGCGGTCAACTCATCGATTGGGCGCGGCGTTTTCAGCTCAGTAACACGGCAAATGCGCACCGAACCTCAACCCAGAAAAAGGACTGACCATGAAAAAAGTAATCGCTACCCTGACCGCCGGATTGTTCGCCAGCGCCGCATTCGCGCAGTCCCCGACACCGGCTCCGGCACCAGCAGCACCGGTAGCGAAGGCTGAAGTAAAGGTTGAAACCAAAGCCGAAATCAAAGCACCATCCCAGGACATCAAGACCGCCGGGGAAGCCGCCAAGCCGGCTCCGCAGGCAAGCAAGTAAGCAAGACGCTTCACACAAATAAAATAAACCGTTTATACCAATCCAAGGAAACCACATCATGAAAAAAACTATCGCTACCCTGATCACCGGCCTGTTCGCTACCGCTGCTTTCGCTCAAACCCCTGCTCCTGCCGCCGCACCTGCGCCAGCGGCGAAGACCGAAGCGCACGTCGTCAAAACCGAATCGAAGGAAACCACGGTCGTGAAGACCGATGCCAAGGATGCGCACGTGGTCAAGACAGAAACCAAGGAAACCACGGTCACTCCCGGTGCCAAGGAAGAAGTCACCACCACCAAGACCGAAGTAAAAACCCACAAGAAGTCCGCCAAGGCCCGCGCCAAGGCAGCGAAAGAAGCCAAGGCAGCGGAAAAAAGCGCCAGCGCGCCAGCGCCGGCACCGGTCGTCACGGCAGCTGCGACCCCAGCCGCGACCCCAGCCGCCAAGTAATCACCCACCAGTCCCCGCTACGGCGGGGATGGTCTTGACCGCCTTTGCGGCAGCAAAACGCCAACCCATGCAGGTTGGCGTTTTCGTTTCCGGAGCAAATTTGGGACTAACCGCATCCGCGCATCCATGTCGATTTGGCGTGAATTGACTGTATTTTGTCATTTACGCCAAAACCACCTCCTCGTAAGATGGCCTGATACCCGGTGACGTTGACGTCCCCGCGACTTTACTTATGGCCTGACAGGAGTTTCAATCATGACTGGATTCACACGCCTCGTGCTTATCGCACTTGCCTCCCTTGCCTTTACAGGTACCTCGTCCGCCCAGGAGGTCGCGCCCGTCATGGCACCGGCCGCGGCCGCGGCCAGCATCCAGCCCACCGAAAAAATCGACACCTACGCGCCGCGCTTCGGGCGCACCCGCCCTGTCATCGCGGTTATTGGCGAAAATAGCGGCACGGTGATGTCGGACTTCGTGCTCCCCTACGGCGTGCTGGCCCAATCGGGCCTGGCCGATGTCGTCAGCGTGGCCACGCAGCCAGGTCTGCTGCAACTGCCGCCACTGCAAATCCAGCCGGACAATACCGTCGCCGAATTCGACCAGCGCTATCCCGACGGCGCCGATTACGTCGTCGTCCCGGCCTTGAAAAAGAACGATGACCCGACCCTGCTGGCTTGGGTCAGCGCCCAGGCAGCCAAAGGCGCGACCATGGTCAGCATTTGCAACGGCTCGATCGTGCTGGCCAAGGCCGGCCTGACGCGCGGCCACCGCGCGACCGGCCACTGGAGCACGCACCAGTCGCGCATGGCGGCCTATCCGGATACGGTCTGGCTGAAGAACACGCGCTATGTCGCCGATGGAAAAATCGTCTCGAGCGCCGGCATCAGCGCGGCGATACCGACGGCCCTGGCACTGGTCGAAGCCATTGGCGGCACCGAACGCGCGCGTGTCCTGGCCACGCAGCTCGGCGTCGGCGACTGGGGCAGCGCGCACAATAGCGACGCGTTTCGCATCACCTTCGGCGACCGCGTAACGGCCGTCACCTCGTATTTTCTGCGTCCAAGCCAGGATATCGGCATACCCGTGGCAGCCGGCGTGGACGAAATGGCGCTCTCGCTCGCCGCCGACGCCTACAGCGCCACCCTGCGCACGCGCGTCCACGCGCTCGCGCAGTCCGACGCGCCGGTCAGGACGCGCAACGGCTTGATGCTGGTTCCCGACATGGTCGCCGGCCAAGGCAAGCCGCTCGACTGGGTACTGCCCGAGTTCGACGCCACGCCCTCTGCCCGGGTGCTCGACAAAGCGCTCGACGACATCGCTACCCGCTACGGCACGGCTGCCGCCCGTTTCGTCGTGCTGGAAGCCGAGTATCCGTGGCAGGGGCGATAATGCGCTTTCGGTATTGGCTTACATAAGGAACACGCATGCCTGCTTCGACACCGCGGCGCATTGTCTTTCTCGCGTACGAGGACATGAACCTGCTCGACCTGGCCGGTCCGCTGCAGGCGTTCGCCACCGCCAACCGGCTTGGCCAGGGCGAGGGTGCGCAGCTGCTGTATGAAACGGTCGTGGCCTCCGTCAGCGGCGGCAGCGTCATGTCCAGCGCCGGCCTGGCGGTCGACACGCGGGCCCTGGCCACGCTTGACGGAGCAGATATCGATACGCTGATCGTCGCGGGCGGCTGCAAGGGCGAGGAATTTACCGTTTGTCCGGAACTGGTGGACTGGATCGGCCAGCACGCGGCCGGCGCGCGGCGACTGTGCTCGGTGTGCACCGGGGCGTTCGTGCTGGCCGCCGCCGGCCAATTGAACGCTCGCCGCGTGGCCACGCACTGGGCCTGGGTCGATCGCCTCCGGCAGCGCCACCCGGAAGTGCGGGTCGATGCGGATGCCCTGTTCATCCAGGATGGTGCCCTCTGGACCTCGGCCGGCGTCACCGCCGGCATCGACATGAGCCTGGCGCTGATCGAAGCGGACCATGGCCACCAGATCGCCATCCAGACCGCGCGCCAGCTGGTGATGTTCATCAAGCGCGCCGGCGGACAATCCCAGTTCAGCGTTCCCCTGGCCACGCAGGCGCGCGATGACGGCAATTTCGCCAGCCTGCATTCGTGGATCGCCAGCCACATCGACGAAGACCTCGGCGTGTCCCGCCTCGCCACCATGGCGAACATGTCGCTGCGCACCTTCGTGCGCGTCTACACCGCCACGGTGGGCCGCACGCCGGCCAAGACCGTCGAGGCGATGCGCATGGAAGCGGCCTGCCGGGCGCTGGAATCGAGCACCCTGCCCCTGAAAGCCATTTGCACGAAGATTGGCTACGCCGAAGAACAGACGCTGCGCCGGGTTTTTCTCCGCAATTTCGGCGTCAACCCGCTGCAGTACCGCGCCCGTTTTTCGGAACGCCCGGGACCTGCGCGCGCGACCTGACTGACGGACCGACCTGCGTTACCACATCAGGTCATCGGGAATCTGGAACGCTGCGTACGGATCGTCCGCATCGACTTCGGTACTGGCTTTATTCACGCGCACCACGATCGAGGCATTGCGCTCGGCGATTTTATCGGCAATCACGCGCGGCACCAGCTCGGTGGAATCGCCCTGGCGAATGATCACCAGACGTCCCGCCACCAAATGCGCCTGGACCGCGGCCGACACGTAAAAACGCTCGATCTTGTTATTGTGCGTGAAGTTGTACGCGATGTCGCCATTGCCCTTGCTCTGGCGATTTTTCTGCACCATCTGCGTGATCTGCGCGCCGATGGCTTTTTCGTTCGCGGCCGCATCGCGCTGGGCATTGAGTTCGCGCGCCCGCTCGGCGTTCTTGCGCTGCGTTTCGAGGGCGGCCAGGCGCGCTTCGTCGACGGTCTCGGTGCCGGTGCGGCGTTCGACCTTCTTCTGCTTGCTCTTGTCCTGATTGGCCTGTTTGACCTTGTTTTTGTCGACCAGGCCGGCTTTCAAAAACTGCTCTTGCAACGAGGCCATATGCACTACTCCGTAAATGAGGTTCGCCAGTCCGGACACACGCGCCGGCTGGTGGAAAAACGATAGCATAGCAAAAATGTCGCCCCCACTGCCCGGGACTTGCCTGAATCGACCTGTCCTGCGGCCGCTGTTAGAATCGCCGCCATGACGACCCTCTCTCCACACACCACCCCGACACACCGGTCCACCCGCACCCGGCTGCGATGGCTGGCCGCCAGCCTGCTCCTGGCCGCCCTGCCGGCGAGCGCCCAGCAGCGCACCACGCTTATCGAACTGATCAACGCCTATCGCGCCGCGCCGCACACCTGCCAGGGCCGTGCCATCGGGCCGGTCGCGCCGCTGGCGCCGCATCCGGCACTGTCCAGGGTTCAGACTCCTCCCGGCACCTTGCTGGACCAGGCGATTGCGCGAACCGGCTATGCGGTGGCGCAAGCCGATGCAATTTTCGTGGAAGGTGTATCCGATCCCGTGCGCGTCATGGCCAGCCTCGAACGCAGCTATTGCAAGACACTGCTGAGCACGCAATTTTCCGACGTGGGCGCAAGGCGCACCGGCGACAGCTGGATGATCGTGTTTGCCCAGCCGGCCCCGCCCTCGGCCGCCTCGCGCCTGCCGCCGCCGCGGGACGCCGGGCAGCGCATCCTGGAAGCGGTCAACCGCGCCCGCGCCAGCGCCCGCGACTGCGGCGCGCACGCGTTCGAGGCCGCCCCACCCCTGGCCTGGAACGAGGAACTCGCAAGCACGGCCCTGGGCCACAGCAGCGACATGGCCAAACAACGCTATTTCAGCCACGCCGGCAAGGATGGGCGCATGGTGGACGAACGCGCGCTCGAGACCGGTTATCGCTGGCGCCGCATCGGCGAAAACATCGCGGTCGGGCAAGACTCGGTCGACGAGGTGGTGGCCGGATGGCTCGACAGCCCGGGCCACTGCGCCAATGTGATGGATGCGCAATTTACCGACATGGGCGCGGGCTACGCCATCAACCAGGCGGGCGAGAGCGCACGCGTCTACTGGACCCAGGTGCTGGCCGCGCCGGGCGACACGGTCCCGCAAGCGCAGCCCGGTTCGCCCGAGGCAAGGTAGCGTATGTTTCATGGTTGCTCATACATACATCAGTTGGCGCACCCCAGAGCCGAGGCGGACCCACCCGTCGTTGACAGGAGCCAGCGTTGCGCCGTGTCCGCGCCTCATGCTACTCGCAAAAGGTCCCGTAACCTGCGAACCTCATTCACCAGGGCTGGTATGTCTTGACGCGCACCAGCAATAAAGTCTTGGTCGGCCACACTAGCCCCGGCCAACTCGATATCCTGGCCGCGCATTTCTTCAGGCCCTGTCATGATGAAACCTGAACCGCTGGTATGGTCGCGGCCTTCAACATATGAGCGCCATGGTCCCCTGGACGCTCGGTTAGCTCTACTTTCAATTTCAGTCAACTCTGCATCCGACAGAATGTCTTTCACGATTCCCCCTACTTTGCTCGATTCGGTATTGTTGGAGAAAATAGATTATTCTAAAGTAAGGTAGGTACTGTGGGGTGACCATAAATGGCCGCGAAAAACCGTGGCCAGCGTCGCAGGTTTCGTTCGAGAAGCGCAGCTATATGAAGGTACGATGAGCACACAGGACGAAAGTTGCGCGGCTCAGCAGGTTTTTCGGGGTCCCAAAAAAGGCCGGAGATCAGTTGGGTGGGGGAATAAGGGTGCTCGCAGTGTTCACGGTTCGGGTGCGGTGCCGCACGGTGGATTTTCTTCCGCTAATGCCGCAAAGTCGACGAGCTGCTCACTCACTCCCTGCGCAGCACCGAGCTGATGAGCTTGACATCGCGTTCCTTGTCATCAAACACGCTTGTTTTAACGACAATGGCACCACCATCTACGTGGCGACCGATATTGAAGGCCCGCTCGGTACCAGCGACAGCGGCGCGCCCACCAACAAGCTGGAAAATCCGGGAGCGATCCTGGCGTTCAAATTCAGCGGCGCCAAATAGGCCGCCGCTGCACTCCCACCGGCCGCTGTCACCAGCGCGCAGGCCGGCCCTGGTCGGCGAAGCGATAGTCGCATACGCCTTGCGGAAAAATCCGCTCCAGCCAGTCCTTGTCGCGCGCGCTGAAGCGGGCGGCCTGCGGATAGGTGCCGTCCGCGAGCGCCGCCGCCACCGGTTTCAGCTTGCACTTGAAGACATCGCCCTTGACCGACTCGCCGGCCACCATGCGCGAACTTGCATGCACCGCAAAGGCTGCGCTGCAGGCGCCTTTCGGCTGTTGATTCAATATGCCGTCCCAGACCGATGCGCCGGCCGCGATCGCGGCGCCGCTGGCGTCAAAACAGCTGTCGGTAAATTGCGCGGGCACGGTTCGCGTGCTCAGGTAGCTGTCCAGCACCCCCAGCGCATCGATGACATGCGCCGGCTGGTCCGCTGCCGCCGTCGTCAGCCAGATCACCTGGTTCTTTGCCGCCGCGCGATTGGCGTCGAACAGGCGCGCACGCACCGAAAAAGCCTGGCGCATATTGTGCATGTTGAGCACCGGTTCCAGGTACGGCCGCACATCGATCATCGGAATGTCCAGCCGCTGCCCGGTGAACACGTGGCCGGACGTATAGGCCGCGCGCACGGCCGACAGGTCTGCCGCGCGGCGCGGCGCTGGCTGGCCGGCCGGGTCGCGGCAGGTGGCGCTGCGCTGCATGTTGCGCGCGTCGAACGGGTCGGCGGCCGAATCCCACATGACGAACTGCGACGCCTCTTTCCAGCTGCCGACGCAGGCATTGATGCGCAAGAATTCATCCTTGCCGATCTGCCCCGCCGCCAGCGCGCCCAGCCCGTACTGCACGCCGACGTTGTCGATCGGGGATGGCGCAAAACCGGCGCTGTCGGTGCCGTAGATATTGGCCAGGTCGTTCCAGTGCGTCCATTTGACCTTGGCGAAGACGTCCGCCGGATAGCCGTAATTCTGCGCCACCAGGTCATAGCGCGGGTCTTTGTAGACGGGATTGACCACGGTCGGCACCGCGCCCTGCCAGCCGTTGATGCACTCGGTCGATCCCGGCTTGTCGGTGAGCGGATTGACCACCGTATCGCTGGCATTGCTGCCCTCGATCAGGGCGCGCCGGGTCCAGGACTTCCATGGCGAGGCCGGATCGAGCGCCACCTCGTCGCTGAAGTACTGCTCCAGCAGCGGACAGTCGGCCACGGGAATCGTTTGCGTGACCATGTCCGGATACGATTGCACCGGAATGCCCGCGTCCAGCAAACCCGGCCGGTTCTGCGCGAACAGATACTGCTGCACCGCCCCGCCCGAGCCGCCGATGCCGATCGTGAAAGCCGGCTGGCCGACCGCCTTGATGAAGCGTTCCTTGGTCATCGTGGCCGTTTCTTCCGCCAGGCGCATGTTGTAATGCACCCCCGCTTCATTGCCGGACGAATTGACCACCGCATACCCCTGCGCCAGCACCCGGGAAATGATCTGGCGCTCGATGCCGCGCATGCCGCTGCTGAACCAGATCGCGGTGCCCTGCTGATGGCCGATGCCCACGCCGCCGCGCAGCCAGTACACCAGCTTGCGGTTCCAGGCCGTGGTATCGAAGCGCGGCGTCGCATCCGCAGCTCCGGGAAACGGCGCCAGCATGGCGATGGTGTACGCAAAGCGGTTGATGGTGCCGGCTTCGACCCGCACCACGAACGGCACGCTGGCGCCATTGAGGGTGATCGTTTTCAGGTCGGCCGGCGGCGTGGCGTAGCCCTTGACGGCGTCGAACGGCTTGAACCCCTCGCCGGTATGGTAAAAGTAGTGAATCTGCGTTTTGATGGCGCAGTACCGGCTGTGCCCAAGCAGGCGCCCGCGCGGCGTAGCGACGTCCGACGTAGCGACGCCCGACGCCTCGAACACCGGATGGCCGATGCCGTCCGGGTTATCCACCAGCGGCTGGCCCAGGCCCGACTCCTGGGTGCGGCACACAAAAGGCTGCTGCTGCGGACCGCTGAACATGGGACCGGTCACCGGGTGATTGGTCAGCGCCAGCGCGGCCGACACCTCCCTGCCGCCATGATCGGTATAACTCACTTCCAGCGTATTGCGGCCGTCGGCCAGGCCCGATACCACGCCTTCCATGCGCGGGCCGGCGGCGGCCATCGGCGGATCGATGCGCTGGCCATTGAGCCTGAATCTCATCTGGCCGGGCATGTCGGCGGCCGCGCTGACGGCAATGCGGGCATCGCCGCCGGACACTTCGTCCGGCTTGCTCGACAACACGGTGAGCGAGATCTTCCTGTCCGGCAGGTGCACCGCGCCGCCGCATCCGGCCAGTACGATTGCCGCGAGCGCGCAAGCGGCTGTTGGGTTCCAAGCTGTCATGGCGATTGCCTCCGAGTGATTGAACGGGACCGACCAGTCTTCAATCTTGCTCTGCGATGCCTGAACAGTCTTGACCATAGTCAATTTCCGGGAGCATCAACCGACGCATTCGGAACGCTGAGCCAACACCATTGAAATTAGATGACGGATGGGCCCGTGTCAACACCTCGCGCGGCGCGAGCGGGCCCGCCGTGATGGTCACACGTTGGCTGGCCGGCCATGATCGGGTAGGCGGTAGTCGCATACGCCTTGCGGGAAGATCCGCTGCAGCCACGCCTTTTCCTCGGCAGTAAACACCATATGGGGCGGATACGTGCCATCCCTGAACGCCGCCGCCAGCGGCTTGGTCGTGCACTTGAAGATCAAGCCCTTGATCGATTCCCCGGCCTCCATGCGCGGGCTTGAGTAAATCGGAAACGCCCGGGTGCACGCGCCGGGCGGCCTGCGGTTCACTATGCCGTCCCACACATGCGCACCGGCGGCGATGACGGCGCCGCTGGCATCGATGCAGCGGTCGGTAAACTCCGCCGGCGCCACGCCGGTACCCAGATAGCGCTCCAGCACCGTCAGGGCGTCGCCCACCAGGGTGGTCATCGGCACTTGCGGCGCGTTGAACCAGATCACCTGGTTGCGCGCCGCCGCCGGATTGGCGTCGAGCAGGCGCGCCCGGATCGAGAACGACTGGCGCGCGTTGTGCATGTCGAGCACCGGCTCCAGGTAGGGACGCAGGTCGATCGCCGGAAAGGCCAGACGGCGCCCGGTAAACACGTGTCCCGAGACATAGGCGGCGCGCATGGCCTGTATATCTCCTTCGTGCCGCGGCGCCGGCGTGCCGTGCGGATCGCGGCAGGTCGCGCTGCGCCGCATGTTGCGCGCATCGAAAGGATCGGCGGCCCTGTCCCACGCAACGAATTGCGCTTGGCTTTTCCATCCGCCCACGCATGCGTTGATGCGCAAGAACTCATCCTTGCCGATCTGGCCGCGCGCCAGCGCGCCCAGGCCATATTGCACGCCGACGTTATCGATCGTGGTCGGCGCGAAACTGCGTTCGTCGGTGCCGTAGATATTGGCCAGGTCGTTCCAGTGCGTCCATTTGACATCGGCAAAGACATCGGCCGGGTAGCCATAGCGCCGGGCCGCTTCGTCGTATTCGGGATCCTTGAAGGCGGGATTGATCACGGTCGGCACGGTCTCCCACCAGCCCGTGATGCATTCGGTCGATCCCGGCGTCTTCGTGATGGGATTGATAACGGTATCGCTCGCGTTCATGCCTTCGACGAGGGCGCGCCGGCTCCACACCGTCCACGGCGAGGCCGGATTGAGGGCCACCTCGTCGGCGAAATACTGCTCCAGCAAGGGGCAATCGGAAATCGGAATCGACTGGGTGATCATGTCCGGATAGGACTGGATCGGAATGCCGGCGTCCAGCAATCCGGGCCGGTTTTGCGCCGGCAGGTACTGCTGCAGCGCGCCGCCGGACGCGCCAATTCCGATCGTATGGCGCGGCACGCCGTACGCCTCGATGAAATGCTCCTTCGTCATCATGGCCGTTTCTTCCGACAGCCGCATATTGAGCTGGACCCCGCTTTCATTGCCGGACGTGGTGATGACGGCATATCCCCGGCCCAGCAGCATCGGCATCAGCTGGCGCTCGGCGCTCCACAGGCCATCGTTGAACCACATGGCGGTGCCCTGCTGATGCCCGATGCCGGCGCCGCCGCGCATCCAGTACACCAGAGCGCGGTTCCACAACAAGCCGTCGGGCGCCTGCGCAGCGCCTGGCGCCTGCGCAAAGGGCGCCAGCATCGCGATCGTGTACAGGAAGCGGTTGATGCTGCCGCCCTCGACCCGCACCACGAACGGCACGCTGGCGCCATCGACCGTGATGGTTTTGAGGTCCGGCGGCGGCGTGGCGTAAGCGCTGGCCGGATCGAATGGCTTGAACGCGTCGCCGGTATAGTAAAAGTACTGAACCTGCGGCTTGATGCCGCAGTACCGGCTGTAGCCGAGCAAGCGCTTGCTGCCGGCTTCGAATACCGGATGACCGATGCCTTCCTGGTTGTCGACCAGCGGCTGGCCAAGGCCGGACTCCTCGGAACGGCAAACGAAGGGCATCTGCTGCCGGCCGCTGAACATCGGCCCGGTCAGGGGATGGTTGGTCAGCACCAGCGCATCCGACAGGGCCCTGCCGTGCGCATCGACATACGTCACTTCCAGCCGGTTGTCACCCTCGGCCAAACCGCTGACGATGCCTTCGGCGCGGTTTCCCGACCCCGCCATGGGCGGCTCGATGCGGCGCCCATTGAGCCGGAATGCCAGCTTGCCCTGCAGAGCGGCCGGACCGCTGACCTCGACGCGGGCATCGCCGCCGGACACCCAGGCCGGCTCGCTGGAGAGTACCCGCAGCGCAATACCCGGCTTCTGGATCGGGATGGCGCTGCCGCATCCGGCTATCGCGATGGCGGCAAGCGCGCCCACGCTCCAACGTTTACTATGATTCATGGCAATGGTCCTCCGGTCGATTGTCCAACACCCAGGCGTTGTCAATCTTGCTCTGCCATTCGCCCCCGGCATTGAGGACAGTCAGTCCGCGCGGCCGCCGCCCGCCCCCTGTGCGCACGCTAAAAACAACACCCTTGGCCCACCTCGCGCGCGCCGCATTTTTACGCATTCCGCATGGCGCGCCAGTCGCCCGTAGAGGAAACGCGAAAGCGTCCGCGCGCGCGGCCGGGCCGGCGCCAACGCGGGCCCGGCGCGCTGTCCTGGACGCTGCGGATTTTGTTTGCATGGGGCATTACTCATAGTAGACTGGATCATCAACGCAAGCCGGGGAAAACCGAAGCATGCCTGCCCAATGCCGCAATGCCATTGACCCATCGACGCGCCCGGCCCCCCCCCGGCGGCGGCGCCCTTGTCCTGTCCAAGCTATTCCGTTTGCCTCCCCGTTCACCACGCCGCGACTGACCTTCAAAGGAAGCACTATGTCCGAACTCTCCGCATTTTTTCAGAACGTCAAACTCCCGGTGATCTCCGAAGTGGCCCACTCCCTCATCAAGACGCTCGATGATGAAGATGCCTCGGCCAAGTTGATCAGTTCCATCATCGCGCGCGATCCGGCGCTCACCGCCAAGCTGATGCGCCTGGCCAACAGCGCCCGCTTCGGCGTCTCGCGCGGCGTCAATTCGCTCGACGACGCCATCGCCATGACCGGCATGTCGCACGTGCGCACCCTGGCGCTGGCAGCCTGCTTCGCAGAAACCTTTCCCGACCTGCCCGGCCTCGACAGCGATGAATTCTGGAAAAGTAGCATGGCGTGCGCCGGCTATGCCAAGTGGCTCTCGTCGAGCCTGGGCAGCGACGGCCAGGATGCCTGGCTGGCCGGGATGATGGTGCGCCTGGGCGAACTGCTGATTTACCAGGCCGAACCGACCGCCTTCGCGGAAATCGAACAGCAGCCGCACCTGCCGGGCGGGCGCTGGGAGCGCGAACAGCGTCTGCTGGGTTTTTGTGAAGGCGAAATCACGGCCGAGCTGGGCCGGCGCTGGAACTTCCCGGAGACGATCGTGCGCGCACTGGAATGCTCGTCGGACCCGATGGCGGCCCATCCGTTCAGTAAGCTCGGCGCCATCATCCACCTGGCCAGCCTGCTGGCCGATACCCCGAGCGACGACCCGGAAATCCTCGATTCGCTGCCGCAGGACATCGTCACAGCCTTGCAACTGAACCACGAGTGGATGAAAGCCAAGTTCCCTTCGCACAGTTCGTTCTCGGCAGCCCCGTAAGCGGCGCGCGGAACCATTGCGCGCTCCGGTACTCCAACATCTTTTATCGTGGGTTGAAAGGAGATGTCATGGAGGCGACCTGGATCGTGGTGGCCAATGCCGCACGGGCGCGCTTTTTTGCCGGGTCCGGCGACATTGACGACAATGGCGAGCTGGAAGAAATCAACGATATGGTCAATACGGCGGTGCGCCTGCGCACCACGGAGACCGAGCCGGACAGAATCGGCCCGACTTCCGCGACCAAGAGCATTCATAACACCGGCGGCGCCGCACCCAACAAACGCTACGAGCCGCCGCAAACGCCGACCGAGCACGAGACCGAACTGTTCGCCCGCAGCATTAACAGCTTCCTGCTGCAGGGCTTGCACGAAAACCGCTTCGGCCAGCTGGTGCTGGTTGCCTCGCCGCAGTTCCTGGGCGTGCTGCGCAAGCTGCTCGATCCGCAACTGACGCCGCTGCTCAAGTTTGACATCAACAAGGACTATACCCATATGAACTCGCGGCAACTGCGCGAGCAATTGCAGACGCGCGAGCAGGCGCCGTAGCGCCCACGCGGGCAGCTGCGGCATGTGCCGGCCAATCGACACTTACTTGCCGGCTAGTTGCCGATTCGTCGATTAATCGCCGGCCAGCGCCAGCCCGCCCATGGCCGGGTCGCTGATCGAATCCTTGCCCGTTTCCACGCGGCCCGCAAAGCGCCGCACGTAACCGGGCAGTTCCGTCACGCGCACGCTGAAGTCGTACCAGTTTCCGCAGTCGCACAGTGGCCAGGCCTGCTCCGACAGCGCGCCGGGCGCCACCGTCACGTTCCACGCCGGCGCATCGAGGTAGGCGTTGGCCTTGAGCACGAAGGTGGCTGCCACATTGCCGGTGTTGCGCAATTTGGCCGACACGCTGCCGTTGGCAATGTCGTAGCAGACCTGGATTTCCGGCTGCGGCCCCTGGCGCGACGCGGTGCCGCTGAAGTGGCGGTGAAAGCCGTTCGGCCCCAGCACCCACAGGTCGTACATGCCGTGCTGGTCGCCCAGCGCCCACACCCCGTTCAAGTCCTTGTTCGCTTCGACCGTGTACCGCCGCGGCGGCTGGGCCAGGCGATTCTGGTCGTACACATGGAACACCGCCGCCGCCGCGCCCGTATTGGAAAACAGCAGCTCGACCTCGACCTTCTCGGGATGGACCCGCGCACTCACATGCAGCTCGTACGGCAAGGCGCGCGATGGCCGCGTGCCCGTTGCCTGGGTCGGCAGTTCCGGCAACACCGGCAAGTCCGGAGTCTTGGTGCCCGGCAGCGCGCGGGCGCGGGCGGCCAGTGCCTTGGTGTCCGGCAAGGCACTGGCGAAGGCCGCCCCATCCGGGTCCTTGAAGTTGAATGCACTCGTCAGATCGCCGCAGACGGCCCGGCGCCACGGGGTGATGCTCGGTTCCATCACCCCGAAACGCGCTTCGATGAACCGGATGACCGAGGTGTGGTCAAACACTTGCGAGTTGACCCAGCCGCCCTTGCTCCACGGCGAAATCACATACATCGGCACGCGCGGGCCCAGGCCGTACGGGCGGTGCATGAGCGCAGGCGCCTCCATCGTTTCGGTGGTGGCGAACTCGTGATATTCACCCACGGTGCTGACGGTGGATGCGCCGGCCAGCACGGCTTGCTTCGCATCGCTGTTCCATTGCACGTACGATGGCGCGGCAGGCGGCGGCACGTGGTCGAAAAAGCCATCGTTTTCGTCGAACATCAGGAACAGCACGGTTTTGCTCCAGACCTCGGTGTTCGAGGTCAGCGCGTCCAGCACGGCCGCCGTGTACTCGGCGCCCTGCGCCGGGCTCGATGGCCCGGGATGCTCCGAGCCTTCGGCGGTGGCGACGATGAACGACACTTGCGGCAGACGGTTACTCTGCACGTCCAGTTTGAGCTGGTCGAGGTCGCGCGTGCTCATGCCCCGTTCGCGCAGCTGCGGATCGGACCCGGGCACATTGGCGAACGCATCGCGAAAGCGCTTGAAGCCGGCCAGCGGGTTGTCGGTGAAGTTGTCGGCCATGTTCTGGTACACCTGCCAGCGGATGCCGGCCGCCTGCAGCCGTTCCGGGTAGGTGAGCCAGGCATAGCCGCCGGTCGGATCGTGCTCGACGCTGTCGTAGCTGTTGCCGATCACGGGGCCGTTGCCCTGCTTGAGCGGGTCGTTGGCGCCGCTCCAGGCGAACACCCGGTTCGGATTGGTGCCGCCCTGGAACGCGCTGTGATAGGCGTCGCACACCGTAAACGCGTTGGCCAACGCGAACTGGAAAGGAATATCGGCTTCCTTGTAATAGCCCATCGAATGGTTTTGCTTGTGCGTCGGCCAGTTGGCGAGGATGCCGTGGTTCCACGCGTACTGCGCGTTCGGCCAGCTGTGCGGCGTGCCGGCCACCCGCATCGTATCGAAGCTTTGCTGGGTATTCAGATGGAAGGGCGCGATCACGCGCGGCGCCGCCGGCACGCTGTCGTTGAGCTGATACCAGACCCGGTGCTTGCCCATCGCGTTCGAGGCCGGCAGCGGGATCGGGAAGCGGTCGCCGAAACCGCGCACCCCTTTCAGGGTGCCGAAGTAATGGTCGAAGGAACGGTTTTCCTGCATCAGGATGACGATATGCTCGACATCCCTGATGGTGCCGGTGCGGTTATTGGCCGCCACCGCGAGGGCCCTGCTGATCGCCGGTGGAAACATGGAGAGCGCCGCGGCGCTGCCGCCGATACTGGCGGCCTTGCGCAAGAACGCGCGTCTGCTGTTGGGTGTCATCGTCATGGTCGGTCAAGCCTGTCGGGTGGTGCGGGGGGACGCCGCGCTCATGGGGCGCAGCGCATGCTGGCGGACTTGGCGCTGCAGGCGCGCGCGGGGTCGGCGGCGCCAGGCGCGGGTGCCGGTTGCTGCGCCACCGGCGCGGACGGGGGCGGGGCCGGGTCGTCGTTGCCGCAGGCGCCCAGGCTGGCGCCCATCAGCGCGGCAAACAGGACGCGCGCAGCCAGCGGCATCGAACGGGGTCTTGGCGTGTAGTACAACATGAGCATGTCTTTCCTGGAAAATCATCTGGGTCACAATCTGTCGGGCGAGCAAGAAAGATAATATTGCCGTAATGTTACGCCAGAGTGACCTCCGGATGACCTTGCAATTACACATTATTTCCAGATATCCATTCTGCCAGCATGCGGCTTGTTGCTTTTCGGGCAGTCCAGGCCAGTTTTGTCCGGCCTTCGGCAGTCAGTGTTTGACTCTCAAGTTTCCATAACGCAATCTTTCCTTTAAGAATTCACAATCCTGTCGGCGGCCCCATGGCGCTTCCAGGTCGAGCCCCTCATCCGGTGCCGCGCTTCCCGGCGCAGGCCTGGTCGGCGGCCCTGTAGCGATAGCGGGCAAGCAAGCGCAGTCTGTCGCCAACCAGCCTCGCTGGCGTTCCAAAAAGCACTGATCAACATCAACAAAGCGCGGCGCGTGTGCTATCTTTCAATAGACAGACGGGCTCGCAGACTGCACGCAAAGGAAGTCGCCATGAGTATTCCCTTTCTTGAATCGATGAGCATCGCCAAAAAGCTCGCCACCCTGATCCTCAGCAGCGTGGTCGGCATCGTGGTGCTGACCGCCCTGTTCCTGGTGTCCGAAAAGCGCCTCATCCTGGAGGAGCGCGAAAACAATGTGCGCCAGGCCGTCGAAACCGCGCACGGCATCATCGCCTACTATCACGGCCTGTCCGACAAGGGCGGCATGCCCAAGGCCGAGGCGCAGAAGCATGCGCTGGCCGCCATCAAGGTGCTGCGCTACAGCAAGACCGAATACTTCTGGGTGCAAGACCAGACGCCGGTGGTATTGATGCATCCGATCAAGCCCGCGCTCGACAATACCAATGTCAGCGCCACCAAGGACCCGACCGGCAAGCATCTCTTCGTCGAGTTCGTCGACACGGTCAAGGCCAGCGGCGCCGGCTTCGTGTTCTACATGTGGCCCAAGCCCGGCAGCGAACATCCGGTGCAGAAAGTGTCGTACGTGCAGGGCTTCGCGCCGTGGGGCTGGATCGTCGGCTCGGGCGTCTACATCGATACCGTCGACGCCACCATCCGCTCGCGCCTGATTTCCTTCTCGCTGGGCGCGCTGGTGCTGGCCGGGGTGCTGCTCGCTCTCGGACTGGTGATCGGGCGCGGCCTGCTGCGCCAGCTCGGCGGCGAGCCTGACTATGCGGCCGGGATCGCGCGCAGCATCGCCGAAGGCGACCTGAGCATCAACATCGACCTCAAGCACAATGACACCACCAGCCTGCTGCATGGCATCCGCACCATGCGCGACGACCTGGCCAAGATCGTGATGCAGGTGCGCATGGGCACCGATACCATCGCCACCGCATCGAGCCAGATCGCATCCGGCAACCTCGACCTGTCCTCGCGCACCGAGCAGCAAGCCAGTTCGCTGGAAGAAACAGCGGCGTCGATGGAAGAGCTGACCGGCACCGTCAAGCAAAACTCCGACAACGCGCGCCAGGCCAACCAGCTCGCCGCCACCGCGTCCGACGTGGCCATGCAGGGCGGCGCGGTCGTGGCCCAGGTGGTCGACACCATGGCCTCGATCAACGACTCGTCCAGGAAAATCGTCGACATCATCAGCGTCATCGACGGCATCGCCTTCCAGACCAATATCCTGGCGCTGAACGCGGCGGTGGAAGCGGCGCGCGCCGGCGAACAGGGACGCGGTTTCGCCGTGGTCGCCTCGGAAGTACGCAACCTGGCCCAGCGCAGCGCCGCGGCCGCCAAGGAAATCAAGGCCCTGATCGGCGACTCGGTCGAGAAGGTATCGGTCGGCAACAAGCTGGTGGCCGACGCCGGCGGCACCATGGACAATGTGGTGGCCAGCGTGCGCCGCGTGACCGACATCATGGCCGAGATTTCGGCCGCCAGCCACGAGCAGAGCGCCGGCATCGCCCAGGTCAACCAGGCCATCGCCCAGATGGATGCGGCGACCCAGCAGAACGCCGCGCTGGTCGAGGAAGCGGCTGCCGCGGCCGAGAGCATGCAGGACCAGGCCGCGCGCCTGTCGCAGGTGGTGGGCGTGTTCCGCCTCGACGGCATGGGGGGCCAGCGCGGCGCCCTGGCGGGACGCGCGCCGAGGCAGGAACGGCTGACGCAAGCGGCCGCGCACACGTTGTAAACACAGCGCGCCCGCGCTGTGGATTGCCTGACGACATGGGGACAAAACGCCTTTTAAACGGCGCACCCGTCCCCATGTGGGTAAGACTGCGCTGCACAATCAGAGGCCGCGCCAGCCCCCTTACCGTCCCAAGGCACTGATGATGATTCCCTTTTCCGTACTCGACCTGTCCCCCATCACCCAAGGCAGCACCGCGCGCGTGTCGTTCCAGAACACGCTCGACCTGGCGCAGCATGCCGAACGCTGGGGCTTCAACCGCTACTGGCTGGCCGAGCACCACGGCATGCCGGGCATCGCCAGCGCCGCCACCGCCGTGCTGCTGGGCTATGTGGCCGGCGGCACCTCGACCATCCGGGTCGGCGCCGGCGGCGTGATGCTGCCGAACCACTCGCCGCTGGTCATCGCCGAGCAGTTCGGCACGCTCGAGTCGCTCTATCCCGGCCGCATCGACCTGGGCCTGGGGCGCGCTCCCGGCTCGGACCAGGCCACCGCGCGCGCCATGCGCCGCAACCTGCAATCGGACGCCGACCAATTTCCGCAAGACGTGGTCGAGCTGATGGATTATTTTTCCGATGCCTCGCGCCGCCCGGTCATGGCCGTGCCCGGCGCCGGCCTGAACGTGCCGCTCTGGATCCTCGGTTCCAGCCTGTTCGGGGCCCAGCTGGCCGCCCAGCTGGGCTTGCCGTATGCCTTCGCCTCGCACTTCGCGCCGGCGCAGATGATGCAGGCTGTGGACTTGTACCGCGCCCGCTTCCGTCCGTCGGCCCAGCTCGACAAACCGTATGTGATGCTCGGCTTTAACGTGTTCGCCGCCGATACCGACGACCAGGCCGCGCTGCTGGCCACCTCGATGCAGCAAGCGTTCGTGAACCTGCGCAGCGGCCGTCCGGGACGCCTCCAGCCGCCCGTGTCCGCCTACCTCGACGCCCTCGGCCCGCAGGAACGCGCCATGCTCGACCAGGTGCTGTCGTGCTCGGCCATCGGATCGCCGCAAACGGTCGCGCGCCAGTTGCAGCAGTTCATCGAGCGCACCGGCGCCGACGAGCTGATGATCACCTCGCAAGTGTTCGATCACCAGGCGCGCCTGCACTCCTACGACATCGTCGGCCAGGTGCATGCCGCTGCCGGCTCGCACGCGTTTGCCTGAAATCGCCTATATTCTCAACCGCTTTCCAATCAACGCCTCATACAGGAGCATGTACCCATGAACAGCAACACCTCGCCCGCCCCCATGGTCGACCTCGGCATTGCCGACGACGGCCGCAAACAGATCGTCGAAGGCCTGTCACGCCTGCTCGCCGACAGCTACACGCTGTACCTGAAGACCCACCAGTACCACTGGAACGTCACCGGTCCCATGTTCCAGACCCTGCACACCATGTTCATGACCCTGTACAACGAGCAGTGGCTGGCGGTCGACCTGATCGCCGAGCGCATCCGCGCGCTGGGTGAGCTGGCGCCCGGTTCCTACCAGCAGTTCGCTTCGCTGACCTCGATCACGCCGACCAGCGGCACGCCCAACGCCAAGGAAATGATCCGCGACCTGATGGAAGGCCAGGCCACCGTGGTGCGCACCGCGCGCGCCCTGTTCACCGTGGCCGAGAAAGCCAACGACCAGCCTACCTGCGACCTGCTGACCCAGCGCATGCAGACGCACGAAAAGTACGCCTGGATGCTGCGCAGCCTGCTCGAAGACTGATCCCCCGGCGCCGGCCGCCTGTTGTGCCCGGCCGGCGCCTGCCTGCGACCAAACGTCGCATCAAGCTCACACTTCACCTCCCGCTTGCCCGATGCTGCATCGCAGCATGCTAGTATTGTAAATTAATCACTTTTCCCGGGCCGGCAGATGAAACGTGTGATTTTCAACCAGAAGGGTGGCGTCGGAAAGTCGACGATTGCGGTCAACCTGGCGGCCATCGCGGCCCATCAGGGCAAGAAAACCCTGCTGATCGACATCGATCCGCAGTGCAACGCCAGCCGCTACCTGCTCGGCGCGGCCATGAGCGAAGTGGCGCCGACCATGGGCGCCTACTTCGAGCAGATGCTCAACTTCATCGTCTTTCCCAAGCCGGCCAGCGAGTTCGTGCACCCGACGCCGTTCGAGAATCTGTCGATCATGGTGTCGCACCCGGAACTGGGCGACCTGCAAGCCAAGCTCGAATCGCGCCACAAGATCTACAAGCTGCGCGACACCCTGGCCGAACTGGCGAAAGACTTCGACGAAATTTTCGTCGACACGCCGCCCGCGTACAACTTCTTCACCCAGTCGGCCCTGATTGCCGCCGACCGCTGCCTGATTCCTTTCGACTGCGACGATTTTTCGCGCCAGGCGCTGTACACCCTGGTGGCCAACGTGGCCGAGATCAAGGCCGACCACAACCCCGCGCTGGAGATCGAAGGCATCGTCGTCAACCAGTTCCAGGCGCGCGCCCGGCTGCCGCAGCGCCTGGTGGACGAACTGGGCGCGGAAGGCTTGCCGGTGCTCGGCAACAAGCTGTCGAGTTCGATCCGCATCCGCGAATCGCACGACCGCAACCTGCCCATGATCCACCTCGACCCGCGCCACAAGCTGAGCCAGGAAATGCTGGCGCTGTACCACGAACTGCAAGCCGCATAAGGCCTGCTGGACGACGCCGCAACGGCATCTGTGCCAAACTGCCAGGATTGTTTCTTTCCCAACCCTGGAGTCCGCATGAATGTATTGATGGTATTGACCTCGCACGATCAACTGGGCGACACCGGTCACAAAACCGGCTTCTGGCTCGAGGAATTCGCTGCACCGTACTACGTGCTCAAAGACAAAGGCGTCAACGTGGTGCTGGCCTCGCCGGCGGGCGGCCAGCCGCCGCTCGACCCCAAGAGCGACGCCCCCGATGCGCAGACCGACGCCACACGCCGCTTCAAGCAAGACCCGGCCGCGCAGGCGCTCCTGGCCGCCACGCACAAGCTGGCGGATATGAAGGCCACCGAGTTCGACGCCGTGTTCTACCCGGGCGGCCACGGCCCCCTGTGGGACCTAGCCGAAGACAAGCATTCGATCAGCCTGATCGAAACCATGATCGCCGCCGGCAAGCCGGTAGCCGCTGTCTGCCACGCGCCGGGCGTGCTGCGCCATGTCAAGGGTGCGGACGGCAAGCCGCTGGTTGCCGGCAAGCGCGTCACCGGCTTCACCAACACCGAAGAAGAAGCGGTCGGCCTGACCAAGGTGGTCCCGTTCCTGGTGGAAGACATGCTCAAGGAACACGGCGGCATCTATTCCAAAGGGCCGGACTGGGCCTCGTACGTGCTCACCGACGGCTTGCTGATCACGGGCCAGAATCCGGCGTCGTCGGAAGCGGGCGCCGAAGCGCTGCTCAAACTGCTATAAAGTCATCGACCCTCCGCGTGGCGCGAACCGGTTTCACGCCACGCGGTCCGGCATGACCGACAACACAGGAGAGCACCATGGACGAACAGGACCCGAAACGCCGCGACATGCAACCCCCTATTCCCACCCATCCGCCCGACCCGGCTGCCGCCGGCGACGCCGATAAAGTCGCCGGCCCGGCTGGCGCTGTGCGCTCGGGGCCGGCGGCACCCGGCGGCACTGGCCTGGGCTCCGGTCCGGCGATCGACAATGCCGGTGGCGCCGGCCTGGGCACAGCCCCTGGCGAGACGTCCGGCGCGCACACGCCGGCCGGCCAGCGCGACCAGGATACCCGCGCCGACGACCTGCAGGACCGTCGCGGCAAAGGCTGAGGTAGCGAGCCGGCATCCCCGGGCGGCTATCGGCCGCCCTTCACCGCAACTGACCGCAACTGACCGCAACTACAGCGTCGGGCCACGCACAGGCGAGGCCTGCCGTTCCAGCTGGTCCTGGCAAGCGATGCAGGTCTGCGCGGCCGGGTTGGCCAGCAGCCGTGCCGGCGCGATCTCGTCGCCGCACACGCCGCACACATTCGCCACACCTTCTTCCACGCGGACCATCGCGGCATCGATGTCGCGCAGCTGAGCCTGTTCGTGCTCCAGCAGTGCCAGTTCAGTATCGCCAATCTCGCTGGCCTGCGCCATATCGTCGGGCTGGCCCAGATGCGCAACATGCGATGCCATCCCTGGCTCCTCCCCGCCGGACATGCGCACGCATACCTGCGCGGTCAACGCGGCGCGCGCCTGGTCGAGGCGCTGGCGCAGTTCCTTCTTTTGTTCCTTGGCAAGCGGCCTCATTCCCTGATCCCCTTCTCCGATAGCGCGCAATGCAGGCAGTGAGGCCGACGCTTCGCACGCATGTTTGATCGAGCGCAAACGCGCGCAGCGGGACCGCGCGCCGACGCCATGCGCGCGAACCTCGCCCGTGGCGCAAGGTCAAACTCGCATTACTTCAATGGGAGAGCACCATGATGATGTATCGATCCATGTTTCCTGGCGATGTATTCGCCGAGATGGACCGCCTTCAGCGGGAAATCCAGCAAGCCTTCGACCTGGGACCCAGCATCCGCGGCCTGGGCCGTGGCGGCTTCCCTGCGCTGAACGTCGGCAGCACGCCGCACAGCGTCGAAATGTACGCCTTCGTGCCGGGGCTCGACCCGTCATCGATCGAGGTGCAGCTCGAACACGGCGTGCTGACCATCGCCGGCGAGCGCGCCGACGATTTGTCGAGTGCGCAGCAACAAGCCACGATACAGATTAACGAGCGCTTCGCGGGCCGCTTCAAGCGTGTTGTCAGCCTGCCTGACGACATCGACCCCGAATCGGTATCGGCGCACTATCGCGACGGCGTCCTGCACGTCACCGTGGCCCGGCGCCAGGCAGCCCAGCCACGCCGCATTTCAGTTCATTGACCAGGAGAGCGCACCATGACGACCAACGAGAAAGAACAAAGCGGCGCGGCAGGTACTGCCGGTCAGGCAGGCAATCCACCAGCCACGGGTGATCCGGCCGACGCGGCGATCGCCGGCAGTGCGGGCAACATCGGCAATGTCGGAACTGGCGGCGCTGGCGGTAGCGGGAGCACGGGCCAAGCTGCTGAAGGCGGCGCCAGCGGGGCAGGAAGCGAGGCAGGCGGCGACATGACCGCATCCAGCGCAAGCAGCAGCGCCGATGCCGTCAGCGGGACCGGGGGTTCCGCCGGCGCTGGCATCGACCAGGACAGTGCTGGCATGGGCGGCGTTGCCGATGGCGGCCTCGGCACTGCTGGCCTGGACGTCGGAGCGGACGGCGGCCCGGACAGTGCTGGCATGGGCTCCAGCGCTGGCAGCGGCCACGGCAGTGCGGAGACGGGCGATAGCGCCGGCGCCGGCCAAGGCAGTGCGGCAGCGGACGGTGGCGCCGGCGCGATGACCCAAACCTCCTCCAGCGACCAGGCCGCCGGCACCTCCGTCGCCCGCACCGGTATTCTGATACCGCCAGTGGACGTGATCGAAGACGCCAACGGCATCACGCTGCTGGCTGACATGCCCGGCGTCTCCAGGGACAAGCTCGATCTGCGCCTCGAAACGAACAGCCTCACCATCAACGGCGCGGTATCGCTCGATGTTCCGCAAGGGATGGAATCGCGCTACGCCGAGGTCAAGCACCAGCAATACCAGCGCACCTTCGCCCTGTCCAGGGAACTCGATGGCGAGCAGGCGAGCGCGGAACTGACGCACGGGGTACTCAAAATCCGCATTCCCAAAACGGCGCACGCCCAGCCGCGCAGGGTGCAGATCAACGTCGCGTAGCGCACGCAGGCACAGCACCGGCGCTACGAAGCCTGCGATGCGCGCTGGCTCTTCGTAGCGCCATTGCCGCGGGCGCGGGCCGTTTGCTGTGCGGTTCACCTCATTGAGCGCCGTCAAAATGGCCGCCAATGAATCGACGCCGCATTCATGTATTTTCCGACCACAAACCGGCCCGCCGGTGCATGGCCGCAGCATCGGTGTAATCAAAAAATAACGAACAATCTCGTTTGTTGCGCGCTTGCATCGCCATGCAAAAGGAATTTCACATGCCGCAATTTGATACTCTTGAGCATGATAAATTTCAATTCAGATCGACACCCGGCACAGGCCAGCCCCCATCTGTCGGTGGCGCCCGCACAGTGGCGGGACGATCGGTCAAACCGAATTTATCGAAAGAGAAACTCATGAAAATCAAGATGCTCGTAATCGCAACTGCGTTCCTTGGCAATGCAGCTTTCGCCGGTGATGCCGACTTCACGCTGGTCAACAAGACCGGCTATCCGATCCGCTCGGTCCATATCGCGCCGGCCAAAAGCAAAACCTGGGGTAACGACCGCCTGGGCGAGGGTATTTTGTCCCCCAACAAAGCGCGCCTGATCAAGTTTTCGAACAAAGCCCAGTGCCTGCAAAGCCTGAACGTCACCTTCGACGACGATGGTTCGGAAGTCGAGTGGGACGACTTCAATCTGTGCGAGCTGAACAAGATCACGCTCAAATACAACCGCAAGACTGGCGACGTGTCCGCCGACGAAGAGTAAGCCCTGCTTTTCGCCAGCGGGGCCATTCTGCGCCACCGCTACCGGCGCGGCCAACTGGCCGCTGTGCCGGCCTGGCCCTACGGGTGGCCGACCACCGACGCGCTGGCCATCAGCTCGTCGATGAGCGCCAGCGAATTCTTTCCTGACATGGCATGCGGGTTCAGTCCCGGCAAGTCGGAAAAGCGCAGCAAGGTCGACGGATTGATGCGCGCCAGGTTCGCCTTGCCCATGGTCCAGCCGGCATACCGGCGCTCGTTGATTTCCTCATAGTGCAGCAGCACCACATCGGTGTGGCGCGTATCGCGCACGATCTTCGCGTACAGCGCGTTGATCGCCTCGCGCCCGCCTTCGAGCACTTGCATGTAGACGTGCTCGCTGTGGCACAGGATGCCGGTGATGCCCTGGGCGGGATTGTGCGCGTGCGACTGGCACATGATGTCGTGGATCGTATCGGGCTGCGGCGCTGCAATCGCGCGGCTGGCGTACAGGAGGCGGACGAGCATGGTGTGATTCTCCGGAAAATCAGCGTTTAATCAGGGACAAAAACTCGCGCCGCAGCGCCGGATCTTTTAAAAACGACCCGTGCATGACGCTGTTGATCATTTTCGCATCCATATCCTTCACGCCGCGCCACTGCATGCAGAAATGGTCCGCTTCCATGACCACGGCCAAACCGTCCGGCTGCATCTTTTCCTGCAACAGGTCGGCCAGCTGCACCACCGCTTCTTCCTGGATTTGCGGACGGCTCATGATCCAGTTGGCGATGCGCGCGTACTTCGACAAGCCGATCAGCGCCGAATGCTCGTTCGGCATCACGCCGATCCAGACCTTGCCGATCACCGGGCACAGGTGGTGCGAACAGGCGCTGCGCACCGTGATCGGGCCGATGATCATCAGCTCGTTCAGGTGCGATGCGTTGGGAAATTCGGTGACCGGCGGCATCGGCACATAACGGCCGCCGAAGACTTCGTTGATGAACATCTTGGCCACGCGGCGTCCGGTATCCTGGGTGTTGTGGTCGCTGACGGTATCGATCACCAGGCTTTCGAGCACGCCTTGCAGCTTGGCGCTGACTTCGTCGAGCAGCTCGTCGAGTTCGCCCGGCTCGATGAAACGCGCGATATTGTCGTTGGCGTGGAAGCGCGTCTTGCTGGCGACCAGGCGCTCGCGGATGCGCTCCGACACCGTCACGGTGCTCGGTTGATATTCGGTAGTCAATCCGTTCGACATGCTCAGTTCCTGTGAAAGATGATAAAAATGGCGGTCCGGCTCAGGCCAGGCCATCCGGCAGCGGCAAGCCTTCGGCCCGCGCCAGCCGTTCCAGTGCGTTTTCCAGCAGGGTGCGCGCCTGCGCCGCTGCCTGGCCCAACTCCTGGTGCAAGGCGGCGTCGCCCGGATTGCGCGATCCGCACTGTACGCTGTAGCGCTCAAAACTGCCGATCATCATCAGGATATCGGCAAGATGGCGCGGGCACTCGCACATCACGCTATTGCTGGCCGCCGCCAGGGCCGCGAGGGCCTGGTCGTCCAGCCGGCGCGGCGCCACCGTGTCGGCGGGACGCGGCGCCGGCGCACGGGCCGGTGCGGCCACCTGCGCGCGCCGCGCCGGAAACGCCACCTGGCACAGCAATGCCACCTCGGCCATGTCGGATGGCGCGCGCGCCACCAGGCAGCCGAGGGCGCGCAGATGGCGGATCGTGGCGCTGGCGCAAAAACGGTACAGCACCACCACCGCCGGCGTGCCGCACGCCAGGCGCGCGGCGGCCACCTGCGGCAGGGCCGAATCGTCCAGTTCGGATAATTCGATCAGCAGCACATCGGCCTCCACGCCGCGCAGGGCCGTGGCTGCCTCGTCGAGGCGGGCGCAGGACTGGCGCACGTCAAGCGCGAGGCGGTCGCGTCCACCGGCCGTCAGCTGGCGCGCCAGTCCCGCGCCCACCACCGCCACCCGGATCGGGCCGCTGGCGCCGGTGTCGGGTGCCAACGGCTCGGCCAGATGCTGGAGCTGGTCGAGCGGCAAGCGGGCCATGGCGCCGATGGGATGGCCCTGGTCGACCAGCTGCTTGATCAGACTCAGCCGGCGCACCTGGGCGCTCGAATACAAACGCTGCCCGCGCGCCGAGCGTTGCGGTTCGGACACGCCATAGCGGCGCTCCCACACCCGCAAGGTTTCGACGGGCAAGCCCGCCAGGCGCGCGGCCACGCCGCTGCGGTAAGCGCCCGTATCGTCGGAGCGCACCGTATCGGGATCGAGAGAAAGTTCATTCATGGCGTCATCCTTCGTATTGAACCGCTTATGAACCGTGAAAAATCAATTATACCGCTTCAAATCATGGACAGTTGGAAGTACCCCAAAAAGCGCAGGCGCCAGAAAAAAGGTGGTGACAACGGCATTATCTGACGTATATTTGTTCTGCTGCACGCCAGAACAATCCAACTACCGAGGACGAACCGATGAAAAACATGTTGATGACCTGCGCCATGCTGGCGTTCACCAGTGCCGCCTTCGCCGCGCCCGAGGCAGCGGCGCCGGCGGCCAAGTCGGCCCAGCAGAACAAGATGGTGACCTGCAACGCCGACGCCAGCGGCAAGAAAGGCGACGAGCGCAAAGCCTTCATGAAAGATTGCCTGAGCGCCAAACCGGCGGCCCCGACCGCCACGCCCCAGCAAAACAAGATGAAGACCTGCAACGCCGACGCCGCCGGCAAAAAAGGCGACGAGCGCAAAGCCTTCATGAAAGCCTGCCTCAGCGCCCCGAAATAACCCCCGCCCCACCCCGGTCCCCGGGCGCTCGCCTTCGTCCCTGCCCCCGGCACGATGACATTCACCTGGGGCCGCCAGCGCCGCCGGGGCAAAATAATTTGGCACAAGACCGCACTTTCTTGGAGCACCACTGTCTTACACGATTGGCGGATGCGGGACGAACTCCGCCTCCTCTGCTGCAAGGAGCCCGTGTGACAATGCTAGCCGCCTTACCCGACGCCATCCCCGAGGTCACGATCGATGCTTTACTGGAGCATATTGTCCTGATCGACCAGCGCGGCACGATTCTGTCGGCCAACAAGGCGTGGCGCGAATTTGCCCTTGCCAACGGCGGCGATCTATCCCGTGTCTGCGAGGGCACCAACTACCTCGACGTATGCGACCGCGCCGCCTCGTCCGGCTGCGGCGACGCCACCCAGGTCGGCATCCTGGTGCGCGATGTGCTGTCCGGGCGGCGCCGCAGCGCCACCTTCGACTATCCCTGCGACGCGCCGCACCAGCAGCGCTGGTTCTCGCTCAAGATCACCGCGCTCGACCATGCCGGCGTGCCGGCCGTGGCGCTGGTGCATGACAATATCACCGAGCTCAAGAACTGCGAGCGCCAGATCCAGTTCCAGGCCAGCCTGCTCGCCTCGGTCGAGCAAGCTGTCATCGCCACCGATGTGGGGGGCACCATCCTGTACTGGAACCCCTTTGCCGAAAAACTCTACGGCTGGTCGGCCGCCGAAGCGCTGGGACGCAACATCATCGAGCTGGTCCCGGCCGACAACTCCACCGAACGCGCGGCCCAGATCATGGCGCGGCTGCAGGCCGGCTGCAGCTGGTCGGGCGAATTCCTGGTACGCCACCGCAACGGCACCACCTTCCCCATGCACGTGACCGACTCGCCGATCCGCGACGAGCAGGGCCGCCTGGTCGGCGTGATCGGCATTTCCACCGACATCAGCGAATGGAAAAAGACCGAGCGCGCCCTGAACCTGTCGGCCATGGTGTACGAGGCGATTGGCGAAGCGATCATGATCACCGAGCCCAACGGCCGCATCGTCGCCGTCAATCCCGCTTTTATCCGCCTCAGCGGCTACACCGAACAGGAATTGATCGGCCAGCCGGCCGGCATGCTGCTGGCCGGCGCGCTGGGCCAGGCCCACAACTGCGAAGTGCTGCGGCGCCTGGAAAAGGCGGGCCATGCGCAGGGCAAGGTGTGGGCGCGCCACAAGAACGGCGACGAGTGCGCCGAATGGCTGCGCGTCGATACCATTTACGACGAACGGGGCCAGGTCAAGTTCCGCGTGAATATGTTTTCCGGCATCACCGACCAGAAACTGGCGGAAGACACCATCTGGCGCCAGGCCAATTTCGACTTCCTCACCGGCTTGCCCAACCGCAGCATGTTCCATGACCGCCTCGAACACGAGCTGCGCAAATCGCGCCGCTCCGGCCTGCCGCTGGCACTGATGTTCATCGACATCGACCACTTCAAGGAAGTGAACGATACCCTCGGCCACGATACCGGCGACAAGCTGCTGCGCGAGGTGGCCGCGCGCCTGTCGGCCTGCATCCGCCAGGCCGACACCGTGGCGCGCCTGGGCGGTGACGAATTCACCGTCATCCTCGGCGAGCTGGACGACCTCGACAGCGTCGAGCGGGTCGCCCACGCCATGCTCGCCGCGCTGGCCGAACCGTTCGCCATCAAGGCCGAAACGCTGTACCTGTCCGGCAGCATCGGCATCACCCTGTTCCCGCACGACGCCACCGACGTCGACACCCTGCTCAAGAACGCCGACCAGGCCATGTACGCCGCCAAGAACCGCGGACGCAACCAGTTCGGCTACTTCATGCAATCGATGCAGCGCGCCGCGCAGAGAAAGATGCGCACTCTCAACGATTTGCGCGCCGCGCTCGCGCTCGACCAGTTGCGCGTGCTGTACCAGCCCATCGTCGAGCTCTCCAGCGGCCGCATCCGCAAGGCCGAAGCCCTGCTGCGCTGGGAGCATCCGCAGCGCGGTCCGGTCAGCCCGGCCGAATTCATTCCGCTGGCAGAGGAATCGGGCTTGATTATCAGCATCGGCGACTGGGTGTTCCAGCAAGCGTTCCATCAGGCCATGCGCTGGCGCGGCAGCATCGACCCCGAATTCCAGATCAGCGTCAACATGTCGCCAGCCCAGTTCCGGCGCCACTCGCCCGGCACCAAGCACGCCTGCCATCCGCCGCACGTGCGCGCCCATCCGGTGCTGGGGCGCTACGTCGGCACCGAAATCGTGGTCGAAATCACCGAAGGCATGCTCATGGAATCGACCTACAACATTCGCGAACAGTTGCTCTCGTTTCGCGAAAGCGGCATCCAGATGTCGATCGACGACTTCGGGACCGGCTATTCCTCGCTGTCCTATCTGAAAAAATTCCACATCGATTACCTCAAGATCGACCAGTCGTTCGTTCTCAAGATGGTGGCCGGATCGGACGACCTGGCCTTGTGCGAAGCCATCGTCGTCATGGGCCACAAGCTCGGCATCAAGGTCATTGCCGAAGGCGTCGAAACGCAGGAGCAACGCGACCTGCTGACCGCCGCCGGCTGCGATTTCGGCCAGGGCTATCTGTTTTCGCGGCCGCTGACCGCGCCCCAGTTCGATCTTTTGTTGCGTACCCACAATCACTGCGCCTGAGCGCTGCACCAAACCGGATGCGCCGCCGTGGTGCGCGCGCGCCGGCGCCAGCCGCCGGGAGCGCGCATTTCTCCATTAAATCAAGCGCTTGCGCTACCGCACCAAAATGGAACGATTATTGCTTCTTTAAGGGCAGCAGCACTTCCATGCACCTTTATCGGGAATCGTCCAATGAACGGAACCAACCACGCCGCCGACGCACTTTTCATCTTGCTCGGCGCCATCATGATCCTGGCGATGCACGCCGGCTTTGCCTTCCTGGAACTGGGGACGGTCAGGAAAAAGAACCAGGTCAACGCCCTGGTCAAGATCCTGGCCGACTTCGCCGTCTCCACGATTGCCTATTTTTTCATCGGCTACGGCATTTCCTACGGCGTCGACTTCTTCGCCAGCGCCGACGTGCTCGCGGCGCGCAACGGCTACGAGCTGGTCAAATTCTTCTTTCTGCTGACCTTCGCCGCCGCCATTCCCGCCATCATCTCGGGCGGCATCGCCGAACGCGCCAAGTTTTATCCCCAGCTGATCGCCACCGCCTTGCTGGTCGGCTTCATCTATCCCCTGTTCGAAGGCATTGCCTGGAACCAGCGCTTCGGCATCCAGGCCTGGCTCAAGATGGCCTTCGGCGCCGAGTTCCACGACTTCGCCGGTTCGGTCGTGGTGCACGCCGTGGGCGGCTGGATCGCCCTGCCCGCCGTGCTGCTGCTCGGTGCGCGGCGCGGGCGTTACGGGCGCAACGGCGCCATTTCCGCCCATCCGCCTTCCTCGATTCCCTTCCTGGCACTCGGCGCCTGGATTCTGGCGGTGGGCTGGTTCGGCTTTAACGTCATGAGCGCGCAAACGCTCGACAAGATGAACGGCCTGGTCGCCGTCAACTCGCTCATGGCCATGGTCGGCGGCACCCTGGCCGCGCTGGTGCTCGGCAAGAACGATCCGGGCTTCACCTACAACGGCCCGCTGGCCGGACTGGTGGCCGTGTGCGCCGGCTCGGACCTGATGCATCCGCTCGGCGCGCTGGCCACCGGCGCCATCGCCGGGGCGATTTTCGTGGCCATGTTCACCCTCACCCAGAACCGCTGGAAGATCGACGACGTGCTCGGCGTGTGGCCGCTGCACGGCCTGTGCGGCACCTGGGGCGGCATTGCCGCCGGCATCTTCGGGCTCAAGAGCCTGGGCGGCATCGGCGGCGTGTCGTTCGCGTCGCAGCTGGTGGGCACGGTGCTGGGCGTGGCCATTGCGGTCGCCGGCGGCTACCTGGTGTATGGCGTGCTGAAAAAGGCCATGGGCTTGCGCCTCGACCCCGAGCAGGAATTCCAGGGCGCCGATTTGTCGATCCACCACATCTCATCGACCCCGGAGCGCGAATCGAGCTGGTAGCGCGCACGTGGGGGGGGAGCCTTGCAACATTAGCCATAGCAAACTAAAATCAGGCGAGCATGCGAACACCCTCCCTCACGCCTTACCCCGGACCCAGCAATCAATGAAGAAACCCTCTGCGCCGCAAGAATCGAACTCGGCTGAGCCGCGCCTGTACCGTGTGGTGGCCACCCGGATTCAAGAACTCATTCGCGACGAGAGTATCAAGGCCGGCGAACGCCTCCCGGCCGAGCGCGACCTCGCCGCCAAGCTGAGCGTGAGCCGGGCATCGCTGCGCGAAGCGCTGATCGTGCTCGAACTGAGCGGCATCGTGGAAGTGCGCGGCGGCTCCGGCGTGTATGTGAGCGAGCAGGCCACCGCGCAGTCCGATGTGCCCGAAGTGGGGCCGGGTCCATTCGAGGTGCTGGCCGCGCGCCGCATGATCGAGTCGGAAGTGGCGGCGCTGGCGGCCAAGATGGCCACCGATTCGGCCATCGACGCGATTCTGACGGCGGTGCTGGAGATGGAGCACCACCATGAAGATCGGGCCAGCAACGAGCAGGCCGACCGCAATTTCCATTTGGCGATTGCGCGCGCCACGGGAAACACGGCGCTGGTGGGCGTGGTCGATTACTTGTGGAACCAGCGCGGCAGTTTGTGGCACAAGCTCAAGGAACATTTCCAGACCGAGGATTTGCGCGTGACCACCTTGACCGATCACCGCAAGATTCTGGAAGCGATCGCTTCGCATGATGTGGCTGGCGCCCGCCAAGCCATGCGCGCGCACCTGGAGCGGGTGACGCGCACGTTCTCGCGCGGGTAGTAGCCCCGCCCTTCCGCTTCCCGGCAGTACCACCACACCTTATTTTCGACCACGCCCCGTCGTTCCCGGGCAGGTTCCAGTTTCTAAGAAACTCCTCGGATTCGGTGGAACAAGGCAAGTCCAGGGGTAAATGCCGGTAACGCAAGCTCCGTCATTGCTGCCATTGGCAGAAATGACTTCCCGCGCCAAGGCGGCACTCGGCGGGAATCCAGGTTCAATGAGTCGCCTGCAACTGCGCTACGGAATTGGATTCCCGCCGAGTGCCGCCTTGGCGCGGGAAAGACTGTTCTGAATTTTGTGGTGAGAAAGACGCTGAACCTAAGGCCATCGAGTCCAGAGACCAGTTCCTGGAGAGGCGAGAACCCAAGTTCGTACCGAAGTTACTGACGGCTCGACGAACTCGGGGGGGACGCATGCGCCCCCCCAGCGCCGCCTAGGCGCGGGAACAACAGCCCGGATAACGCGTCAACGCACAACTGGCAAGTCCACCTTGATTAATTGGTCAGGCCAAACTAGAATTGGTCTAACCATAAAAACAATCTGATCAGGAGACTCGCCGTGCAAACATCATCCCGGTTCCCGCAACCCAAGCTGCTGCTGTCCTCCATCGCCATCGCGGTCCCGACCCTGATGAACCAGGCCTCCGCCCAGCAGGCCGACGCCGCCATGGCCCGCGTCGAAGTCACCGGCTCGTCCATCAAGCGCCTGGCGAGCGAAAACGCCCTGCCGCTGACCACCATCAAATCCGAGGAACTGGTCAGCCGCGGCCTGACCACGATGTCCGAAGTGGCCACCTCGCTGACCGTCGGCGCCACCAACGAACCGGTCGGCGGCGGGGGTGGCGGCACCATGATCAATATGCGCGGCCTGAACACCAACCGCACCCTGGTCCTGCTCAACGGCCGCCGCCTGGCCAACGAAGCCATCGGCGACAGCTCGATCAACGTCGACGTCATCCCGATGAGCGCCATCGAACGGGTCGAAGTGCTGCGCGACGGCGCCTCGGCCATCTACGGCACCGACGCCATCGCCGGCGTGGTCAACTTCATCACCAAGCGTTCGATTTCCGACACCACCGTCAGCGCCAGCGTCATGGCGCCCGAGCGCAGCGGCGGCGGCGACCAGCGCCGCTTGAGCATCACCACCGGCACGGGCGAGCTGGCCAAGGATGGCTGGAACATCTACGCCGCCTTCGACACCCAGAAACGCACCTCGCTGATGCAGCGCGACCGTCCCAACATCAGCGACCCGGACGACATCGCCCGCCTGGGCGGTACGGCCTTCACCAGCAACACCTCCGGCTCCTCGTCCTCGCCGGCCAACTACACCGTCTACGCCAACGGCAAGCCGACCAGCGTGACCGGCAACCCGTATTTCGCCGCCGGCTGCGTCGCCCCCTACCCCGGTCAGTACAGCCTGCCCTCGACCAAGCCGAGCGGCGCCGGCAGCAAGACTTGCGTGCTCGACCCGACCCTGTATCCGCAACTGCTGGCCGACAACAAGCAAACCACGTTTCTTACCAAGGGCAGCCTGCGCCATGGCGACGGCAATCTGCTGACGGTCGAGCTGCTCAGTTCCGAGTCGTACATCGACGCTCTCAATCCGCCCCAGCCCTTCGGCGCCCAGACCGACTACGACAAGGTCAATCCCGGCCTGCGCAAGCCATTGATGATCACCAAGGCCAGCAAATGGTATCCGGGCGGCGCTGGCGGCGTGCCCGCCGTGGCCGGCCTGAACGGCGCCGATCTCGCCCTGACCTGGAGCCTGGACGAACTCGGCCCCGCCATTACCGACGACCGCCAGAACAGCCACCGCCTGGTGCTTACCGAAGAAGGCCAGTTCAAGGGATGGGACTACAAGGCCGGCTTCAACTACGCCTACAGCAAGCGCACGGTCAAGTTCCTGAGCGGCTTCCTGCGCACGCCCGGGCTGTACAAGGGCGTGGCCGACGGCGTGCTCAATCCTTTCGGCCCGCAGGACGACGCCGGCAAAGCCTACCTCGACAACATCTCCGCCGACGGACTGATCAACCGGCGCGCCGAAGTGCACTACTACGGCCCCGACCTGACCCTCAACCGCGAACTGATGCCGCTGGGCGGCGGCGCGCTGGCGCTGGCCGTCGGCGCCGACCTGCACCGCGAAACCTACCGCGACGCGTCCGGCGACATCGGCGACTCGGTGGTCTACAAAGTCTCCGGCACGCCCAACCGCTACCCGCACGGCGCGCGCACCGTGCTCGGCACCTACCTGGAGCTCGACGCCCCCCTCACCCGCCAGCTCAATGTGAACCTGGCCGTGCGCGCCGACCGCTTCAGCGACTTCGGCACCACCTTCAACCCCAAGGCCAGCGTGCGTTACGAGCCATCGAAAGCGTTGATGCTGCGCGCCACCGCCAGCACCGGCTTCCGCGCCCCCACCCTGCCCGAGCTGTACGGCACCCCGCAAACGCGCGTGCCCTCGACCTCGAAATGGGATGATCCCCTGCTGTGCCCGAGCGCCACGCCCGGCATCAGCGGCACCGGCACCCTCACCACCGACCCCAAGTACGCGGGCCTGAACCTGGACGCGGCCAAGGTCTGCGGCAGCACCCTGACCGTGCTCACTGGCGCCAATCCCGATCTGGAGCCGGAAACGTCCAAGACCTTCACCGCCGGCATCGTGATCGAACCGGTCAAGAACCTGGTCGCCTCGCTCGACTTCTGGAACGTCGAGATGAAAGGGACGATCGCGCAGATTTCCGAAGACACGATCTTTGGCGACGTCAACAAATACAACAATCTGTTCGTGCGCAACGCCGACGGCACCCTGGCCTACATCACCAAGACGCGCCTGAACATGGGCGGCCTGCGCACCCAGGGCATCGACGCCAGCCTGAACTACACCCTGCCGACCGCCACCATGGGGCGTTTCGGCCTGTCCTTCGACGGCACCTACGTCAACAAATACGAAGGCCAGAACGAAGAAGGCGGAGACTGGTTCGACAGTGTCGGCCAGCCCGGCGCGCTCTCGACCGGCGCCACCTCGGCCAACACCTACGTCTTCAAGTGGAAGCACAACCTGCGCCTGTCGTGGAGCCGCGGCGGCTTCGGCACCCAGCTGACCCAGTCCTACACGTCGAGCTACATCGACACCAACGCCCTGCCGAGCCAGAAGCCGGGCCAGCCGTTCTATAACGAGATCGAGTCGTACATTCTCTACAACCTGACGGCCAACTACGCGTGGAACAAGAAGCTCAAATTCACCGTGGGCGTAAACAACCTGCTTGATGTCGACCCGCCGCTGTCGAACCAGCGCCTCAGTTCGCGCGTGGTGTTCGCGCAAAACATCGCCAAGCCGATCGGCCGCGCCTACAACGTGCGCGTGAACTACACCTTCTGACGATGAAGCCGGTCCACACCCTCATTTCGCTGGCGTGCCTGGCGATGGCTGCCAGCCTGCCGGTGCCGGCGGCGGACGATGCGGCGCGGCCGGCGCGCATCATCCTCGTCGGCGACTCCACCATGGCGACGCGTTCGGGATACGGCGACGCCCTGTGCCAGCGCCTGCGCGCGCAAGTGGCCTGCATCAACCTCGCGCACGGCGGACGCAGCTCCGGCAGCTTTCGCGCCGAGGGGCGCTGGGACGAGGTGCAGGCGCTGCTGCGCGACGGCGCTGCCTACAGCGCCAGCTACGTGCTGATCCAGTTCGGCCACAACGACCAGCCGGGCAAACCGGGCCGCTCGACCGACTTCGTCACCCAGTTCCCGCAAAACATCGCGCGCTACGTCAGCGAGGCACGCGCGCTGGGCGGCGTCCCGGTCCTGATCACGCCGCTGACGCGGCGCAGCTTCAAGGGCCAGTATGTGCGCGACGACCTCGGCCCGTGGGCAGCGCAAGTGCGGCGCGTGGCGCGCCAGAGCGGCGCCACCCTGATCGACCTGAACAAGATCAGTGCCGACGCGGTGCAAGCGATGGGATCGGCCGAAGCCGACACCCTGGCGCAAGCGCCGCCGCCGGACCCGAATGCGGCGCCGGTGACAGCGGCGACAGCGGTGGCTGCGCTGCCAGGTGCAGCCGTCGAACCGCAAGGGCCCCCAAAAATCAGCTTCGACCGCACCCACGTTGGGGCGAAGGGTGCGGCGCTGTTTTCCGGCATGGTCGCGAGCGAGCTGCAGCGTCAAATCCCCGCGTTGCGTCCCGCCTTCCCCCCGAGCCCTAAGCCACGTCCTACAACCGGGGTCAGAGCTCCAATTAGAAATATTTCAGTTTA